>CAZORN010000059.1:0-16188 GCA_964581935.1 uncultured Victivallales bacterium
GGCGAGGAACCGGCTTTCGCCACGGCCCTTCCTTTCCTGTATACGCAGGGGCGTTGCTTCTGGTGGCTTCCGTGGTTCAGTCTTCTGGTTCTGGCATTCCCTTTCCTTCTCATTGTTTTGAACAGAGGATTATTGGGGGGCTGGCCGTATTTCTGCCTTAGCAACAGTGGAATGTGGGCAATCTGGCTTCTGGCTTATATCAAGTCGCTGGAACTCTTTCTGCTGAAACACGGCCTTTACGGATGGCGATCGGCCCGGATGCTGATTCCATGGTGGAACAGTGTGGAAGGGTATTGTCTCTTTCAGGAGTGCGCAGAGGAGCTTCCGCCCCGTTCCGCAAGGTTTCTGCGGCGGCTCAATCCCTTCGTATGGGTCAGTCTTGCGATGTTTTACAGTTCCTTCTTTCTGGCGTCTCCCGATACGGTCGGCGGACGCTTGATTCTTCTCTGTTACGGGATATTCTGGCTGTTTCTCTGCTTGTCTTCCATCCCGATTTCATACGAACTGAAACGTCGCGACAATTTGTTTCGGTCTTCCAATCCGGAACCTCCGAAGAACAAAGAAAAGTCTCCCTTGTGGAACCGGTTCCGGAATCGCGAAATTATTCGTTATGGCCTGCCTGACGCGCTGCGTATTCTGCTCTGTCTGGCGGTCGCCGCGCTTGTTTTTCTGATTCCGTGGCGGATCATCGGCGAAATCCGCTGGAACCATGCCGTGAAATATGAACTTCCGGCGATGCAAAAACCGTATGCCGCGCCGGAACTGATGAAAATTGCGCTGCCGAAGTTCCCCGTTTCCGCCCTTGGAACTTTAAAGGGCGTCGGCGGCATTCCCGCCGACCTCCGGGGCGAACTGAAGAAAGTTGAACCTCAACTGGATGCCGTCCGGGAAATCCTGCGGAAATATCCGGCGCTCGGTTTGCGCGGAGAATCCTATCCTAATCATCCTCAGCCGATTGATATATGCAACAGCACCCTTCGCAATTATCTGCTGTGGCGCCGTCTGGAACTTCGCGCCGGAGGCGACTTCCGGGAGTTGTTGCGCGATCTGGAGCACCGAACCGAGTATGCGACAGAGGAGCCGACATCCGGGATCAATCACCTTGAATTGGAATTTCGCATGGAAATTGTCGCGGGATATCTCCGCCAGTTTACCGGCGAGGAACTGGATCGGGAAAAGGCTTGCTGGCGAAAACTCGCCGGGTTGACTGATTCCGCGATTTCCGGGAATGTTTTTGTAATGAACAACCAGGATACGGAATCTCTGCTGCATTTCCGTTGGATGGATCATAAACAACGTTTTCTTCTGTTCTTTTTTGCCGACGGATTGCGGGCGACCTTTATGGAATATTCCCGCGAACTGGTCGACATTCTTTCCCGGGATGTCTGGCAGTCGCGGAATGACCTTGCGGAGTTCCAATCGCGGATGAACCGGCTTGGAGGAATTCACCGTCTGTGGGCCATGTATTCCGACATGGTAAAAAAGGATATTGAAACTCCCGGCAAGGAACCTCAGACGGTATTGACGCAGGCAAACAGGGCGTCCCGGTTCAGGGCGGTCTGCCGTCTGGCGGAGGCGGGAATCGGACTGGAACAAGTTCGCCGGCAACATGGAAATTACCCGGAGAAGGCGGATTTGCCGACCGATCCCTTCGACGGCAAACCCCTGCGGTATCTTCCGGGCGTGGCCATCTACAGTGTCGGTTCCGACCTGAAGGATGACGGCGGCAAGCAGGAGTCGGGCGCCACGGGTTCGTCCCCCGACATCGTCTTTTCACTTGAAGGAGAGAATTGACTGCAAATTATTTCGTTGTTGATCTGCGATATAATGACTTTATCGGGATGACTCCTGATTTTTTTCAATTTTTCTTTTGCAAATGCCTTGACAATGTGGTTTCCGTGGATATAATATATGACAGATTAAGTCAGATGGAGACAAATAATGACAAGGTCCAGTGTAGCTTCGGGAAACGGCAGCCAGTCGGCATATGTCGCGGTGATGATCGAAAACGATATTCTGAGCGGAAGGCTTCCGCCGAATTCCCCGCTGAAAAGCATCCGGGAACTGGCGAAGGTCTACCATGTGACCCGCACCGTCATCAGCAGTGCGCTGGATATCCTCGAACGGAAAAATCTGGTGACCCGGATTTCCCGGAAAGGGCTTTTCGTCAAGGGGAAGTCGGCGGGGGAGGGAATGACCGATGTCCTGTTTTTCGCGATGGACCGCGAACCGGCGAAGAGCGCATTCGTCACGCAGATGCTTCAGTTGATCCATTCGCCGCATACGAACGGGAAATACAATTTCACGATCCGTCTGGCATCCTCCCAGAGCGAGGAAAACATCGGGCATCTGGAAGAAGAACTTTTCCGCATGGAGAAATTCGGGTATCCGGACTGCGCCATCATCATTCCGATCAACTTTTCTCGTCGGGAAGTGGAACAATGCCTGAAACTTCCCTATCCGGTGGTGTTCCTCGGAGATTTCAATGACGGCGACCACGAAGATCTGAATTACTATAGGATTACGCCGTCCTGCCACCGGGAGGAATCCATTATCCAATATGCAAAGGAACGCGGCTATCGGAGTGTGATCAACATTGTGGCTGAGATGACGCGATATTCGATGTTCGACATTTCCAGCAATGAATTGTTTGAAAAAGAGGCACGACGCGCAGGACTCCGGTTTACTTCCCTGGAGATTCCCGGAAAAAACTATCCGGAGTCCGTCCGCATCCTGCCGTTCATTCTGGAAAAAAAACGCAGGGAAATTTCCTCGGCCGATCTTTTGTTCAGCGACTGGCTGCCGTTTCCGAAGATGGACTTCAAGCTGCCGGAGTGCATCAACGGATTCCGGCTCCCGGATTCGGAAACTCCCTGGCTGCAAGTCGATTATGAACCTCTTTTTGAAAAGGTTCTGGCGTTGGTGTCGCATGCGAAAAATAATCCCGGCGGAAGAAAAGTCGAAGTCGTGGAACTTTCCCGTGTCACACTGGAGTCGCGGACCGGACATTCCCTGTCCGCATCGGATTCCGCGGAATAAACGTCAAAGATTTCATAAATCAATATAACGAAGAGGAGTCGAAAGTCATGAAAGAGAAAAATGAGAGGCGGTTCTTCATCCCCGGTATGAAGAGTGATTTTACATTGATAGAGCTTCTGGTTGTGATCGCGATTATTGCAATTCTGACCGGGATGCTTCTTCCCGCCTTGAATCAGGCGCGGGACATGGCGAAAAAGATCAATTGCGTCTCCCGGCTGAAACAACTGGGGACGGCGGTAACCCAATATGTCAGCGACTATAAGGAATTTTATCCGGACAAGGTGAACAGCTATCTGAATCCGCCTTCCTATGCAATGGGGGTGCTGCAGGTGAACGATCTGGCGCCCTATATCGGTTCGAGACGTCCGTCAAACGCCCTGTCCGGCGCAGGAACTTTCAGCTCGTATAAGAATGTTTCTTATGACCGCATTTATGATGCGACGTCCCCGGCATATCTCTGTCCGGGGACGGACAGCACGGACGTGACGGTGAACAATTTTGCATGGAACGCCTATATCTGCGGCAATGCGAAAACGGCGATCGCCAATATCCGAAAACTGTCTCAGGTGAAAGGACTTTCACGTTTGATCGTTCTGACGGACGGCGCCTCCCAGCAGCTGGATTATCAGACCTACAACCAGCCGTCCACATCCGGAACGCGGATCGAATACCGCCACGGGAAAACCGCCAACATCCTCTGGGGGGACTGTCATGCGGATTCGAACCGTCCTTATGTGAAAACTCCTTCCTTTTTCATGGGTGAATGAGGTATAATGCAATGAACAAATATCTGCTGTCTGTTTTTTCGTTCCTTCTGATTTTCATCTCTCAATGGCTCTTTGCGGAAAGCGTCCGGCTGGAAAAGGGCTGTGTCGTGCTGGATTTCTCCACCAAGAAATGGAGCAACACGAAGTTCGTCACTCCGCTTGCTTCCCCCGAGAACACTCCGGATGGTCAGCCGACATTCGGTTTTGAGGTGCGGCCCTCCGACAAGGCCATTTTCATGAACGGTCAGGATGACCCGGTATTTCTGAAAGAGCTTCAAAAATTGAATCTGCCGTGGGAAAGCGTTTCCTTCTGGCTGAAGAGCGACGGCGGCGGAGAGACTTTCACTATGGTATTCATCTGCAATGAAAACCGCATGTTCAGCATGACTTTCAAGCTGCTGCAGAAAGGCTGGCAGAAAGTCACGGTGCGGAACTTCTGGAGCAAATATCCGTCCGAAGGTCCCATGAGGTTCGACAATATCCGGACGATCAACATCAACGGAAAAGTCGACACCCCGGTACAATTCCGGATGGGACCGCTGGAATTCAATCTCAAGGGGAATGCGGAGTTGCGGAAAGTCCGGACGCTGGACATTGCCCCCGCCGCGACCGCGCCAATCATCGACGGCAAACCGGACGATGCCGTCTGGAGAAGTTCGGCGGAAGTCAAAAGCTGGAGCGGCAGCCTTGCCCGTCCGGTTTCCGCCCGGCTGGCATACGACCGGGACAACCTTTATGTGTTCTTTTCCGTCAAGTGCAAAACCGCTGGACTGCTCTGCAAGCAGAACCGGGAAGGTTCCGTCTGGGAGGATGATTCCCTTCAGCTGATCGTATCGCCGGGGAACGACAACCGGACCTATCATCAGTTCGTCGTCAACCCGGCGGATGTGAAGCAGACGTATCATTCCTATTTCAATCAGGTTGCAGACAGCTTTGTCAGGGACAAAAACCTCTTCAAGGAATCCGAATGGGAAACCCGGACGACGCTTGCCCCGGATCTCTGGCAGTCCGAATGGAAAATCCCCCGGCGTCTGCTGGGCGGGCTTGACGAAAAACAGATTCACGGTCTCCAGATCTTCATTTCACTGAGTTCCCTCAAGGAAAGCGGATTCTTTCAAGAGGCCGCGCGCGCCATTGCTCCGGCCGATTTCGGGGCCATGCGTCTTGCCTCCGGAACCGGGACTTCCCCGGTCGCGACGCCTGAACCGCTGCTCGTCTTCAATCGAGACAAGGGAACCATTGCCGTTCCCGGCGACTTCGTATGGTTTCTGGCCTCTCCAAACGGCAAAACCTTTTCCGGAACCGGTCGGGATGTCGCGGAAATCGGTTCCTACGGAGGCGGCTCCGGGGTTCAGCGTCTGACCGTGCTTTCCTCCGACGGCCGTTATTTTTACGCGGCCCGCACGGGCACGGTTTCCTTCGCGCCAAAACGTCTCTGGGGTGAACGCCTGCTCTGTCCGAAGCCCAAGGAGCAGGCGGCGGGGATGGGGGCCTTTCCCGTTTCGGGCGTGCTGAAAATCACCGTGAATCCGGGAAAGACGACGCTGGAAACGGCGGAACTTCTGAAAAAAGATCTGCTCGGCTTCCTGCAGACGGACTCCGGCGTCGTTTCCGATCCGAAACTGCCGGAAAACGCAATCGTCATCGGCAAGGCGCAACTTCCGGACGCTCCGGCGCGGCCGGAAGGATATTCCCTGAATGTCACTCCGGACGGAATTGCATTGCGGGGGCAGGATCCGGCGGGGCTTGTCCATGCGGTCCGGACTCTCGCACAGCTTCAGAAATATGCGTTTCTCCACAATGAAAGCTCCGTGCCGTGCATGACGATCCGGGATTGGCCGGATTTGCCCGTACGGGCGGTTCACCGCTGGATCGACGGCAGTTACTTCCAATGGAAAACCGCGGACAGGGGGAAGTATGCCGCCACCGCGGACACCGACGGGGAGATCATTCAGGGAATGTATGATTTTCTGGACCGTTTTGTCGGTGATTCCAAAATGAACATGGCCCTCATGCAGAACCCTGACCAGATCCGCTACGAGGATCCGCGCAACCGGCGGTTCAACCATTCCATGTCGATGGTCGGGATTTCGGAAGTCCGGAAAATGGCGGAACACTGCCGGAAAAGCTATATCGAATACGTGCCGACAATGTCCGGCGCTTCGCACGCCGACTACATGCTGACGAGGGTTGACCGGCAGGCGCTGGCTTTGCCCGGCTATCTCTACTGGGACGCCGATCCGACCCATCCGAATTTCTTCCCGTATCTTTTCGCCCTGTATGACGAACTGCTTGCGGCCTCTTCGTCGAAATATTTCTTCACTATGGAGGACGAATGGTGGCACAAACCTCTGGGGCCGGTGACAACGGAGCAGAACGGGCGTCTCCGCCGGGATATTTTCCATGACACCATTTTGAAGGAACACGACTACCTGAAGTCGAAAGGCGCGCGGATGATCATGTTTTCCGATATGATCCAGCGGGCGCACAACGGAGGAAAACCGTTCGATAATTACCTGAATGCGGAAAAACTTCCGCGCGACATCGTGCTGGCGGGCTGGTCCGGCGGCGAGGACGCCATCCGCGGCTTCGACCGTCTCGGCTACCAGTCGCAGTGGGGAATCTTCAACTATACCGCCATGGGGGTTCTGGATCCGTCCAAACTCAAGGATGTCCGGAGTTTTCAGGGACTCGGAACCATTATTTCCGGAGGGCACGGCATGGATTCCTCCTACGGCATTCCTTCCCTCGTCGCCACCTCGGAATGCGCGTGGAATTTCTTCCACAGCCGACAGATTCCGCTGGACGACTGGCTCATGGAAAACGGGCTCAACGTCATGGCTCTCTACAGTGTCCGTCCGAATCCGGCGGCTTCCAGGAAATTCGTTCCTGTCGATCTCGGGAAAACCTTCAATGACGATGCCAAAATCCTGAGACTTCAAAACCTGCCGTCCGGAGAAGTCGCCATGGGCGGAATTCCGACCCGTCTGGTTCCTTCCAAAGCGGTTCGGGGAGAGGTCCGTCCGACCGTCATTCCGGTCGGGCTGAAAGCGGCATCCCTGATTTTTCTCCATACACAATATTGCGCTCCGGAAGATCTTCCGAAACTCAGGCTCGGTCACCGGATCACCGGCTGGGTGAACGGCCGGAAAACCGGCGTTTATCAGGTCTGTTATTCAGACGGGAAGAAAATTCCGGTCTACTCGCGCAACACGATCAACAACGGCAATGTCCATCCCGTGCGCGGCTACAGCGCATCCGAGATCGGAATGCGTTATCTTCCGGACGCCCGGTTCGTCCGCGATGACAACGACGGAAAAGACGGTCTTCTGTACCAGTATGAATGGGTGAATCCGCGTCCGGACGTTCCGGTCGAACGGATCGAGTTCACTTCCATGGGAGACCTTGTGCCGGTCACGCCCTATCTGCTGGCGCTGACGGTCCGCGAGCCGCGGGAGAACGGCAGGGAGCCGATGCTCTGAGAACGGAGGAGTTCTCTTCGGACATTCCGTTGCAAATCTCTCCGGACGGTGTTATATTACCGTGCATGGAAACGGAACTTCATAAATCGCTGAAGCAATACTTCGGATTCGATACTTTTCTTGATTATCAGGAGGAGGTCGTCTCTTCCATTCTGGAAGGGGAAGACCTCTGTGTCGTCATGCCGACCGGAGCCGGAAAATCCCTCTGCTACCAGCTTCCGCTCCTGATGCGGGACGGGTTCAGCATCATCGTTTCGCCGCTCATTTCCCTGATGAAGGATCAGGTGGACTCCCTGCTGGAAAGGAAGATTCCGGCCGCCTTCATCAATACCTCCATTTCTCCGGCGGAACAGTTCACCATCCTGCGTTCAACCGCCTCGGGCGAGGTCAAACTGCTGTATGTGGCTCCGGAACGTTTCCAGACGCCTTCCTTCCAGTCTTTTCTGGAGTCGAATCCGCCGGAGACCCTGATCGTCGACGAGGCACATTGCATCAGCCAGTGGGGACACGATTTCCGTCCGTCCTATCTCCGGCTGGGGGAGGCGCTGGAACGCTATTCCATTCCTCAGGTGTGCGCCTTTACGGCGACCGCCACCCCGAAGGTCCGGGCGGATATTCTTCATCAGCTGAAACGTCCGGAAATGCGACTGTGCGTGGCTGGCTTCAAGCGTCCGAATCTGGCTTTTTCCGTAGTCGAAGTCTCCGGCGCCGAACAGAAGAACCGTCAGCTGGCCGCCCTGCTGAAGCAGAAGGTTCCGACCATCATCTACGCCTCGACGCGCAAGAATGTCGAAATGCTTCAGGAGGAATTCGACTGCATCGCCTATCATGCGGGAATGACGGACGAGGCGCGGAGTCAGGCGCAGGATCGTTTCATGAACGAATCCGCGCCGATCCTTGCCGCGACCAACGCCTTCGGCATGGGCATCGACCGTCCCGACGTCCGCCGCGTGATCCACTACAACATCCCCGGCTCCATCGAAGCCTATTATCAGGAGGCCGGACGCGCCGGACGCGACGGCGAACCCGCCGACTGCATCCTCTTCTACAGCTATGCGGACCGCTATGTGCATGAGTTCCTGATCGATATGAACAATCCGGGCGAGGACATCGTCAAGTCGCTCTACAGTCTGCTCCTTTCCCAGGCCGCCTTCAACAAATCTCCTCTGGTCGAGATGACTTTGGCGGAAATCCAGGCACATCTGCCCGGATGCAAGTCGGACGGTCAGGCCGGAGCCGCGCTCTCCATCCTCGAACAGAACGGATACGTGGCACGTTCCTACGCGCAGAGCAGCTTCGTGAACCTCTGTTTTCTCGGCTCTCCGGATTCGCTGACCGCCGAACACGCGGCCGAAGCCACCCAGCGTTCCCGCTTCATCCATCGTTTGCTGAGTCACGCCGGAAAGAAAGCCCTGACCGAAAACCGTTATTCCTTTCAGGAACTTTCCGCCATCGCCGGACTGTCCGAGGAACAGGTCAAACGCGTCCTCGCCGCGCTGAATCACACCGTGCTGGAATACGCGCAGTCCTTCCGGGGACGCGCCACGGAACTCCTGCGGCCCGACTGCCGGACCCTGAAAATCGATTTTTCCGCTTACGACACAAAATCCAGACTCGAGCGGGGGCGTCTGGACGAGATGATCCAGTATACCTCGTCCCGGCAATGCCGCCAGTCCTTCCTGATTTCCTATTTCGGGGAGGATACCGAGGACTGGAATTGCGGTGCCTGCGACCATTGCACCGCCGATTCGGCGGGACTCCGCGAACTCACCGGACGCGAACTGGAAACGGTCCACCTCATCCTGCTGGCGATCCGGTCTTTCCACGGACGTCTCGGAAGCGGACGCCTCAGCCAGCTTCTTGCCGGAGCGCGCTCCGCCGACATGATCCGGCTCGGATACGACAGCAATGCCTGCTTCGGAATTCTCAAATCCCTGAAACAGAATCAGATTCTCCAGTATATCAAGTCACTGGAGAAGGCCGGTTATGCCGAACGGGTCGGGAATCCGGAATATCCCTGCCTCGGCCTGTCGCAGAAAGGAGAAGAGCTCCTGCGGAAAAAAGGTTCCCTCCAGCTCTCGCTTCCCGAAATCCATGAGATGAAAGCACCCGAGAAAAAGAAAAAAGCCTCTCCCCATACCTTTTCCGGAGACGACGGACTGTTCCAGCATCTCCGATCCGTCCGCCTCGCGATGGCCGCGGAAAAAGGCGCTCCCCCGTATGTGATCCTGACGGACCGGCCTCTGCGCGAACTGGCGGACCGTGCGCCGCGGACGCTCGACGAGGCGGCGGGAATTCCCGGTATCGGCCCCGCGAAACTTCACTCCGTCGTGCCCGTGTTCCTCGAGGAAATCCGGAACTGGAAGCGTCGCAATTCCTGAGCCGTTGCTGAAGGGTCCGGAGAATTCCGCATATCGGCATTTTATCGATTGTTTTCTCGCTCAGTCGCATTATATTAGTCTCACAACGGGAGGTGAAATATGCAGAAATCGGCAAAAATCGAAGAAGCCTGGGGGCGGAAATACCCGGAGCAGGTGGTCCTCGTGATTACCAAGAACGATGAGGGCAGGGTGAATCTGATGACCGTCGGCTGGGTCTGCATCGCCTCGGACGAACCGCCGATGTTCCTGCTCGGAATCGATGACGAAGCCTACACGCTGGAGCTGATCCGCAACAACCGCGAATTCGTCGTCGCCTATCCTTCGGAAGGCATGGCATACGCGACATTGTATGCCGGTACCGCGCACGGAAATCAGGAGGACAAAGGCGCTAAATCCGGCCTGAAATTTGCCCCGGGAACCATCGTGGACGTTCCGGTTCTGGAGGACGCCGTCGCGAATTTCGAGTGCCGCCTGATCGAAATCACCCGTCCGGGCAACTGTCCGCTGGTGCTCGGAGAAATCGTGTTTTCCCATGTGAACAGCGATGAATCCGTCAAACGGCTCTATACGCTCACTCAAGGCTACATGCTTGGCGGCGTCGTTCCGAAAAAATACGGAGAGTGAGATGAAGCTGATCTGCTGTAACCGGAATAATCCGAGAATCTTCGTTTACAAGTGTCCGTCCCATAAATGGATGGGAGTCACGCTCAATTTTGCGCACTGGAAAGCCTGGAAGGCTTTGTTCTGGACGCTCCTTCCGATCCTGCTGTGGTCCCCTCTCATGAGGCGGATCGCTCCGGGCGGCGTCGCTTTTCATGTCGCGACGGTGTCCGGGGTGATCGTGTATGTCGTTCTGCTTTCGGTCTATTATTACCGCAGGGCCGCGAAGGAGGACCGGATGCCCCGGTTCACCGCACGGAAGGTGGAGACGCCCGAAGAGATCGGGGAGCTCCGGACGATCGTTATGGACATCTGGCCTCAGACCTTTTCAAAGATCCTGAATCCCGAACAGATCGACTACATGCTGGAAATGATGTATTCCCCGGAAGTCATCCGCAAGGAACTGTCGAACGGCGTGATCTGGGAAAAGATTCAGGTCGACGACCGCCCGGCCGGCTACATTTCATTTTCCCCGTATCAGGGGGATATCGCCAAGCTGCACAAAATTTATCTTCTTTCCGAGTTTCAGGGAATGGGACTGGGCGCGGAAGTCATCCGTTATATCAAGGAAGAATGCCGCAAGCGGGGTTTCAAACATCTCCGGCTGAACGTCAATAAACAGAACCTCAAGGCATACGACTGTTATCTCCGGAGCGGATTCCGGCAGATCGAATCGGTGAAAGCCGACATCGGAAACGGTTTTGTCATGGACGACTATATCATGCAATCCGAGCTGACCGATGAAATTTAAGATCACCGCAAAAGACAAGGCGGCGCTCTGCCGTCAGGCTCCGGAACTGGCTCCGGCAGTCGCGGCGATCAAACTGGAAAACTTTGAGTGCGAAGGTGATTTATTCCGGGCGCTGGTCTGGAGCGTGATTTCCCAGCAACTCTCCGGACGTGTGGCGCAAGTTCTCTGCGACCGGGTGGAAACTCTCCTCGGGCAAGTCACTCCGGAAACGGTTTCCGGGACGGCTTTCGAGGATCTCCGCAAATGCGGAATCTCAGCCCGCAAGATCGAGTATCTCAAGGGGATCGCCGCGGCGGCCATGGACGGCTCCATGAATTTTGAACGTCTGTCCTCACTGCCGGATTCCGAGATCATTGCCGAACTCGTCAAGCTCAAGGGAGTCGGAGTATGGACTGCCGAGATGCTGTTGATTTTCGCTCTCGGACGCAAGGATATCCTGAGCTTCCGCGATCTTGGCATCCGGTCCGGGATCATGCGTCTGCACAAACTCGACCGCCTCACCGAAGAGGATTTTGAACAGTACCGCCGCCGTTATTCACCCTATGGCACGCTCGCTTCGCTCTATTTCTGGCGGATCAAGGACGAAGAGTTCGCCCCGGACGCATGATGTGGATTTCCGTTTCAATATCACTGGGTTTGTTCTGGTCTTCGTTTCTGGCGGCGACCGTTCTGCCGTTCAGTTCGGAAGCGGCCTTGAGCGCGGCTCTGCTGGCCGGACTGCCGCCGGTCTGGGGGCTGGCGATCGCCACTCTCGGAAATTCGCTCGGCAGCGCGACCACCTTTTTTCTGGGACGACTCGGCAGGCTGGAATGGCTGGAGAAATATTGCCGGATTTCGCAAGCAGACATTGAGATTGCCCGGAAACGGATCGGCGAATTCGGTTTTCTCGCGGCTTTTTTCTGTTTCCTTCCGGTCGTCGGCGATGTTTTTGCGGTTGCGCTCGGGTTTATGCGGTATCCGGCCGGACGCTTTCTTGCGTTGATGACGCTTGGAAAATTCGTACGTTATCTTGTCTGGATTCTCCTTCATTTCGCCGCTGTCCGGGCGGTGTCGTGACACCGGTCCGGATCGCGGGAAACGAAATCTGTCATGATGCGTTGAGTTCGTCCGTCACCACGCCAGCATCTTGAGATAGTTCAGCGAACGGGTGCGGATGAATTCATCCTTGATGGAGCCGGAAGCCTTCTTGATTTCTCCGAACTGAAATTCCTTTCGGACGCTCGAATTCGCGGGGATATCGAGTGTGAAGGAAATTCCGCTGAAGAGAGGCGTTCCTTCCGCGGCCCGTACGACCGTGCGGATCGCTTTCGGAGTCGGGTTATGAATTTCCATGAAGGGGGCTGCGCTCTTATTCCGGCCATCGACCACCAGCGTCAGGAGAACGTCCGGGTTGTCCGCCGTGAAGACGTTTCCGCACCAGATCCGGTTTTCCTTTTCGACGGGTTCCTGAAAATAAACGGTATCCGTGCCTGCCTCAAAGGGAACGAAGCGGAAATGCGGCCTGACGGTGGTAAAGACGGCCGCGCAGCCATTGTCGCGGAGTCCCGAGACGGCGAACGGAAGATCGATGCCTACGCCGGGCGCGGGACCTGCCGAGAACATCGCTGAACCGTCCTTCGCCCGGAAGCGGAGAATGCCTTCACCGGGGAGCTTTTCGCCCTGGATGACCGCGATCGGGAAATTGCCGCGGAGAATGGAGACGATCTTCTCGACGCGGTCCGGCTTCGCTTCCGTATCCACGACGGAAAGCGAGGCGAAGGCATAGCGGATCGTGTCCCCTTTCTTATACAGTTTCCCGGGCGTGCCCAGACCGAACAGGAGGCGTCCGGCGCCGGAGAATGAATAGCGCCAGTCTCCCTCCGACATGGGAACGAGGGAGATGTATCCGACCGGGCTCTGGAGGGCCGCCGCAAAAGACCAGGGGGCCAGCGTTCCGGTCAGGGACTTCCTTTTTCCGAGGGGGAACGGTTCCGCGATGAATCCCTTCTGCCGATCCTTGGCAATGAGGATTTTCTCCAGGAAGGGCATGCTCTGGGTGGGTTCCATCTGCGTCATGGCCAGTTCGATGGGAATGAAGCTGTTTTTTGCAAGGACGGTATCCTGCTCGAAGGTGATTTCCCCCGTGAAGAGCTGGATCGAACCGTCGTAATCCTCGATGGATTCCAGATAGCGGCGGTGATCCCATGCAATGTGATGATCCATGCGGTCGCGCGGGGAATAGAGCCGCTGTTTATGCGTGATATAAGGATTGCGCGCGACGATCCGGGGAGGGGAGGCGGACGCCGGGCCGGGCCGGTCGGCGGTGTCGCACTTCTCCGCGAGTTCGTCCATGACGCTGTCTACGATCTGAAGGTCTCCGGAGGCGAGGCGGATATCCATCCTCATGAAGTAGTCGGCTTTGTCCGCGAGAAAATCAGAGACATTTCCTTTGCCGTCGATGTAAATGTCCGTGCGGATTTCTCCGGTGGGATGCGGACAGTCGGCGGCGGCGCGGTCCCATCCCATGACCGAGAGTTTTTCCGCGTTGCGGAAGATCTTCACGAGCGGCAGTTTGTTCGGACGGTCCGGATGAAACCAGTAGCCGAGCGGACCGAGCACGTTCAGGTTGTCGCCGCAGCGGAAGAGTCCCTGTTTATAGTCGAAGATGTAGATCGGATTGGACAAAGCGCGTGCGCCTTTTGCGTCCGTCACATCGAGATAGACGTAATACTGGCGGTCGTGCACCATTTCAAATTCACGCGAAAACTCCTTCTCGCCGTTCCCCTGAAACACCCGGAACGGCTTGCCCGTCTGAGCGTCGATGACCTTGACTTCGCCGATCCCGTTCGGGCTGGCGACATCGAACATCATCCTTGAACGCTGGGTTCCGCGCGTCTTCAGCACACGGGGGTCCTGCTGACTGTTGAGTCCCTGCCAGTTCCGGATCGTGACGGCGCCGTTGTCACCGAGCGAGAGGGAGACGTCCGCCTGATTCCACTGGTGGCGGTGAATGCCTTTTGCAAGAGCCCCCTTGATTTCGGAAAGGCTGCTTGTCCGGAGAACGGCGGCATTCGCGGCCTGCGCGGTGTCTTTCGCGGAGAAGAACCGGGTGAACGGAATGAGGTTGATCCAGCGGATGTCGTGCATGGCCAGATCCAGTTCGTTCCGGTTGTCCGCGACCAGCTTCCCGTTCTCATAGACGTAGGGAATCAACTGCCAGAACCACCAGAGGTTCTCGCGCCGCACATTGTTTTTCCCGAGATCTCCGTAGTCAATGATGGCCGAGGTGGGGAAAGAACACTGGATGAGATAATGTCCGGAGTGGAGAATTCTCTTTCCATCCCATATCTTATAGGTGTATTTCCCTTTGGTGAATTCCTTCTCGGCAGGCCAGACGACTTTTTCACCCGCGATGAATCGGCGGATGCCGACGCCGTCCGTAAATTCGACTCCGGGACACGCATAGAAATCGGCGGAAGATGCCGCCGCGCAATCCTTTTTCAGGGACTCGAATTTATCCCGCGTGAGTTTTTCGAGGGGATCGGCGAAAACGATTCCGGAAAGTCCCGCGGCTTTCGCCGCCGCGGCATACTCCGCGACGGTGCTCTTGCCATCGCTGTAGCTGGAATGGGCGCCGACCACAATTTTATGAAACTGCTTTTTCCCGGAACTGAACTTTGTATCATCCAGCGACACGCTTTCCGGAAAAGCGACTTTGTCATAAACCGGAGTGATATATGTCCCGAAAGCCGGATTGTTCCGATTGGGTTCGGCACACCATTTCACGGAATTTAAGATCAAGGGCATCAACCCGCCTTTGATTCCATTCGCGCCGCGGTCCTCCACGATATGACTCCAGGTCGGCTTTCCGTAGTTCTGGCCGGTATGCACATTGTGGACGGGAATGCAGACAATGCGTCCTTTCCCGAGCGTCCTGACGGCAATGATCGCCGGCTCGCTTTTCACGGACCCGGGCTGATTGACCAGAAGCCTGTTGTCATCGGTCTTTTTATAGGTCTCCGCCGTTTTTTCTCCGCGTACGACCACCTGCCACGACTTGTCGTAATTGATGTACGGCGTTCCCGGAGCATCGGTATAAGTGTAGATGGGGAACCAGAGACTCCCGATATTTTCCGTGACCGGATGTTTTGCGATGTTCCGGGTGTAAAAGAATTCGCTGAAAAAACCGGTTTTCCACTCATTTTTGAGCTTGTTCGTGAGGTCGGCGACTCCTTCGCGGGTAATGGAGAGTCCGAGGGGGTTCAGGACCAGATTCCAGTATTTTTCGTCATCGTGTCCCTGATAACGGACTCCGACCGGAAGGACAATGAGACCTCCGCCTTCCTCCACATATTTCTTCAGGGTTTCGCCGGTTTCGGCGGCTTTCCGTTTTTTCGCTTCATTCAGGACGGCGACCGTTTCGTCGGTAATGCGCAGAATGACGACATTGAATTTTTTGAATTCATTGAGAAGAGTTTTGGAAGAGGTTCCGTCGGAAAACATATTGTATTCAAGCAGTCCGGAACGGATTCCGGCGCGGCTGAAATACTTCTGAAGGTCGCTTCCTGCTGCGTATTCCACATTGCGCCGGTCGGCATCGCTTTCCGTCAGTGCGGCGACGATCTCCTTTCCATGAAGGCACAATGCCGTGAAAAGAATCAGGAATCCTGATAAAAATCTCATGTTGGTTCTCTCCAAGGGGGATGGTTATGCTTATTTCTCTGTTCCGGGGGCTTCTTTGCTGACGACTTCGGCTTTCAGGTCGCTGATTTTGACCTCGGACCCTTTGTCCGCACAGAGGACAATCCTGCCTCTTTTGATTTCGACGTCCGGCTTTGCGCCGACTCCGCCGACAATAAAATCCTGTGTGAAGACTTTCGGTTCCGCGGAAACCGCGAAATGAGGATAGGTTCCGTAGCTGAAATGTCCTTTTTCATTCTTATCCTCTTTCGAGCCGTAGAAATAAGCGCCGAATCCAACCTGTCCCTTTCCTTCTGCGCGGAGGGTGATCCGGAGAGTATCGCCTTTTTTCACATCGAAATTGGTGTCGCTGTAAAAGTGAATTGCCTTGCCGGTGCTGGAAAGTTTCAGGACATTTCCTTCCGCCGACACGTTTCCGAGCGGTTTGT
>CAZORN010000060.1:0-16068 GCA_964581935.1 uncultured Victivallales bacterium
GCCTGGCCGCGCCCTACGTCACGCGCATTCTCGGTCTGGCCAATCTCGCTCCGGACATCGTCGAAACAATTTGCAATGGGAGCGAGCCGGAGGGCATTTCCCTTGCGCGTCTCGTCAAGGGCTTCCCGGACGATTGGGAGGAGCAGAGAATGGAGTTGGGGTTCAAGAGATAGTAGGGAAAACGATTCAAACACAATAACGTTTTCCTGAACAGAGAACTTGAAAACAGGAATATAGCCCATCTCCGCAGACGTTATGGTGATAATTTATCACGCGCATTTCAAGAAAGCCAGATGTGGCTGATGACATACAGAAGAACCATGATCCTGCTGTTCAAAAAACGCCTTGAATGTAAAACAATCCCCCGATGTGTCATTTCGGGGGATTGCAACTTGGAATCAGGGCTTTTCTTTTCAACATCCATTACGGAAGGTAAGCGGCAAGCCAGTCCTTGACGAAATGATGGTTCTGGTCTTCCGTCCGGTCTCCGACCGTTTCGATGAAGGTATGCTCATGTGCATGACCATCAAGAAACAGATAATTGGAACGTTTGTCATGCCGTTCCTTTTCCAGCAGGCCTTCCCACACGCTAACTGCTTTGAAAGCGGCATATCCCTGATGGCTGAGGGCGGTATCATTACGTGTCTTTTCTCCACCGCGTTCCGAGAGCAATATATAATTGCTGGGCTTGCGGATGGCGCTTCCATAACTGTTGAATGCACACATCCCGTTATAAATATAGCTCTGCCTGTTTTCCCACGTGGTGGACAACCCTGTGTCATCAAAACTGTTTTGAACCGCCGGATCGGCCGGACAACGAAGGTATTTCGGCTGCATGCCATGATCCTGAAGATAAACATACCATGCAGTACAGGCTGAACCGCTGCGTTCCGGGGTGCCATACACTCCGCCGTGGACCGGAGGGTAAACCGACTTCCATGTATCACAGTATGAAATTATGCTGAGTCCGCATTGTTTAAGGTTATTGAGACAATAAGTTCTTCTGGCCATGCTGCGGGCATGGTTCAACGCCGGCAGCAGCATTCCCGCCAAAATCGCGATGATGGCAATCACGATGAGGAGTTCTATCAAAGTAAAAAGACGTTTCATTGTATAAGTCCTTTGGGTTTTCAATAAATCGTATTCCCATAAAAAGGCAGTTCTCAATACAGAACATTTCGGCATAATAAAAAATTTGCCGGTGATTGAGAAAAACATCAAGAAAAGTCAAGACAACGGAGGTGCGCGGGAATGCGGAAGGTGACAAACAATAAAACTCCCGGGATGATCCGGGACTGCACAGTATACCTCTTCCGGAAAAAGATGAACTACCCGGACTGATTCTCCGGGACATATTGAATTGAGCATCCCTGCGCAGATAGGACAAAATATGTTCAGAAGCGGAGCGCAACCCTCCGAGGATACCTGAAACTGCGGAGCGGGAAGTTCCCGACTGTCTCCCAATGAGAAAAGCGACTGACTTTCCTCTTCTTCACAGGAATATCTTCCGCAGGAATGAATCAACAAGTGCAGACAGCCACTGCCGAAAAACACTATGCTCAGCAATACGGACAATATCTTGCTGCCCAAAGCCATTTTTATTTTTGTCATTCTGCTGTTATGTTCTTTCAATCAATTGCTTTCAACTTGATTTTCCAAGTTATACGTGAATGTGTTTTATCCAATTTCTATTTCAACACGGGAACCGGAAAGAATAAATTTTCCTGTGTAGCGCTGAAAGTTTTTCAATACTTCAAGATGTCTTTTCATAAGATTTTTCGGAAGATGGTCAAGCGGCCAGAATTGAACTTCCGAACCTTCCTTTCCGTTCGCGCACGGAATGCCGGTCCATTCCCGGATGATGAATGCCACGGCAAAACCTTGGATATAATCCCCGTTCGGATATTCGAACTGTTGTTCCGGACCGGAATACAATGCCATCGGTTCCGCAATTTTTCCGGATAACAAGTCTTTTTCCACGGAATCTTTCCAAAAAACTGTTAAGTTCAAAGAGACAAAGCAGGACTAATGAGAGTGGAAAAAACTCCCCACACAATCAGCAGGGAACTGCCGAAAATACAGGCTCGATGCCATGCTGGATTCTTTTTTGCCGCGATTGCCACGATTCCCAGAAGGAGAGCCACCCCGAGATTGCATCCCAGCGCCGGGAGAATCCCAAGCCAGACAGCAAGCAGCCAACTCCCGAACATCACGAAACACTCGAAGATGCTGAGGACTGCCGCCTTTAGAAAGCCATTATCTATTGTCAAGACACGGTTGTTACGCCAGATGACCATACCGAACACCGCCGGATAAAACAGATACCCAATAGAGTCGAGCATTTTTCCATCTCCTGTTCAGTGATCGCAGGCGTTGATGCCCAGACGCAGCGTTCCGGCGAAGAAGTTCCGAACCAGATCTTCCGGAGAATTAGCGGGTGCGCCGGTGAGAACCTGGATTCCCTGCTCATGGAACAAGTTCTGCGCCCGTTCGCCCATGCCTCCGGCGATGACCAGATTCACGCCTTTCTCCCCGATCCATTTCGGGAGAAGACCAGGTTCATGAGGCGGGGGAACGATACATTCCACCTTAACAATCGTTTCGCTTTTCTTATCCGCATCGATGATCGCGAATTCCTCACAGTGGCCGAAGTGCATGCACAGCTTCCCTTCGGCAAGGGGGATTGCAATCTTCACCATTTTCTGTTTCCTTTCATAATCATAATCAATCGGTTATTATTGTCCGCAGCACCACCGGTGGTGTCTGCGGCATCCGGGCATCAGATGACATTCCCGCAAGCGGCGTTCACAAAGCCATTCATCCAGGACTTCGCGCCAGCTTCCGGAAACAAACGGACACACGGCAATCCCTTGGGTTTTCAGGGATTGCGCGTCTTCATTGGAAATAGCGCCGCAGATCAGGAGCTGGATTTGATGCGCCGTAAGAAAGGCGATCTTTTCGGCAATTCCGCGCGGGAAAGAATATTCGGATATTTCCGAACGGCTGTTTCGGCAACATTCCAGCGCAACAATCCGTTCCGACGCATCGAACATCGGAGAAATTTTTCCCGTTGCGGGAATAACGGTTATTGCTATTTTCACAGTCGGCACCTTTCTATATCTGAAAATATATTTAGCAATAAGCGTGCCAACAATGTATAAACAACACAAGTAATTGAATATCAATAAGAAATTGTTGCCGGTAGAATCACATGGATTGTCGCGTTAATGAGACGGTGTTTCATCAATAATCTCTGCAATGCGACTATACTACTGTTTTTTACGTCCGTCTGGAGTAATCAGCTCAACTTTAAGGCTTTTGAGCTTACGATAGAAGGTGGAGGGGTGAATGCCCAGAAGCGCGGCGGCTTTGCGCCGGTTGCCGCCGCTTCTCATCAATGCGGCATGAATCGCCTGTATCTCAGAGGTTTTGACCGTTTCTTCCATGGAGGATGCATTCACATTGGGCCGGGAGGAAAAGTCATTTTGCGTCAGTTCGTCCGGCAAATTCTCCAATTCAATGATATTTCCCTTGCAGAAAACCATGGAACGTTCAATCACATTTTCCAGTTCACGAATGTTTCCCGGCCAATCAAAGCGGCACAACGCCTTCAACGCGGAACTGCTGACCCCCGATATTTTGCGTTTCATCAAAAGATTGAATCGGGCGATGAAAGTCTCGACCAGGAACGGGATATCCTCGCGGCGTTTCCGCAGCGGAGGCAGTTCCAAAAGAATCACGTTGATACGGTAAAACAAATCCTGCCGGAAGGTTCCCTGTTTCACCAGTGCGGCCAAATCACGATGCGTAGCGCAAATAATCCGGATATTGGTTTTGACCGTACTAACCGCGCCCAGAGGTTCGTAGGTGCGTTCCTGCAGGACCCGCAGGAGCCGCACCTGCATTGCCGGCGATATCTCTCCGATCTCATCTAGAAACAATGTGCCGCCTTCCGCCAGCGCAAAACGTCCGGGTTTGTCACGGTCGGCTCCGGTGAATGCGCCTTTTTTGTAGCCGAACAGTTCGGATTCCAGCAGGGATTCAGGAAACGCTCCGCAATTGATGGCGATGAACGGCTTGTCCTTGCGAGAACTGTTGGAATGAAGCGTTCTGGCCAGAAGCTCCTTGCCGCTTCCGGTTTCCCCGGTAATCAGCACAGTCGAACCGGTTTGGGCGACTGCTTCGAGCTGAGAAAATATCTTCTGCATGGAAACGCTGTGACTGACGAAATCTCCCATGCGGCTGGACTGAGCGATTTGCTGCTTCAGAGTTTCAATATCGCTCAAATTCCGGAAGGTTTCCGCACCGCCGATGACCTCCCCTTTCCGGTTGCGAAGAACCGCCGTTGAAATGCTGACCGGGATCCTTTGCCCTTTATTGTTGATGATAAAGCAACTCAGATCAATGATCGGTTTTCCCTGTTCCATGGTTTTCCGCAACGCGCAGGCCCCTTCGCAGAGGCTGGAACGGAACACGTCACAGCAAAGGCGTCCGAGAGCTTCTTCGCGCTTGATTTGAATCATTTCTTCGGCGGAACGGTTCAAATACGTGATGCGCCAGTCAGAGTCAACGGTAAATACTCCGTCGGAAATACTTTCCAGGATCGATTGATTATCCATGATAAACCTCGCCCGCTTTTCCAATGACGGTTTCGCAAGCCACATGTTCCTGAAGATATTTCCCGGCGGACTCGCCGGTACAGTGAAGCAGAATCAGCCGTTTCAACGCCAGCGTGTTCAAATAATCAGCCGTCATCTTCAGACGTTCCAGAGAGGCTTGAAGAAGGTGCAATCCTCCGATGATCGTATGGATTTTTACATCCGGACGATACTTTCCGCAACATTCGACCGTGTTAATGATTCCCGCGTGCCCACATCCCTGAATGAGAATGCCGCAGTCAAGAAGAAGCGCCTGTTCATCGGAAATATCATCCGGCGATTTTCCATCCGGGTCCAAATAGAATGGTCCGCCGCAATCCTCGCCGGAAAGACGCGGGATCGCGCCCGTAAGAGAAACCTGTGGAGCTATTGCGGAAAATCCCGCGACCTCCCGTTTGAGGAGATGTTTTGCCAGCGCCTCAGCACATCCCCGCGGCATGGCGTTTTCTTTCACGGGAAGCCCCGGGTGACGGCTGAAACGCTTTTTGGCAATCCCGTGCCCGTAAAAAACCTCACAGTCCGGTAGCAGAGGCAGAACTTCAGACAAACCGCCTGTATGGTCATAATGGCCATGCGACAGAATTAACTTTGTGATTCCGGCAGGTTCAATTTTACCTGTCTTCAGATTCGGTATCAGCGCGCCTCCCGCTCCCGTGTCAAAGAGAATCCGCTCATCCATGGTCTCGATCAGCAGCGCAAGCCCGTGCTCATTCAGCCAGCCTTCACACGACTGGTTATCCACAAGGATTGATATTTTCACGTCCGACATGCATTCTTCCTGATTTTTTACAGAGGCAATATAGCATAGTACCGCATAAATGCAACTGTTCCGTTCATGCAGTCTTCACGCAGAAAAATCAGGTGATTCCCTATAATGAGGACACCACAAGATTCGACACTACTTCTCGTTGAACTTCTCTTCGAGAATCCGGGCCGCCAAGACCACCATTTCCGCACAAGGACGTTTTTTATAATATTCCGCTGTTCTCGATTCGGAAACCGGCAGGTCGATTTGTTTTTTTTCCAACCCAAGAAGCTCACGGCAGACAATGGAGCCCGTCTCCTTCTTGAATTTTCCGGCCAGTGCCTGAATCAGCGCATAATGTTCGTCTTTGCTCTTTTTATCGCTCAAATCCGAATACCCGTATTTGAGCCCGACGACCATAAACATACCGGATACGGCGCCGCAGACTTCGCGCAAGCGCCCCATTCCGGCGCCAAACCCGGAAGCCAGACGCATCGCCGTATCAAAATCCAGGCCGCATTCCTCGTGAAAAGCTCCGATCACCGACTGGGCACAGTTTGCGCCGGAAAGAAACAATCTTCTGGCTTCTTCTGATTTATTCACCATCTGATAACATTTCCTTTGACAGAGTCCGATCATAACAAAGCGGTTTTACTGTTTTTCCGATGTTTTGGTATGGAGAACCGTTGCCGCCAATGCAACGCATTCACCGCAGGAGAGTCGTCCCAGTTTGCGGATTTCCCGGCATCGGTCCGAACCCGCCTCCGACAGAAAACGCTCATGCAGAGCCTCTTTGATTTTCTCATCCGAAGTCAGGTGGCAGGCGGAATGCAGTGCGCCGCACAGACCGCTTTCCGCCCGGCCTCCGCCCCATTTTCCGGCTTCCGCGATCTTTTCCTCTGGGACGTTGAATGACTCCTGAAACCCGCGCAAAATGCTCTGCGCACAGTTCATTTTTTCCTCTTGATAGGCCTTCAATGCTTTTTGTACAGACATAATAAAAATACTCCATGCGATTTGGATTCGGTTCAATTCTTTCAGTAGCCGGCTTGTAATTTACCCTCCGGACGCATACAAGTCAATGGTCGCAGGTGTTGTCTCCGGTCACCAGCGTGCCGGCGAGAAAGTCCGTCACGATCTTTTCCGGCGTCTCGACAGGAGCGCCTGTGACCACGGCAATCCCGCGTTCCGCAAACAACTGCTGTGCCCGTTGTCCCATTCCTCCGGCCAGAATGTCGGTTACCCCTTGTTCTCCGAGCCATTTCGGCAGGAGACCCGGTTCGTGCGGGGGCGGTGTGACCAGCGTCTTGCCCGTGATTTTCCGTGTCGCACTGTCCACGTCGATCACTGCGAACTGTTCGCAGTGTCCGAAGTGCATGCACAGCTTTCCTTCCGCGAGGGGAAGGGCGAACCTCCGGTTCCCGTTTTTCCTGTCCGGCACTTTTTCCGGAACCGCCGGATCCCTCCCGGACAACGCCAGAATCGGAGCGATTACACTTTCGAACGCCCTGGCAGTGGCTGTCTTGGAGAAGTGATACACAAATGGTTTGCCGCTGTCTCCGGCGTTACAGACCATCGGGTCCAAGGGGATTTTCCCCAGCAGAGGAACCCCGAACTTATCCGCGATGGACTGTCCCGCGCCAGTGCTGAAAATCTCGGTCACCTCGCCGCATTTCGGACAGACGAAACCGCTCATGTTTTCGACAATCCCGATGACGGGCATGTTCAGCTTCCGACAGAACCCCACGGACTTGCGGACGTCGGCGGCGGAAACCTCCTGCGGAGTGGTCACAATCACAGCGCCGTCGGCATCCCCGATCAGCTGGCAGACCGACAGCGGTTCGTCTCCTGTCCCCGGCGGGGAATCAATCACCAGAAAGTCGAGTTCGCCCCATTCCACTTCCGTGAGAAATTGCTTGATGACGCCCATTTTCATCGGGCCTCTCCAGATGACCGCGTCATCCTGTTCAGGCAGCATGAAGCCGATGGACATGACTTTCAGTTCTCCGAGACAGACCGGTTGGATCTTTTCATTTTCCGTCATTAAACGTTTTCCGGTCAAGTTCAGCATGGTGGGAATGCTGGGGCCGTGGATGTCCACATCCAGCAGGCCCACTCGTTTCCCTGCTGTAGACAAAGCCACCGCCAGGTTCACCGCGACCGTGCTTTTGCCAACTCCGCCCTTTCCGGACATGACAACGATCTTATGGTGAATGCGTCCCAGGCAGCGGCTCAATTCGTCCTCTTCCCGGTGTCCGCATCCTTTATCATACCCGAAATCCGCTTTGCATCCTTCTTGATTGTCCGACATACGTTCTCCCATATTTTGACTATACTTTTTGCCGCCCGGTTCTCGGGGAACTGAACCACCAGTTCTCCCCGGACCATGGCCTGATTGAAAATCATATCGTAGGGAATCCGCCCCATGACTTCGGCTCCGTAAGCCCGTGCCCGCATCTCCATCGACTCGGTTTTTTCCGGGTTCAGATCCCATTTGTTTACGCAGAATAGAACCGGCACTTTGAAATGTCCGGCCAACTGCAGTACCCGCTCCATGTCGTGTTCACCTGAAACGGTCGGTTCGGCCACGATGAAGACCGCGTCTGCGCCCGTCACCGAGGCGATCACGGGACACCCGATCCCCGGAGGCCCATCGACCAGAATGAGTTCGCATTTTTCTTTTTCGGCGGCTTCCCGGGCCGCTTTGCGGACCTGGGTCACCAGCTTGCCTGAATTCTCCGCCGCGGGCGCCAGACGCGCATGAATCATCGTGCCGTAGCGGGTCTCCGATTCATACCACTCTCCGCAATGCCGTTCCGGAAACCGGACTGTCTTTTCCGGACAGAATTCCACACACACGCCGCATCCCTCGCAGGAAAAAGGATCGATTACCGCCTTGCCGTTCCGGATTGCAACCGCTCCGAAGCGGCAGACCGCCCGGCAAGTCCCGCATCCCCGGCATTTTTCCGGATCGATGACGGCTTCCCATCCGGAAATGAATTCATGTTTCGCCCGGATTTCGGGCTTCAGAAGCAGATGTAGGTCGGCGGCGTCCACATCGCAATCGGTCAGAACCGAACGCCCGGCCAAGGCCGCAAACGATGCGGTCACACTGGTTTTCCCGGTTCCGCCCTTGCCGCTGATGATGACCAGTTCCTTCATTTTTTCACCTCCCGGCCGATTCTCTGTGCGATTTCATCCAGCAGTCGTTCAAATTTTTCCTTCCATTCCGGCATGGTCCGAAGCAGAGTCTCACCACGCGAATAGGCTTCCGCGATTTCACGACGGTTCGGAATTTCCAGCAGAATGGGGATATCTTCCGACTGGCAATACGCCCGGACCCGGTCATCCCCGCTGTCCGCACGGTTGACGACCACCCCGAAGGACAACTTCAGTTCCCGGAGCGTCTCCACCGCCAGCGTCAGATCGTGCAGCCCGAAGGGAGTCGGTTCCGTGACCAGCAGAACGAAATCTGTATCCCGGACCGCCGCAATCATTGAGCACGACGTCCCTGGCGGAGAGTCGATGATGACCGTTCCGCTTCCCGGTCCGGCCTCTCTCTTCACTGCCCGGATCAGCGGCGGCGACATCGACTGTCCGATGGACAAACACCCGTCCGTCAGGGAAAAATTTCCCGCGTTACAAGTTCCCGCTTCTCCGATTTTATACGGTTTTTCCGTCAGGGCTCCCGTGGGACAAACCTGCACACAGCCGCCGCATCCGTGACACAGGTCGGAAAACAGCAGAACCCTGCGTCCCAGCACCGCGACGGCGTTGAAACGGCAGATATCAACGCATTTCCGGCAGCCGGAGCAAAGAGTTTCGTCTGCCTCCGGCTTGAGAACCGATACCGGTTTTCTTACCGGTTTTGCGGAAACGAACAGATGACAGTTCGGCTCCTCCACGTCGCAGTCCAGCAGACGCGTTCCCGCTCCGGCGGCTTCCGCCAGCGCCAGCGAAATCGTGGTTTTTCCTGTTCCTCCTTTGCCGGAGGCTACCGCTATTTTCATATTTTCCCTTCCGGATCGTTCCTGTTTTGAGTCACCGTGTAAAATGTTTCATGGTTTTTTCCCATCACGTCGATCCGCTTTTCCACAACCAGTTCCTCCAGGACTTTCAGCGCCTCAAGGTAATGAATCCCCAGACTGTCGGCCAGTTCCCGGCTTCTGCATGGACGACGAGACAGCAGACGGAGGATTTCCTCCCGGTTGGCGGACCGGTTCGAGTTCTTCCATTTTATGGAAAAATCCGCGATGACCTCCGCTGGTTCGGGGAAATACCGCAGGAGTTCGGTCATGACTTCTTTTTCCACGGGCGCCGCATAACTTTCACAGGGAGGACGCGCCACCGTGTTCAGTTGTGTCAGCGTGGGACGAATTCGTTTCACCTGTTCCGCAATTTCCCTCGCACGGAGATACGGATCGAACTTTCCAGCCAGCAGAAAAACCTCCAGCCACATTTTTCCTTTGAACTCCCGGGAAAAACGGGCAAGGCCCTCCACGACTTTTTCCAGGCACAATCCGGAACAGGGACGGTTCACCGCTTCGAAATAGTCCTGTGTTCCGGCGTCCAGTGACGGAATGACCACATCACAGGGGAGCAGTGCGGCCCGGACCTCCTCGTCCCACAGCAGGGAACCATTGGTGATGACGGACAAAGGTTTGGCAGTTCTCTTTTTGATTTCCTCCACCAGTCCGCCGAGCCGGCTGTAAAGAGCCGGTTCCCCGGAACCGGAGAACGTAATATAGTCGAATTCGCTTCTTTCCTTCAGCTTCCGGTCGATCTCTTCCAGAATTTCTTCCAGCGGAATGTATTCCTTCCGTTCCAATGTTTTGTTCACAGTGCGTCCCAGCTGACAGTAGATACAGTCGAACGAACAAGTTTTATACGGCACCAAATCGATTCCGAGAGAACGTCCGAGACGTCTTGACGGCACTGGTCCGAATACATGCTTCAGTGCAGATTCATTCATCGGATTTTCCTCCTTCGCCCGGACTCCCCGGCAGGGAGTTCATCCGGCTCCCTCCGGAACTTTCCGCTATCACCCAGTCTCCCACGCGTCCTTTCAGATCGTGTGCCACTACCGGACATTTGATCTGCGTCAGAAAGAAAATTTTTCGGCCGCACTCATTCAGCGATTCGTAATTGCCCTGTCCTTTGGCAATCACCAGATCGGCGGAGTCGAAGTCTTTCCGGAATTCTTCGGAAACCTGATCCAGCAACGTACCGGGCGCATCCAGCCCGCTGCTCCGTAAAACGGCTACTTTATCCAACCCGGAAGCGATGGCATCGGACAAGGTCACATCATTGATCGCCGGTCCCCCGCGAACCGCATAGACCACCTCTTTTCCATGGAGTTGTTCGATCAGCAGTTTGTCGAAAACCGACTCCCCCGCATTGTCCCCCAGAAAAAGCACCTTCTTCGCCGATTTCGCCGCATTCTCCAGACGGGTCATTGCCGCCTCGTCCAGCGGCTTGTGGAGAGCCGCCTCCAGCTGTTCGTTGAGCTGTTCCGGATTCCAGTCGAATATGGCGAAATCCAGCACATTGCCGACCAGTGCGAACCGGACCGCCGTCCGAAACGGATTCTCGGAAGCGCCGATCCTTTCCCGGATATGTTTTTCCTGACGGGACACCTCTGCTATGGACTGTTTCTTCATCTCCAGATAAGGGTCTTCTTTTCCGCATTCTGCGCGGATGATCCGATGAATATGCATGGCCATTTCAGGCGGAGACAGATGCGGATCAAACTCCAAGGCACACTGGAATATGCGTTTCATGACCGGAAAAAGATTGGATTCCTCCACTCCGCACAGCCGCATGGCCTTCAGTGCCTGCCTGAGTAAACACGGCACACAATCCGGGTAAGTCTGCATCGATTTATACCCAATGCCCTTCCACGTCGGCGTTTTCGGCGGCGGCGAGTTTTCCTTCCTTATAGAGGGAGAGAGCCTCTCCTGCCGTCTTCGCATTCGTATTGAAAACCTTGATCCCTGCTTCGCTCAGCACCCGGAAGGCTTTCGGACCACAATGTCCCGTGATTACCGCCGCCGCCCCGGTTTCCGCCACTTTCAACGCCGCCTGGATTCCCGCGCCTTGCGCGGCATTCAGATTCTGGGCGTTTTCGATGGTCTCGGACTTCCCGGTTTCGATGTCGACGATCAGAAAACGGGAGGCTCGTCCGAAACGCGGATCCAGTTCCGTATCCAGGGAATTTCCCGCTGTCGTAATGGCCACTTTCATTGAAAATCTCCTCCGGAAAGAAGGGGGATGAATCCCCCCTCCATCCGTATTGTTTTTTTTGAGTTATTCGGTCTCGCCGAGACGCTTTTTGATGGCGTCCATCTGCCTCTGCAGCACATCGAGCTGATGCCGAAGCGCCTTTTTATCACTTTCGGCTGTCACCGTCGGCTCTTCACGACTCATCCCTGCTTCGGCGGCACGGAATCCTTTGCGTTTTCCCAGACCCGGCCCCGCCTCGCACCCGCGACGGGCAAATCCCGCGCCCCGTCCCGACATCGGCCACATTCCCATGGGACCCGTTCCATCACCTCTTGGCATGATTTCATCTCCTGTTCTTCTTGTCGGTTGTTCTTGCGACCACACCATGGTGTTATTTTTCACTACATCAATGCATCAAGCACAAACAATGCCATAATTATATTAAAAACACAAATTGTTGATTTTGAATACATTGTGCATTTTTTTTAGATTTTGGAATTGTCGCAAATTCGCAACAGTATTTGCTTGACAAAGGTTATCTGCTGGGGAGGGAAAAAATTTTATGCTGGAATTTATCTAAGCAAACAGGTATGATAATGATGAATTTCATCCAGTAAATTTACTATTGTCCGTGGCTACCCGTATTGTTGCGTTATTGCAATACAAGCACATGCATATTGCAGTCGTTGAGAGGTCAGATTCACCTCATATGTTTCCTGGGGCCTTGGATATGTTCAGATGTAAGCATTGAATGGGGGTATGCGAAAGACGGGACAAAAACTTGGTAGGATAGTGTGGAAATCGAGTGACAGAGGAGTTTGCTTGTGAAGAAGGAACAAAACAAAAGGAATTGGTCAAAAGGCAGATTTTGAACGAGATGAGCTTGAAGCCCTCCAGAAAAAGGCTGTGTTCTTTGAAGTTTTGCGGTTATGCGAAGATCAGGCAACATTGGCGAAGAATTGGAAACATCGGATTTTGTCGGAACGTTTCAAGATCATGGCGGACAGAGTGATAAGACTCAAGGTTTTTTCTCCGATTGGTTTTGGCTTCGGAAAATATACCATCCACAGCGCATGAAAGAAAGATGTGCCAATCTGTTCAGATGCAAGCATTGGAGAGGCAGAGCGTAGTCATTCAAGTTGATAATCGTTGGAATGATGTCAGGACTCAAGGGACCAACCGTTTTTCATTCCGCAGTTCCCGGCTATGCTTCAGTTCCCGATTCAATGCGTTGCTGACACGCAGACTGCCGTCTTCCATCTCCAGCGCCCGGTCGAACACTTCCAATGCCCGATGGTCATGAGTGACCACCAGCACGCCGGTGTTCTGTTCGTGAGCGACGTTCCGGAACAATTCCATCACTTGCCGCCCGCGGACGCTGTCGAGAGCCGCCGTCGGTTCGTCGGCCAGCAGCAAGCTTGGACGGTTGATCAGGGCGCGGGCCACAGCCACCCTCTGCTGCTGTCCGCCGGAAAGCTTGCTCGGCAGATGTCCTGCGCGATCAGCGACGCCCAGGTATTCCAGCAGCTCCATGGCCCGCTTCCCGGCTTCGCGCGACGAGGCATCGTTGATTTCCATGGCAAGCTGCACGTTTTCTCTGGCGGTAAGAAACTGGATCAGATTGGCTTTCTGGAAAACAAATCCGAGATGCCGGCGGCGAAACGTCCGCGCGTCAACCAGCAGTTTCTCGTCAAAAACGGGACTGTCCCCAATGACAATCCTGCCGGAATCCGGAGGACGAATCAGTCCCAATGCCGTTAGAAGGGTGGATTTTCCGGCGCCGCTCGGGCCTAGCAATGCCACCACTTCGCCGCGGGCGAGACTCAATGACACTTCCCGCAGGGCTTTGACTTCGGTATTGCCGCTGCCGTATGTCTTGCACAGACCGATGGCTTCCACCACGGACTCTTTCCGATCATTCATGACAGCACCTCGCCGGGGTCGACGCGTAGCGCCTTGACTATCCCCAAGAGGCTGGACAGTATGGAAATCGCCAGAACCACCAGGGCCAGCATCACCAGATCATCGGAAGTGATGACAACCTTACGGGGAAAATGCGGGAAAAGCCATTGTCCAAGAAAATAGGCGATACCGTAACCGATTCCCCCCAGCAGCAGCGCCTGCTCAAGAATCAGACCGAGGATCACGCCGTTGCGCGCCCCCATCAGCTTCAGCATGGCGATATCGTGAATTTTGTCCAGCGTCAGCGTATAGAGAATGAGCGCCATGATGACGGCAGAGACAATTATCAGCAGAATGCGAAACAGTCCAAGCTGGCGGCGGGCTTTATCCACCATCCCCAGCAGGAGCAGCTGCCGCTGTTCCTCATGAGAATAAACCGTAACGTCCGGCCATGCCGCGATTTTTGCCGCAACAGCCTTGACATCGCAATCCGGAGCGACATTCGCCAATACCGCGCTGACCATGGAGGGACCGAGCGCCGGAATACCGGAAGACTCTCCTCCTGCGCGTTCGCCCATCTGAGGATTGATACTGCCCAGATCGATGGATTGCAGACGCTTCACCCGCGCGGTCCGTTCGTTGCGGATGGCTTCGCCGGACAGATCGAACTGTACCGCTTGCGCATCGGCGCGGGTCAGAAACGCCATGGCGTCTCCGCCGGAAGAATTCATCCCGCTGCTGATGCCGACAACCGTATAAATATTTTTCCCCAGCGGAACGAGGTCGCCCAGTTGAAGTCCGGAGGTCTTGTCGGCTATCATTTCATAATGGGCCTGACGCAGCGGCCGGCCGGCAATCAGCGTCAGCCAGTCGCCTTTGTCCACAGGCCATGCCAGTCCTTGAATAGTCAGTCGTAACGGTCTGCCTCGGTATTCACGTTGGATGGTGTGTGAAACAAAACTGTTGGCCCGGGTGATGCCGGGAACCGCCAGCACCCGATCCTCGAGATTCCGGGGGATGCGGGAAATTTCGGCAAAGGGACCCCGCGTATTTTTCTGGACGATCCACAGATCGGCTCCGATCCGGTCGGTAAGCAGTGTCGCTTCCATGACCAGTCCGCGATAGATGCCGCCCATGCCCATGACCAGCATCAGCAGGAGCCCAATGCCAAGCGCGGTCAGGACGAACCGCCCGAAATTGTGTTTGATGTCTTTCAGGGCCAGATTCATGATTCAAAACCTGACTGACCGGCCGTCGCGAGGCAATTCTTTTCCCGGCAGCGCGCCGATGACCGTATCCCCGGCTGTCAGCCCGTCGGAGATCTCAATCATATTCTGTCCGCGCAACCCGGTTTTAACCGGTCTCCACTCCGCTTTCCCGTTTTTAACGGCCAATACGCCTGACTTGCCTTCACGGCGGACGATGAACCGCTGCGGCACGAAAACGGCATTATCCTTGCGTCCGGTTTCAATATAGACCTCAAGCCGCTGTCCGACCGCCCATCTGTCCGGCAATCGCGCAAGATCGACATCCACCAGAAACTCCCGCGTTTCACGATCGGTTTCCGCGCCAAGCCGCGCCACCTGTCCATTCAAAACACTATCCGGAGCCGAGCGGAAAATGACTTTTGCCGGTTGCCCGATTGCGAGTGAGCGCAGGGCGGTTTCATCCACCCACACCGAGGCCCATATACGTTCCGTTGAGACAATATCCATGATGGAACTGCCCGGTACGACTACATCGCCGGGATTGCGGTTGCGACGTATCACCAGTCCGTCAAACGGAGCATTGATCCGGGTATCCGTCAAACGCGATTCATAATATCGCAAGGATGCCTGCGCTTTGTCGGCGGCTCGTTCCGCTTCGATCTTCGAGGCCAGGGCCCGCTGCAGATTAGCCTCGGCGACATCCCGTGTCTCGATCGCGCGTTCCATCTCATTCTGCGCCACCACCTGACTCTTCCGGAGGGTGGCGACGCGGTCAAAATTTTCCCGGGCTTTGGTGGAGGATGCCTGGGCTGCCGCAATTTCAGAGCCGATGCGTTTGATGGTTGCTTTTGTTGCCGCCAGGTCGGCTTGGGCTACCTCGACCTGATGACGCAAATCGGCATCGTCGAGTCGGGCCAGCAGCTGCCCTTTGATAATCCGGTCATTCTGGTCTACGGACACCTCCACGAGAAGTCCGGAAATTTTCGGACTGATGTCGGCGCGCACTTTGGCCTCCAGCGTTCCGGTTCCCAATACTTCATCGACGACCGAACCGGCAGTTACTTTATATGCCGTAACCGTCACCGGCGAAAAGCGAAGCCAGTAAACCGCAAAAATCACCGCGGCACACAATAAAACCAGTTTGATAGTTGTTTTTATCCGTTTTCCCACGCAAACCTCCTGAGATGCTCTGCCTTGCAGTGATCTGAACCGGCTATTCAAAAAGTCTTTTCACAATCCCGCTCAATTCGGCAAGCTTGTCCGGATTGACACGGTAATGAACAAAATAACCCTTCCGTTCCGCTATGAGAATATCCGCCTCACGCAAAATCCG
>CAZORN010000061.1:0-1616 GCA_964581935.1 uncultured Victivallales bacterium
GGATGAGTCTTTTTATCAATCATTTTCTGAAGTTTCTGTTTCTGCTGACGCCGTTCTTCGTGCTTTCGATGTTTCTCTCCATGACCCAGGGATGGGAAGTGAAACAGAAACGGTCGCTGGCATTGCAGGTGGGAACCGCGGCATTTGCCGCGTGTGCGGTGCTGCTGTTCTTCGGACGCTTCATCTTCGAAGCGTTCGACATCACGCTGGACGCGTTCCGGATCGGAGGCGGCACCCTCCTGTTCCTGTCCGCGGTGGGACTCGTCAACAGCAATGTCACGGACAAGAAGCATCTCACCATGGAGTCCTCGCATGTGTCGAACATCGCGGTCGTGCCGCTGGCGATTCCGGTGACGGTCGGCCCCGGAACGATCGGCGCCATGCTGGTCATCGGCGCGGAATCAGCGAGCTTCCACGCGCAGCTGATCTCGCTGGCAGCCGTGAGCGGCGCCCTGATCTCCCTTACGTCCATGCTTCTGGCCGCGGCCTGGGTCGAACAGAAGCTCGGGCGCAACGTCCTCATGATCCTCAGCAAGATCACCGGCCTGATTCTGGCCGCCATGGCGGCTCAGATGATCTTCACCGGCATCCGAAGTTTTCTCCGTCCGTAATCAATAGAAAGGTTCTGGAACATGGCTGCTTCCGTAACGATTTCCGGCATCTCGAAATCCTATAAGAAGGGAAATCCGGTTCTGCTTCCGATCCATCTGCAGATCGCCGCGGGCGAACTCTTTTTCCTGCTGGGGCCGTCCGGCTGCGGAAAATCCACCCTGCTGCGGATCATCGCCGGACTGCTGGAACCCGACGACGGAAAAATCCTTTTCGACGACACGGACATCACCGGTCTTCCACCCGAAAAACGGCAGGCGGCGATGGTCTTCCAAAACTACGCTCTCTGGCCGCACCTCTCCGTATTTGAAAATGTCGCCTTCGGACTCCGCGCCGCGCGTCAGCCGGAAAAAGACGTCCGGGAAAAAGTGGCGGACGCCCTTTCCCTTGTACGGATGTCCGATTTCGCCGAGCGGCGCGTGCCGTCTCTTTCCGGCGGACAGCAGCAGCGTGTGGCGCTGGCCCGCGCGGTGGCGGTTTCGCCGCGGGTTCTGCTTCTCGACGAACCGCTTTCCAACCTCGACGCGAAACTCCGCGATGAAATGCGCCTGGAAATCAGCCGCATCTGCCGGGAACGCTCCCTGACCGCCATCTATGTGACCCACGACCGCCGCGAAGCCCTCAGCATGGGCGACCGCATCGCGCTTCTCGACAAGGGGATCATCCAGCAGATCGGCTCTCCGTTCGATCTCTACCGCCGCCCCGTCAACCGCTTCGCCGCCACCTTCCTCGGAGGCGTCAACTTCCTCCGCGTCCGCCTCAAAGGAATCGAAGACGGCCTTCTCCGCATGGAATCCACCCTTGGAAACCTGAGCGCGGTCCCCGGCAAACGGACCGAAGGGGAATGCACGGTCCTCATCCGTCCGGAAGCCTTTTCGATTCATTGCGGGGATTCCGCCGCGTCCGGAAACCGGATCGAAACCGAATACGTGGGCGGAACTTTTCTGGGAGAACGCTCGGAACTCCGTTTCAAGACGGCGGACGGCTCCCTGCTGGACGTCACGGCC
>CAZORN010000061.1:1716-5918 GCA_964581935.1 uncultured Victivallales bacterium
CTGGCGGTTTCCCTTCTGCTGGCGGTGCTGCTTCTGCCGTTCCTCCTCCGCAGGGATGACGCGTCGCTGTCGGAATTTTTCACCGACACGGATACCGTGGTCATCGTCACCGCCCATTCGGAACCGATGAAATTCGAGCTGGAACGCGGCTTCCGCGAATATTACAAAAAACACTTCGACCGGAATGTGGTGATCGACTGGCGTTCGCCCGGAGGGACATCGGACATCGTCCGCTACATCGCCGACCGGTTCGAGGCAGAGTTCCGCCATGCGTGGGAGTCCGATCCCTCGAATCCGCCGTGGAGCGCCAACATCGCCTCGGCCTTCGCCAATCCGTCGATTCTCACGGACCCCAAAGCCAACGACGAGGCGAAGCGGGCGCGGAAGAAATTCCTCGAATCGGATGTCGGAATCGGAATCGACCTCTTTGCCGGAGGCGGCACCTACGACCAGGCGCGTCAGGCAAAATGCGGCTACGCGGTCGACGGAGGACTCCAGAAACGCCATCCCGAATTCTTTCATCCCGGGTCCATTCCCCGAAGTTTCGGCGGCGACCAGATTTATGAGAAGGACGGCAAATACTACGGAGTCTGCCTCGCCAGTTTCGGCATCTGCTACAATGCGGACCGTCTCCGCGAACTCCTGAAATATTCCATTCTGCCCCGTCAGCCGTTCACCGTCGACCGGATCGCCAAAGGAGATTATTCCGTCGAACCGCCGAAACGCTGGCGCGACCTCGGGAAGCCTGAATTCTTCAATACGGTCGTCGCCGCCGATCCCACGAAATCGGGGTCGGCCAACAAATGCTATGAAATCATCCTCCAGCAGGAGATGCACGAGGCGATTCCGGCGGATGTACGGAAACCAACGCCGGAGCAGCTCGATAAAGGCTGGGCGAACGGCCTCAACCTCATCAAGCGCATCATGGCCAACACCCGCACGATCACCGACAGCGCGGGAAAAGTCACGCGGGACGTCGCCTCCGGCGCGGCCGCGGTCGGAATGGCGATCGACTTCTACGGACTCACCGAACAGGAATGGAACGCCTGCCAGACCGGCGGAAAACCGGTCATCTTCTACGTCCCGCCGGAAGGCGGCACGGCGGTCTCCGCCGACCCCATCCAGCTTCTCCGAGGCGCGCCGAACCTCAAGCAGGCCCACGCGTTTCTCGATTTCATGATCGGTCTCGACGGACAGAAACTGCTGGACTTCAAACTCAACACCCCCGGAGGACCCGTCAAATACGCGCTCCGGCGTTCGCCCGTCCGGATGGAACTCTATCAGGAGCAATACCGGCAATTCCGCTCCGACCCGGACTACAATCCCTACAAGGAGGGACTTTCCTTCGTCTATCATCCCGAATGGACCGGACGCTATTTCTCGATGATCCGCGTATTGATCCGGTGCGTCGCGCTGGACGTCCAGGACGAACTCCGCGAGGCGTGGGGCGAAATCCTGAAGGCGGGCGGACCGGAAAAAGTCCCCGAAGCCTACCGGGAATTCTGCCGTCTCCCGTTTGAATACCATGACGCCGCCGAAGCCGCCGACGGACTCCGCATCACGCGGGAACGCACCGCGGTCAAGGTCGCCGCGCTCTGCCGCAAGTGGAGCGATTCCGCCCGTGAAAACTACCGGAAGGCGGCCGAACTCGCCAGACAGGGAAAGTGACCCATCATGAAACTCGCGAAAATCCTCTGCTTCCTCTTCCTCTTCGCCTTCTTCCTGGTGTTTCTGATCCTGCCGGTCTTCACCGTGATCGAGGAGGGACTCCGCTGGAGCCTGATCCGGGAAGTCTTTGAAAACAAGCTTTACCTCCACGGCTTGTGGAACTCCTTCTGCATCTCGCTCGTCACAACGGCCATGGTCTTTCTGATCGCCCTGCCGCTCGCACTGATTTTCGACCGTTTCGACTTCCCCGGCAAATCCCTGTGCAGTCTCGCGATGATGCTTCCGATGATCCTGCCCCCGTTCGTGGGTGCGCTCGGTTTCCAGCAGATTCTCGGACACTACGGGGTGATCAACACGATTCTCGCCGACGCCGGATTTCCCCGCGTGGACTTTCTGGGAGGCGACGGACGCTTCTGGTCGGTCTGCTTCATCATGGCACTGCATCTGTACCCGATCCTGTATCTGAATCTGGTAACGGCTCTGGGGAACATCGATCCGGCCATGAACGAGGCGGCGGGAAACCTCGGCGCCTCCAAATGGTATCGGCTGAGACGCATCACCCTGCCGCTTCTCAAGCCCGGAATCCTCGCCGGAGGAAGCATCGTGCTGATCTGGAGCTTCACCGAACTCGGCACTCCGCTGATGTTCGGCTACACACGGACAACCGCAGTCCAGATTTTCAACGGGATCACGGAACTGGAAACCAATCCCCTTCCATACACGCTGGTGATCGTGATGCTGTTTCTGGCGCTCGGAATGTACCTGCTTTCGCGTCTCGCGCTTTCCTCGGACGCCGCCGCGACGACGGTCAAGGGAAGCGGCGCGAGCGGAGCCGTCCGGGCGCGGGGCCTCATGAAGTTTCTGGCGCCGGGGGCATTCCTGCTGGTGACTTTTCTGGCGGTCCTGCCGCACCTCGCGCTGATTCTGACCGCTTTCTCGCGCAACTGGTACGGCACGGTCCTGCCGGAACATTTCACCCTGATGCACTTCGAGAACGCTTTATCCCACAAGATCGTGCTTCCGAGCATCGTAAACAGCCTCAAGTATTCCTCGCTGGCAATGCTTTTTGCCCTGGTCGCGGGACTCCTGATCTCGCTGGCCGCGGTGCGGTGGCGCTTCCGGGGGTCTTCCCTGCTCGACCTTCTGGCGATGGCTCCGCTGGCGGTGCCGGGCATCGTCATTGCGTTCGGATTTCTGGGGATGAGCGTCAAATACAACTGGGCACGCGAACTTTTCAATCCGGTGGAAAATCCGCTCCTTCTTCTGGCGGCGGCCTACGCGATCCGGCGTCTGCCGTATGTGGTCCGGTCGGTTTCCTCCGGGCTGGAACAGACCCCGGCGGAACTGGAGAACGCGGCCCGGAATCTGGGGGCGGGACCGTTCCTGACCCTCCGGCGCGTCACGCTTCCGCTGATCACGGCCAATCTGGTGGTGGGCGGACTGTTCGCCTTCAGCTTTTCCATGCTGGAAGTGTCCGACTCCCTGATCCTTGCGCAGAAGGCGGTCTTCTTCCCGATCACGAGGGCGATTTTCGAGCTTTCGCAGATTCTGGGATCGGGGCCGGTCACGGCATGCGCGTTCGGCGTCTGGACCATGCTTTTCATGGCGGCGACCCTTGCTGCGGCGGGAATTCTTCTCGGACGTAAAATCGGGGCGATTTTTAAGATCTGAAACAGCGGAACTTCTTTTTTTCACGCCGATCTTTTTCCATCGCTTCGAGTAGAGCGGAAAGCCGTTTTTTTTGAAAAAAATTTGATCCCGTTTCCGTGCAAAGCCGTCCGGCAAAAATACATTTACTGTTTTACTTCCCGTTTCTCACGCACGAAATAAACGGAAACGAAACACGCGTAAGAGAATAGTATACATCCTTCAATGACCGATGTCAAGGGATTCTTTTGATTTTATGAAAATGAGGGTGAAAGCGGGTTTTGAAAAAGAGTTGAATTCTCCTGAAAAGAAAGTATAAGTAACGGAATACGATGAGTGAATTTCTTTTTTTTCAACGCATGAACTAAGGGAGAGATGAACTATGAAATTCGAAGCCCCCAGGATCCGAAACTTCGTTGTAGCCGGCCACAGCGGAACGGGTAAAACCTCGCTGTGCGATCTGATGCTTTACAAGGCCAAAGCCGTGGAACGACTGGGAAGCGTAGACACCAGAACCAGCGTGTCAGACTTCACTCCCGACGAACAGGAAAAACGCTCCAGCATTTACGCCGCCTATCTGAATTGTCCCTGGAAAGACAAACAGTTCTTCTTCACGGACACCCCCGGCTACGGTGAATTCGTCGGCGAAGTCATCTCCGCCTTCCGCGCAAGCGGATCCGCCCTGATCTTGATTGACGGTGTCCAGGGCATCGAATTCGGAACCACCCGTTCATGGAAATTCGCAACCGATTTCAAAATTCCTCGTATTTTCTTCATCAACCGCCTCGACCGCGAAATGGCCGATTTCTTCAAGGTTCTCGAACAGCTTCAGGAAACGTATGGCAAGACCGTCTGCATCCCTCTGACCATCCCCGTCGGCAAGGAAA
>CAZORN010000061.1:6018-16042 GCA_964581935.1 uncultured Victivallales bacterium
GAAACGTATGGCAAGACCGTCTGCATCCCTCTGACCATCCCCGTCGGCAAGGAAAGCTCCCTTTCCGGCGTCATCAATATTCTCACGGAACAGAACCCGCCCGCCGAATACAAGGAAATGGTGGAAAAATACCGCACACAGCTGATGGACACCGCGGTGGAGTCCGATGAAAAGCTGATGGAGCGCTATCTGGAAGGCGAGATACTGTCGGAGGAGGAGATCTCCCGCGGACTTCATGACGCCATCAGGTCCGGCGCACTGGTGCCCGTCTTTGCCGGGAGCACAGCCAAAGACATCGGGGCGGAAGAACTCATGAACGGGATCGCCAATCTCTGTCCGAACCCCCTCGAACGAATCCGCAAATCCGTCGACGGCACGGAAGTCCGCCCCTCCGAAACCGGAGACGGCGCGGCGTTCGTCTTCAAGAGCACCACGGACCCCTTCATCGGGCAGATGGCCTTCTTCCGCGTCCTGACCGGCAGCATCAAATCCAACAGCGACATCATCAACCTCAACAACGACACGAAGGAACACCTCGGACAGCTCCTTCTTATCAACGGCAAGACCCAGACGCCCGTCGACGAAGTCGTTCCGGGCTGCATCTGCGCCGTGGCCAAGCTCAAAATCACGAAGACGGGAGACACGATCGCCACCTCCGCGAACTGCAAGGCGATGCCGCCCATGGATTTCCCGAACGCGGTCATGGCGTATGCCCTTTCCGCCTCGAAGAGCGGGGAAGAAGACAAGATCATGACGGGCCTTCACAAGCTCTGCGAAAACGATCCCACACTGCGGGTCGAACGCGACAAGGAAACACACCAGACCCTCCTCAAGGGCATGGGCGACCAGCACATCAACAACGCCGTCAAACGCCTGAAGGAACTGACTAAGGTCGAGGTCATCCTCAGTGTCCCGAAGATTCCCTACCGCGAAACCGTCACCGGCCACGGAGAAGGCCATTACCGCCATAAAAAGCAGTCCGGCGGACATGGACAGTTCGCCGAAGTCTACCTGAAAGTCGATCCGAACGCGGCCGGATACGAATTCGTCAACGCGATCGTCGGCGGGTCCATTCCCAGGAACTTCATCCCGGCCGTCGAAAAAGGCGTCCACGAAGCCATGGAACGCGGACCGCTCGCCGGGTGTGTCGTCGAAAAGATGAAGGTCACCGTCTATGACGGCAAGTTCCACGACGTCGATTCCTCCGAAATGGCGTTCAAGATCGCCTCCCGCATGGCTTTCCGCGACGCCATGGCGAAGGCGAAGCCCGTCCTGATGGAACCCATCATCACCGCACGGATTATGGTTCCCGACTCCTTCACCGGCGATATTTCCGGATGCCTCAACCATAAGCGCGGACGCATCCTCGGCATGGAAATGAGCGAAGGGCTTCAGGTCATCACCGCCGAAGTCCCCCACGCGGAAATGCTCAAGTTCGCGACGGAACTGCGGTCCATCACGCAGGGGCGCGGCTCCTTTGAAATGGAATTCGCGCGCTATGAAGTCGTGACCCCGGTGGTCGCAAACGAAATCATCGCCAAGTTCCAGGCGCAGAACAAGGTCGAGGAAGACCTGTAAACGGCTCGGGAGTTCAGGATTCCCGTATGGACGGCAAAAGGCACGCGTCTTTCGCCGTCCATGCTTTTTCCGGCGCATTCTTTTCCCCGGGAATCCGAACCGGCGCCGCCGAATATCGGGTAAAAAAATCCTTTGCAATTTGAATTTTCGGCGGTTCGGGTGCATATTACCGACTTGAAAGCTTTCAACCGGAACCCATCCAAGTGAAAGGATCATGAAAATGGCGGTTTGTTACAAAGACCTCGGTCTCGTGAACACTCGCGAGATGTTCAAAAAAGCCATGGCCGGCCACTACGCCGTCCCTGCTTTCAACTTCAACAACATGGAACAGCTTCAGGCCATCATTCAGGCGTGCTCCGAAACCGAGTCCCCCGTGATTCTTCAGGTTTCCAAGGGCGCCCGCCAGTATGCCAACCAGACCCTCCTCCGCTACCTCGCACAGGGCGCGGTCGAATACGCCCGTGAAATCGGCGGCGGGAAGGTCATTCCGATCGCCCTCCATCTCGACCACGGCGATTCCTTCGAAACCTGCAAAAGCTGTATCGAATACGGTTTCTCCTCCGTCATGATCGACGGTTCCTCCAAGTCTTTCGCGGACAACATCGCCGAGACCAAGCGCGTGGTCGAATACGCCCATCCCTTCGACGTGACCGTCGAAGGCGAACTCGGCGTCCTCGCCGGCGTCGAAGATGAAGTCAAGGCCGAAACCCACACCTACACCCAGCCGGAAGAGGTCGAAGCCTTCCTCAAGGGAACCGACGTGGACTCCCTCGCCATCTCCATCGGAACCTCCCACGGCGCTTTCAAATTCAAGCCCGGCACCACCCCAAAGATCCGTCTGGACATCCTTCGCGAAATCGAAAAGAAGATCCCCGGTTTCCCGATCGTCCTCCACGGCTCCTCCTCCGTCCCGCAGGACCTGGTCAAGATCATCAACGAAAACGGCGGCAAGCTCAAAGACGCCATCGGCATCGGTGAGGATCAGCTCCGCGAAGCCGCGAAATCCGCCGTCTGCAAGATCAACATCGACTCCGACGGCCGTCTCGCCATGACCGCCGCCATCCGCAAGGTCTTCGCGGAAAAGCCCTCCGAATTCGACCCCCGGAAATATCTCGGACCGGCCCGCGACGCCCTCAAGGAACTCTACAAGCACAAAGTCATCAACGTGCTCGGCTCCGCCGGCCACGCTTTCAATTGATTTGCGCTGTAAGCGAACTTGCAAAGACCGCTTCCTCCGGGAGGCGGTCTTTTTTTATCCTCCGCCCCGCCTGAAAAAACTGAATTCCTTTTTCATTGCAGTATCCTTGGATTATTTTAATGAAAAAACTTGACAAATCCCCGGGGAAATGGTACTCTAAATGCAGTGCGTTTTTTTAACTGGAGATTTTTATGAGAACAGTTCTTTATCCCGGCAGTTTCGATCCTGTGACCAACGGGCATCTTGACGTGGCCCGCCGGGCTGCCCGCATTTTCGACCGCCTCCTCATCGGGGTCGCTGTCAATTCGGAAAAAAACCCGCTTTTTTCCTTCGATGAGAGAATCGAAATTCTGCGTGAAGTCTGCAAAGACATGCCCCATACGGAAATCGTCTCTTTCAGCAGCCTGCTGGTCAACGCCGTCAACGACCTGAACGTCAGCGCCGTCATCCGAGGCATCCGCGCCGTATCGGACTTTGAATACGAATTTCAGATGGCCCTGATGAACCGCGAACTCAACGAGAAATGCGAAACACTCTTCATGATGCCCAGCCCCGAATATTCCTACGTCAGCTCGCGTCTGATCAAGGAAATCGCACGCTGCGGAGGCGATATTTCTCCCTTCGTTCCCCCGGTCGTCGCCGCCGCCATCGCGCAGAAATATGGAAAAGCCCACGGAAAGTGATCCGCTGAAATGATTAAAGTCAATGTCGCCATCATCAGTCCGGACGGCATGGAAGTCTCCGGGACGGAAGACGCCGCTTTCCTCGATCTGGAAAACACCGAAGGAATTCCGGTTTCCGTTCACGGTCCCGTCCGCTACAACCTTCATGCCGCCATGGTCGGGGAAGACCTGCTGGTCACGGGCTCCGCCTTTGCGGAACTTGCCACGAAATGCTCCCTGTGTCTCAAGGACGTCGTTCAAAAGATCGGCTCAGACAAAATCTGCATCCACAAGGAGAAAGTCCCCGAGGACATCATCGACCTCACGGAAGATGTCCGGGAAGAAATCCTCCTTTCCGTTCCCTCCCGCTTCAAGTGCTCCGAAGACTGCAAGGGGCTCTGTCCCGGATGCGGCGCCGACCTCAATTCGGAACGCTGCAAGTGCAGGAAAAAGAAAACGCAGGAACCCAAAAAAGACGATCACACGTGGGATGCGCTGGACAATTTGAAGCTGTAAGGTTTACTGAAAATGAATATTCGTGGAATGATCCGTTTTTCCATGGTCGATTTTCCGGGAAAAATCGCCTGCGTCGTTTTTTGCGCACACTGTAATTTTCGCTGCGCGTTCTGCCATAACCCCCATCTGGTGCTCGACCCCGACAGCCAGCCCCGGATCCGGATGCCGCAGATTCTCCACTTCATGCAGTCGCGCGTCGGCAAACTCGAAGGCATCGTCATCAGCGGAGGCGAACCCACGCTCGATCCCGAGCTTCCGGACTTCACCAGACAGATGAAGAAACTCGGCTTCGCGGTCAAGCTGGACACCAACGGAAGCCATCCGGAAGTTCTGGAATCGCTTTACGGAGAAGGGTGCCTTCAGGCGCTCGGCATCGACTACAAGGCGCCCTCCGGAAAATATGAGGGCACCGCCAACTCCGGCCTCGCCGATATCGCCGACCGGGTGAAACGCTCCCTTGCGTTCGCGCTGAAAAACAAGATTCAGCTCGACGTCCGGACCACGGTCCACAAGAATCTGCTTTCCTTCGAGGATCTCCAGATCATGCGTTCCGAGCTGGACGCCATCGGGGTCAAGGACTGGAATCTCCAGCAGTTCAACCCGGTGGACACCATCGATGAAAACCTCTCGCACAAGCCCACCTATTCGGAACTGGACCTTGTCGGCTTTTCCCGGAAACTGCCCGCCACCAAGGTGCGCGGCCTGACCGGAATCTATCTGGATTGACTCCGGCAGAAATAAAAGCGGCGTCAGCGGAACGTATTGAACGTTTTCCGCGACGCCGATAGTTTCAAGGCGAAAATCGGCTTATTTTCCCATCTTCGTCCACTTTTCGCCGCTGTTGGAATTATGGACGATCGCCTCGAGAAACAGCATCTCCTCCACACCATCGTCGATGCCGGGATAATCGCCCGTCTCGCCGGAACGGATGGACGCGACAAACGCGTCGTAAATGTTGGAGAACGCCTCGAGGAACCCTTCCGGATGTCCGGCGGGAAGGCGCGAGACCTTCTGGGCGGCTTCGCCGGTGCCCGGCCAGCCCCGGCGGAGAATCTGGATCGGGGCGTCGTTCGAGCGGATGATGAGCTCTTCCGGGGTCTGCTGACGCCACTCCAGCGCGGCTTTGTCTCCATAGATCTTGAGGATAAAATTGTTCTCCTCACCCGTGGAAACCTCGCTGGCGAAAATGAGTCCCCGCGCCCCGTTTCCGAAGCGGAGGAGCACACTGCCGTCATCGTCCAGCGCACGGCCCTCGACAAATGCCGCCAGATCGGCGTTCACTTCCGTGATCGCAAGTCCGGTGACGTATTTGATGAGGTTTTCCGCATGGGTGCCGATATCCGCCATGCAGCCGGAAATTCCGGCCTGTTTAGGATCGACGCGCCACGCGGCCTGTTTCCCGGCGTTCGGCGACGCAAGCCAGCCGAGAGAATACTCCACATTGATCTTGCGGAGTTCGCCCAGAACGCCGTCCGCAACGATTTTCCGTGCCTGCTTGACCATCGGATAGCCGGTGTAATTGTGCATGAGCGCGAACTTCTTCCCGCTTTTCCGGACGATCTCCTTGAGTTCCATGGCTTCCGCGGAACTCATTGCGACCGGCTTCTCGCACAGCACGTGGAAACCGCCTTCCAGAAAAGCTTTGGCGATCGCGAAATGCCAGCGGTTCGGAGTGCAGACCGTCACAAAGTCGATCCGCTCCGCTTCCGGCAGGGCGCGTTCCCCGGCGACCATAGCGGAAAAGTCAGGATAGACACGGGCCGGGTTCAGATACAGCCGTTCTCCGCATCGAAGGGAACTCTCTCTGCCGGTTCCGAACACCCCCGCGACAAGTTCGATTTCTCCTCCCATCCGGGCGGCGATCCGATGCACCTCCCCGATGAAAGCGCCCTCGCCGCCGCCGACCATGCCCATCCTGATTTTCCGACTCATCTTTTCACCTGCCCAGAAGTTTTTTGATATGACCGATGCTGATGACCGCGCTCTCGAACGCGGGCCGCTTGCAGACGTCCTGCTCGTAGATCACCCATTCGCAGATCGTATTCTTCGCCTCGCGGATACAGGCAGCCAGATCAACCTTTCCGTTTCCAAGCTCGGTAAAGGAACCATCGACCGGGTCCATATCCTTCAGATGAAGCTGAGGCAGACGTTTTGCGTAACGGCGGATGTAGTTCACGGGGTCCTGGCCACCCTTCGTCACCCAGTAGACGTCCAGTTCCGCCATGACCAGCTTCGGATCAGTCCTGCGATAAAAAGCATCCAACGCACATTCGCCGTCGGCGAGTTTTTCGAATTCCGCGGCATGGTTATGGTATGTGAACTGGAATCCGTTTTCGGCGGCGGCCTTACCGGCTTTCGTACAGAGTTCGACCGCACTGTCCAGTTTCTCCGCGCCGAAGCTGCAACTGATCGTCACATACTTGACGCCGAGGGCGCGGGCATAGTCCAGAGCCTTCGTATCGGGATTGAAAAAGTCGTTCGAAGAGACGTGCATACCGCAGGCCTTCAGACCGATTTCCTTCGTAAAAGCCCCGAGTTCAGCCGGGGACATTTCACCGAAATAAAACGCGAATTCCGCGCCGTCGCATCCAAGCTTGACCAGTTCGCGGCAGACGCCCTTGAAGTCCTGCTTCAGCGCTTCGCGGATGGTGTACATCTGGATGCCGATTTTGAGATCTTTCATGGCTTACCCTTTCAGCATGGCGTTCAGGATGTAGTAATTGAGTTCCTCGTAGTCGCGCGCGGCCACGAGCTGATCCATCTTACTATCGTCCAGGGAACGGCTGATTTCAAGCAGTTTGAGGAAAATTTTACGGCTGTATTCGAGGTGCTTCATGCAAGCCTCGTCTTTCTGGGTGCGCATGACCTTGACATCCAGTCCGACCCATTCGCCGTTGTTGCCGAACCCATGCTTGTCGAGGACGCGGACCTGATTGAGGGCGCGTCTCGGATCGACGGCTCCGAAGGTGAGGTCCTGGTCGAATTTGAGGCTGTTCTGATCGTTGAGATGGACGCTCCAGAGCTTCTTGTGGGCAAGCGCGAATCCCATTTCATCGGAGGGAGAAAGGTTGGCGAGCAGAGCGTGAGCGGTTTCGATGAGGCATCCCACGCGCTCGGGCGCATTCGTCATCAGGCCCATCGCAATGGCGTGACCGATGGTCGGGATGTAGGTATGATCCATCGGCTCGTTGGGCTTGGACTCGATCATGATCCGGACTTTCTTGTCGTAGTCGAGCATGGTCTGGAGGGCTTCGGCAATGCGTTCGGTGGCGAGGACGGGATCCTTCGCTTCGCGGATATAGGTGCCTTCGCGGGCAAGCCATAGCACGATATTACGCGTACCGAGAGCGTTGGCGATGTCGATGGTGCGTTTGCTGCGCTCGATCGCGTATTCCCGGCACTTGGCACAGTTGTTGGTGTAACCGCCGTCGATGGTGCGCGGATCGAACCACATGCGAGGCGCGACGAATTCCGCGGTCAGGCCGTGTTCGTCCAGCGTCTTCCTGAGCGCCTTCGCCTCTTTGACGATGTCTTTTTTCGAGAGGTTGTTCATGTCCGGAACCGCATCGTCGTCATGGAATTGCACGCCGTCGAAACCGAGTTTCTTGTAGGCGGCCAGTTTCCGGTTGAAGGGGATGCTCTTGCGGACTTCCGGACCGAAGGGGTCGGCTCCCTCATGGATGTTCCAGGGACCAAACGAGAAACGGAATGTTCCTGCCATTTTCTTTGCCTCTCTTTCGTGTAAGGGGTATGAAACCTTTTCTGCAACTATTTCAAATATAATTCTTGAAAAAATTAATTCCTTGACTATCTTACGAAAAAGTAGCACTATATTATGAAAAAGGGGAAGTCATGAAGACAGTCATCGCCAACCGGAACGATTTTTTCAGCCCGGACACCTGTCCCATCGCGCTGAGGACGATTCAGGGAGACGCCGCCATGCAGCACGAAGGCGACCTCACGGACCTCCGCCATACGCATGATTTCGCGGAACTCGTGATCATCACGAACGGAGGCGGCCGCCACTGGATCAACGGGGAGGAATACAAGGTTTCCGCAGGAGACGTCTTCCTGATTCAGGGCAACACCGAGCATTATTTTCTGGAACGCCACGACATGAGCATGTATAACATCATGTTCGACGATTTTTACCTCAAAAATCATCTCCGGAGCCTCCGGGCCATGCCCGGATTCAACGCTTTTTTCCTTTTCGAGCCGACCTACCGGCGGCGGCACCGTTTTCAGAGTCGGCTTCATATCGCGCCGGACGCCCTGCTCCCGGTCACGAACCTTCTGCGCCAGATGACCGCGGAAATCAAGAACGGACTGCCCGGCTACGATCTTTTCCTGCTTGCGAAGGTGCTCGAAATCTTCGTTTTCATCTCGCGCGAATATTCCCAGACGAAAAATCCGATGGCCCGTTCGCTGTGCCGTCTGGGAGAAGTCATCAGCCGTCTGGAGGGCGATTACCGGCACGCATGGACCATCTCCGAAATCTCGAAGGTTGCGGCGATGGCCCCCAGCACGCTACTGCCGGTATTCAAGAATGTGACCGGCTCGTCTCCCATCGATTACCTTCTGCGGGTGCGTCTGGCCAAGGCGGCGGAACGGCTTCTCAAGACCGATGAGCGGGTCTCGGAAATCGCGGCGGAATGCGGCTTTCCCGACTCCAATTACTTCTCGCGCCAGTTCCGTCGTCACTACAATTGTTCCCCGCGCGCCTACCGGAAATAATTATTGCCTCCCCTGTCTCTCTCCCTTTTTAAGAGAGTGGCGGATGAAGGAAAAGCAGCGGGTGCCGTGGTTCCGGATCATTCAGGAGGAATCAGCGGTCCCCAGTTCGCATAGTAGGCCTGAGGATCGAAGTCGGGCTCACTTTCCACGGTCACGCGGATGACGCAAGGCAGGCGCAGCCCGGCGGGAAGGCTCAATTTCAGACGATTGTAATTGAACTCAGGCCGGTGGGCCTCTTCAAAAGCAATCCCGGCGCCGTCTGACAGGATCTCCGCGGAGTCAACCTTGTTCCGGATTCCGAAGAAGATGATCCTTCCGGCATGTCCGGAATTCAGGACCCAGAAATAGACGTGATTGTCCTTCGCGGTCACGTGTCCCCATCGGAACAGAAACGGGATGTGCATTCTGCCGCACGCTCCGGCGCCGTAGAGAGCCTCGCCGTTGAGTTTGAGGAATTCTCCGATTTCGCAGAGGCGTTTTCTCGCGGGCGCGGGAAAACGACCGCTGCCGTCGGGGCCGACGTTAAGCATATAGTTGGCGTTATGGGCGACCAGACAGCCCATGACATTGAGGAGTTCGCGGGTGCTGCGATAGGCTTTGTCGTATGGCTTGTATCCCCAGCTTTCATTCATGGTGCCGATCCCTTCGGTCGGACGCTCGAAAGGGATTTCCCCCGGAGAGGCATTGTCGCCGAGAGAATCGTAATCGCCCTTGCCGTTGCCGATGCGTCCGCTGACCAGACAATCGGGCTGGAGACGGTGCACCAGCGCGGAGAGGGTCTCGCTCTGTTTTTCATTGATTCTCACGGGCATGTCGAACCAGATGACGGACACTTCGCCGTAATTGGTCAGGAGTTCCGTCAGCTGGCAGGTCACCTTGGCATCCAGATATTTCTGGAACGCCTCGGGCGTTTTCACGGAAAAATCCCAGATATTGCCGGTGGCTCCGGCCTCATGCCAGTCGAGGTCCTGCGAATAATAGAAGCCCAGCCGCATTCCGTGACGCGCACAGCTTTCGGAGAGCTCCTTCATGATATCACGCCCGAACTTCGTCATGTCCACAATATTGAAGCGATCATATTTCGTATGGAACATGGCGAAACCGTCGTGATGTTTCGCGGTGATGACCATATACTTCATTCCGGCATTTTTGGCGGTCAGGACCCATTCATCGGCGTTGAACCGGGACGGGTTGAAGCCGGCGGCAAACTTTTCATACTCCGCGACGCCGATCCTGTATTTGTGCATGATCCATTCCGAAACCCACGGGGTTTCCATATCCCGGTAATACCCGCCCAGAGAAGAATATACACCGAAATGGATAAACATTCCGAACC
>CAZORN010000062.1:0-15945 GCA_964581935.1 uncultured Victivallales bacterium
TGCCTTCCAGCCGGTTTTTGCGAGAGGAGAAAAATTCAACATCGGCCACGTTCGGCAACAGCTCTTTCCGGAATTTCCGGATTTCTTCCATTGCTTTCTGGCGGATGCCGTTATCGCTTTTCGAATCGGCGAAGATCGCGGAGGTGTGCGAACACAGTTTAGCGTGTTCGTATCCCTGCCGCAGAAACAATACTCTTTTTTCGGCTATGGGGTCGCCTTTGGCCAGTTTCTCCGCTTCATCCAGGAATGAGGCCGCCGGAGTGAAGACTTTTTCCGGAAACAGCAGATGTGACACCGCCGTGTAATAAGAGCCGTAGATGAACCATTTCCGTTCGCTTTCCTCCTCGTGGATGCGATTGAATTCATCGGCATGGCTCATGGTGTATTTTTCCCAATAGTCGAAGTAACGGCGGACGGCGGGGGCTGCCTTGCCGAAAGCCATGCAGTATTCATCGACCAGTTCGGCGACCGTTTTTTCCGGCCTGACCGCAAGCCGTCCCATCACATAGAGGTTGAGCCCGACAGTGGCCCAGGAATTGTTCGGACCGTCAACATCAAGCCCTATCATGTTTTCGCGGTAGGCCAGCTTGAATTCGTGAGCATACTGGTTGTAGTAAAGTTCCGGCATTGAATAACTGCTGAGAAAATAGTTCGGACGAAGATAAATTGAGGCGCCGGATTTTCCCCATGCTTCGATTTCATCGTCCACCATCTGCTGATATTTTTTTGTGCGGGGAAACGGAAGATCGTCTACGAATCCGATGACAATGTTTTTGTTGAGTTTTGTTTGGCGGGGCGCGTAGACATAATTCATGTAAGCGTAGCCGCCGACCCGGACGTCAGGATTGATTTTGGAGGCTTTTTCCCAGATGGCCTTGTAAAATTTCGCGTAGCGTTCACCGACATTGCGATGGCTGGAGTAGTAAACGGTCGGCCAGCGCCGGTCTTCGCCGTCCCATGCTTTGCAGTTGTCGCACAGACAGCGGCCGTAAGCGTCGTTTTCCTTGGCATTTACCGCGAGGTCGGTGCGCCCGGAATCACGCCAGTTGTCAACGACCTGCTGTTGAAACGCCGGGTCCGAAACGCACATGGAGGCATAACGGTCGTTGAGGCGTCTTCCCTGTGAATCCATTTCAAAATAACCAGGATGCTCGGTCCCGTAGCGTTTGTACCAGTCGATGAAAGCGTGCCCCTGACTTGTACACCCGGCGAAGACAATATAGCGTGACATGTCGGCGCGAAGAAGACGGCGGTTCCAGCGCCAGTCGAAGCGGCGGACAAAGGAGAACTCAAGAGCGGGTTTCATCGAAAGATTATACGTGCCCGCGGAGACTTTTGTCCGCTGTGGGATTTCTTCGCCGAGTTCATCCGGCCAAAGCCAGCGTACGCCAAGCTCCCGTTCAGCCCATTCGTAAACGGCATAAAGGGTGCCGGCGGCGGTCTGGAGCCGTTCAATCTTGCCGTTGGTGTCGCGTCCGGCCAACAGCAGGGCATCATTGGTGACGGCGATGCGGAAACCGCACAACGGGAGATTTGCGAGATCAAGATCAGCCGCACGCCCGAGACGAAGTGTCTTCATGCCGGGCGGAATGGATGATTGCGTCGTGACCGTCAGTTCCACCCCGGCGGCTTTCCGTAGAATATATTGCAATTCTGCGGCGGCATACGTTTCTGCGGGATAAGGAACTTCCGGGATCACGATGACGGCTTGCGCCACTCCATCTTTGATGATCTCCCAGGCACAGGCGGGAGTCGTCGCTGAGACAATAAGCAGAAAGGCGGCAATGATGTTTCTCATGATGTTTCCTTTATGAATATGCAATTCTTACAGATAGCAGCCATTCGGCACATAAAAGTTGCCTGCCTGCGTCCTTCCGTATTTGATCAGTTCGTTGGCGGCATGTTTGCTCACAGATCCGTCGACTTTGGACCAGATGGCAAGGCCCTTGTGGTTATTAACCGGTATGCCCGGGTTGGAGAGACCGTAATCCCAGCTGTTTCCATAGGTATCGCCAAAGAGGTATTTATGCTCCTTTTCCGTGGGTGGAATCTTTGCGGGACTGTTGCTGGATGCTCCCAGAGTTGCGCCGAAATACCAGAAATAGCTTGATGCGGACAAACCCGAGCTGACGATGAGGTCTAATGGACGCTCCGGACAGCAAAGTCGATTTTTCCAATCGGATGCGGCGGGAATAAAACCCGCCTTTACAAGCAGGTAAGGACCATTGTTGTAGTTTCCTGTGAAGCGGGTCGGATAATTCAAGGAATAGGCGGACGGGAGAAAGCCTCTGTAGGATTCGGCGTACATGAAGAGCATCAGTCCGATTTGCTTTTGGTTGCTGATGCAGGAAATCTCCTTTGCTTTGTGTCGGGCGTTGTTCAACGCCGGGAGCAGCAATGACGCCAGTATGGCGATGATTGAAATCACAACCAGCAATTCAATGAGAGTGAACCTTGTTTTCTTCATGGCCGAAATCTCCTCTGAATGATCTGAAATTTTCTGTTTTTCAGTTGATTTTTATGAAAAACCGTTATGATTCTGAAACCGTTCATGAGTCTTTTCTTTCTTCAGCAAGTTCTTAAATCTCAAGGTTCCAAACGAAAAATCGAATTCAAATCTGTTATTACTCTCATGATCCTTTTTTTCAAAACTTCAGGAGCGCGTGATGATGTCCGGTTTGAGAATTATCTGAACGGGGTCCGGGGTAAATAAATGATCAAGAATCAGCGACGCCGTTTTCTGCATGTCGAAATAAGAGGTGATGATCGGGAGCAGGGAGAACCGGGCCGCCACTGTGTCGAACATGCCGCAAACCAGGACGTCGTCTCCGACCTTACGTCCGTTATCGTGGAAAAAGCGGGCCGCCCCAAGTGCATGGAAGTCGGTGATGCAGATGACTCCGCGGATGTCCGTATCATTCCGGTATTCCTGCCGCATCGCGGAATAAGCGTTTTCATAGCGGATGTCGAAACCGTCCGAACTGGTGAATTCGCAGGAGGGCGTATCGACAAATTTTTTACGGAACGGCATCCGTTCGGAATTCTTTACAAAACACTCGACATTGTATTCGTAATATCTTTTCGGCATCAGCAATCGGAAGTTTTCTATTTTTTTTTCGTGAAATATTCTCAGGTATTCCTGAATGGCGCCGGACTGGTCCATGTCGATGCTCTTCGCTAATTCTTTCAGGTGCGGCTTCTGTTTGATGTCAAAGGAAAAATTCATGCCGATATAGTTATAGGAATTCTTCAGTATATATTCCAGCATTTCCACTTTGCCGACCGGATTCCCGACAAAAATATAGCTCCGGCATCCTTTGCGGTCCAGTTCGAGGAACTTTTCATAATTCTGGGTTCCATTTTCGGACATGACCGTGAAATAGACCGCATACCCTTTCTCTTCAAGGCCTTTGATCAGTTCAACCAGCAGCCGAAGGTTGTTTTCGGAATAAGTCACCCGTTCCTGCGAAAAGATGATTGCAGTGATATTGGTGGACATGCCGGTCATGATCCGGTACCCGATGTTCGACTTGTAGTTCCATTTTTCGGCGAGAGAAAGGACTTCCTGCTGCTTTTGAGGCGAGCAATAGGTTTCCTTGCCGTTCAAAATACGGGAAATGGCCGAGATGGAAATCCCCGTCTCGGAAGCGAAATCCTTTAAGGTGATTTGCTTTTGTTTTGCCATTCTTTTTTTTGTCCCGGTTTATTGCGTTAACTAGTTTACGTATATTATAATCGTAATTGTCCGTTTTGTCAAGCGCCGATGCAAAAAAATGTTGCTTTTGACGCCGGATCATGCGTCAGCAGGGGATCGCCTCTCCGTCTGCTTCCGTGATTTCGACATCTCCGGAAGCAATGGGAAATGAAAGACAGTTTCTGTGGGTTTTTCGGGTTGAATTCGGTGGTTTCCGGACTACATTACCGGATACGGATGAAATCATTAACGGAACAGGACCGCCCATGCGTTTGGACAAGTATCTCTCGGAATCGACCTCATACAGCCGCAAGGACGCCAGAAAACTGGTCCGCGTCGGCGCCGTGACGGTGAACGGCGAACTCTTCAGGCTTCCCGAAACCCAGGTCGCCGAAACAGACGAAGTCCGGATCAACGGCAAGCTCGTCTCCTACCGGAAATATGTCTATCTCATGCTCAACAAGCCGCAGGGATGCCTCAGCGCCACCGAAGACCGTTCCGATCCGGTCGTCGCAAGTCTTGTCCCGGAAGAGCTGAAACACTTCAGCCCCTTTCCCGTCGGACGGCTCGACAAGGATACCGAAGGCCTTCTGCTCCTGACCAATGACGGCCGGTTCGACCACGAGATGACCTCGCCGAAAAAAGAAGTCCGCAAACGCTATGCCGCACGGCTTGATATTCCCGCGGTTCCGGAGGATATCGAAGCTTTCCGCGCGGGCATGGAATTCAAGGAATTCACGGCGAAACCCGCTCTCCTAGAACTCACGGATGATCCTCTTCTTGTTTTTGTTGAGATCTCCGAGGGCAAGTTTCATCAGGTCAAAAAGATGTGCGAACGGGTCGGCAAAAACGTGACCCACCTCAGGCGGGTTGCGATCGGCGCGTTGAAGCTTGACGAGTCGCTCGCTTCGGGAGAAATGCGCGAACTGACCGCGGAAGAGCTGGCCCTTCTCGGATATACGCCCCCGACGGACTGATCCTTTCCTGTCCGCGGTTCAGCCGCGATTCAGATACCGTTTGATCCCGTCGATCGTCTGGCGGGCGTCACGGCAGACGATTCCCTTCATGCCGAGTTTTTGCGCGGCTTCAACGTTGGCCGCCGAGTCGTCGACAAAGATGCAGCTCTCCGCGTTTTCCCCTAGCTGCCCTAGAATCAGCCGGTAGATTTTCGGATCGGGCTTGATCAGCTTGACTTCCGCCGAATAAACCGCGAGGTCAACCCAAGTGTCCATCCGGAATTTCGTATTGTGGGAGAGGCGGGCGTCCGACCACGCGTTGCTGAGGATTCCGATTTTGTATTGCGGCCTCAGGGTTCCGATGAACTGCACCAGTTCCCCGTCCAGCTCCTCGCCTGCGCGGAAGTCATACTGGAGTTCCGGGATTTCGCGGTCGTTCAGATGGAGTGTTTCGCCCACTTCCTGCCAGATCTGGCTTTCCGTGGTTTTGCCCAGGGGGGCTCCCGCGGCGGCTTTCGACTCGAACACGATGCGCTGGAGATCGCCGGGGGGCAGTCCGAGCCGCTTCTCCCAGATGCGGCGCGCCTCATGGTTTTTCTGGTGGACAAGGACCCCTCCGACATCGAAGATGAGGGCGCGGATCGCCTGTCCGGCATTTTTCCGTTCCGGAGATGGTTCCCGATCGTGAGAGGGTGAATTCAAACGCTCCATCGGATTCCTTCCTTCGTTTTGTTTTACCGTTTACCCGGTGATGTCAGTTTCAGGATATTCGTCCGGTAAACCTTTTCACGGAGTTCCTCGGGGGCATTGAGGCAGTCCATCAGGCGCAGATGGAAATCGATCATTCTCTTCAGATAGCAATCGTTTCTGTCATCGAGTTCAAAGTGCGTTCCGTCCACGCCGAAACAGAGTTTGCCGAGGACTTTTTCATCCAGGACTCCGTTGGGTGCGAAAATATCCGTCCACATCCGCATCGGACGCCGGAAAGCGGTTCCGCCGGAGAGGTCGGTGTAGATGTTGGCATGGTTTTCTACAATGACGAGGGCTTCCTCCCACCAGGGGTTTCCGAAGTGCGACATCAGAATTTTGAGGTCCGGGAAAGCCCGGCCGAGGCGGTCGAGGGCGGCCGGACGCATATTCGTGATGTCCGTGAAAATTTTCCTTCCGCGCATTCCGCCCGGTTCATAAGACTGGAGGGCAAGAAATCCGGTGTGGAAGACCGCCAGTCCCATTCTGTCCCGCACCGCTTCGTAGAGGGGGAAGTAGTCATCGCTCCCGTAGGATTTTGCGGGGGCGATGAACTTGATGCCGACCGCGCCGCGGTCGAAGAGACGGTGGACATCGTCCGGAGACGCGGCGTCGATATCGACCTGCGGGACGGGGATGACAAAATTCCCGAACGTCTGGAACATGGGGAGCGTTATTTCCGGGGGATCCAGCAGAACAATCCTTTCGATCCCGAGCGTTGCGATTCTTTCCACATATTGCTCCGGAGTCAGGATTCCGGGAATCCACATCGGCCGGAGCGGGGGGATCCGCCTGCCCGCGGAATTTTTGTCGGACTGCCATCCGTGCGAATGCGCATCGATAAACATTGCTTTGATACTCCTGTATGATTTTCAGCGGCAGATGATGTTTTTATTCGAACATCAGGTTGCCGAATGCTTTCGAGTCGGAGAAGTCCTTGAGGCCGGGGGCGAAGGACCATATCACATTTCCGGCGTTGTTGCCGCGATTCCCGCAGCCGATGTTTCCGCCCCAGACGGTTCCGGCAGACGGTCTTTTCGCGCCCAGCGTTTTGAACGGGATTTTCAGCAGGGCAATCCATTTTTCGGTGGACTTGTCGGTTTTAGAGGTGCAGTCCCATTCGCCGTTCCATGCGACGTCATCCCTGCCGCAGCGCGGATCGATCGGATCGGTGACGAAGCCGAAGGCGGCGTCATATTTCGATCCGGCCGGGCCGACGATGAAGTGATAGAACCTGTCCCTCACGTCGAGGGGGGCGATGGAGACGTCCATGCAGAGTTCGTTGTCGAAGTCGCCGTCGCGCTCGGCCGTTTTCGCTGTCGCGGCGCTTTCATTGAACTTGTCCGACTCCAGGAGGAGGTAGAGGTTGTTCTTGTCGTACAGCGCCTTGACCGTGGTGCTGGAATCGGAGGGCGCTGTGCCGTTTTTCATGCTGACCAGCGACAGGGCAGGGGCGGCGTCCCAGAGCGCGGACCCGATTTCCGGCGCTTTTTTCACGGGCTTGACCGTCAGATCCCTGCTGCCGGAAAAGACCTTGTTCCTCAGGGCTTTCGTATCCCAGTTGAGACAGGTGTCCTTGTAGAAATTCTGGTACCCGTTGTTTTCGAGGGCGACATGGGATTTGGAATGGCCGACGAAAGGAACCATTTCAGGCCAGCCCTTGACCGGTTTCATATTTCCTTTATCATCATACAGCGCATAGATTTTCTCATGCCAGCCGTCGATGGCGTCCAGAAGCGCGTTGAAAGAGGGCTTGTCCTGCTGCATCTGGTATGCCTGATACAGGTGTATGATTTTCGAGAGTCCTTTGAGATAATCGAACTCGACGCGGACCAGCTCGATGCGCGCCTTGACGCGATCGGAATCAGCCGTTTTCTCGGCCTGCTGCAAATCCTTTTCGGCGGAGATCAGGAAATCCGGAGAGTATATGAAGCCGATGAGGGAAAAGTTTCCGTGGTATCGTGTCTGCGTCCACGCCGGGCAATGGGTTCCCAGCGTATCCGAATAGAGCTCAATCTGTTTGTAGAGCTTTCCGTAGAAACGTTTCATTGCCGGAGCGGCTTTTCCGAAGGCGGAGGAATAGAATTCTTCCAGGAGATCGTTGACATTGGTTTTGCCGACATCGTCGAACATGCGTCCGTAGACATAGTAAGCGGGGCCCTCGAGTCCCCAGCAGAAGCCCATGGAGCCGTCCTTGAGAATGATGCGGACATGGCAGTCGTGAAGTTTCTGAACCAGTTTTCCGACATATTCGGGGGTTCTGACAGGGGCGTACGGGCTGCCCTGGTGATATCCGCCCCATGTGTGGATATACGCGATGAAACCGCCCGGAACGTCGAGTTTTTTCCATTCCTCCAGCTGTTCGTCCGAGGCGTCCCCGAGAATGTAAAGCATGGCGCTTTCCGGAAATTTCGAGAACGTTTTGGGAGGCGTGCTGGTTTTCTGGTAGCAGAGCATTGCGACTTTTTTGCCGGGACGGTCTTTCATGAGGCGTTCCGCGAGAGTGCGGTGGAATATCCAGATTTTTTCACCCCAGTCGTCGCCGGTGTTGTAGAGTTTCCGGCATTCCCCGCACTCGCATGGACGGAATGCGTCCGGCTGTCCGAGAGACGTGACTTCCTTGCCTTTATCCAGATCGTCCAGCATGTATTTGTAGACGAGTTCCTGAAAGCCGGGGTTCGATATGCAGTATTGTTCGATGGAGGGACGTCCCTTGCTCCCCTTGACGTCGCAGGCGCGCTTGTCGCCCAGCAGGGCGAAATATTCGGGGTGTGTATCCTTGTATTTCGCCGCAGGAACGGCTTTGTCGTACGTATGTTGATGCAGTCTTCCGCCGATCATCGGAAACGCATTGTGGGCCACGTGATAAAAGGTTTCCCGCTGAAAATCATAGTTGGCGAGAAGTTCCGGGCTTTTCCGGACATCGAGGTCCGAAGGAATTGCGATCCTGTCCATCTTCGTGAATTCAATGGACCGCGGATCGATTCCGTTCGCCTGCGTGGAATTCCCTTTGGCCTTCTGGAGGCTGTAATTCGGATACAGAAAGCGGGTTCCGCAATACTGACGGAGAAAATCGGTGACGCCTTTGACCGTGCCGAGAAGGCATATTCCGGGGGTGTTGTCCGTGTCGTTTTTATCGGGTTGATCGTTGCCGGCGATGATCAGGTCCTTCCCGACTGCTTTCTGGACGTAGGTCCAGTCTTTGAATTTGGAAACATCCACCGCGTTTGCGCGGGCGAATTCGGTATTGCCGATATAGAGGCCCGGTTTTGTCCTGTCCCGTCTGCTTTCCTGAACGATCGGCAGGTCGCAGCCATCGGTTTTGAAAACGGTCTGGATGAGTTTTGCCGTATGGCCGAGCCAGAGGGCGACGGCGGGGGCCGGGAAATTGTCGGGAAGAACGATCTGGTATGCCGATTTTCCGTTTTCCGCGAGCATAAGTTCGGCGGCGTTGATTCCGCATGAGAGAAAAACCAGGAGACCCGCCGATAATAATTTTCTGAACATACACATTTCCGGATGCCTTTCGACTATATTATGATTTTCTTTTCTGCTGTGGCTGACAGCGTGAGCAAGGGGCTTTCATGCGCTTCAGTCCGCCGTCTGGGACCAGATGGTGTGGTCGCCGTTCCAGAAGGGGGTCTTGTTGGTGGAGTGAGTCATGGATTTTGCATTCCGCAGACCGCCGTGGAGGTCGGTGTAAATGACATTGGCTCCGTTCTGATGGTCCCACCGGAGGGAATAAACCGTCTGAGTCAGGCCCGCGTCGCTGAATGTATAGGAGTTCGTGTCGGAAATGTAGGCGAGGCGGTGCGGAGCCTTGAACCCGGGTCCCTTGAGCAGACTTCCGAGCAGGCCGTTAGTGCCTATCACTATGTCGGGATCTGCAATCGGGCGGTTGCCCTTTGAAACGACTTCCGGGCAGGCGTAGTTGCAGCGGGGATAAGAATCGGTCCCGACGGTTCCGATGTCGGTGCTTTTACTGCCTTTCGGCCCCAGATATCCCAGAAGGAGGATGTCCTTTCTCCAGCGGAAAAACGTGACGGAGGGAGTTCCTGCCTTCAAGGTCGGAGGGGGGAGATACCCATAGTCGTTCAGATAATGCGCCGACGCGATGCCGAGCTGCCTCATATTGCCGAGACACAGAATCTGTTTGCCCTTTTTCTTGGCGGAGTTCAGCGCAGGCAGAAGCATCCCTGCGAGAATTGCAACGATGGCGACAACGACCAGAAGTTCGATGAGCGTAAATTTTTTTCTTTTCAGTAAATTTCGCATGAAGGCACCATCCTTTCGACGGTTTCTTTTTTGATTTTATTCTCAATGAGTCTCTGTTCGTTCAGTCTGAATTCCTTCCGTCCGTTCCACTTAGCGTGCGCCGTTTTTCCAATAACGGTCCGCAATTTGGATATAATGACTCCAGTCGAAGGGGGTCTGGTCATGGATGCCCGTCCGGATATGATAACTGACGTCGCCGGTCAGAAGCGTGTCCGGCGGGGGCATTTCACTGCCGAGGGTTGAATTCGAACCGAACAGCCTGTATACTTCCCCGGCGTGCCAGGCGGAAAGGAACTCTCCGCGGGGATCCGCCCAGAGGTCTTCCGTGGCGCTTGCCACCGCTACCGGACGGGGCGCCTGGAGGGCAATCAGGAAATTCTGGTCGTAAGGCATGGCCTCTTCGTTCACGATGTATTTGCGGAAGCCTTTGATGAACCAGTGCGGCATGGCGTTGACGATGAAGAGATAGGATTCGCCGAAGTAGCGTTTGGCCAGAGAGGCTCCGCCGCAGCCGGAATCGTTGGAAATGACAATTTTGAAGCGCGTATCGCACGCCCCGGCCCAGAGCGCGGTCTTTCCCAGACGGGAATGTCCGTGGACCGCCACGCGGGAGGCGTCGATCAGCGGTTCATTTTCGAGACAGTCCAGCGCTCTGGAAAGCCCCCACGCCCAGGCGCCGATCGACGAATATTTTTCATGTGCGCCGGAAAACCCGGTGAAATCCCCGAAGAGGCTGTAGATGCTTTTTTCCCAGGCAATCTTGCGGTCCGGGAAAATATCATGATAGCAGATCGTTGCGCCCGCATAGCCGGCTTTCATCAGCTCGCGGAAATGCCAGCGATGGGACTGGTTGCCGCGGTTCGCGTCATCAAGGAACTCCGGTTCGAGGTAATTGACGCCCGTTTTCATCACGTCCGGTTCATCGGAAGCGGAATGGTTGCCGCGGAAACACAATCCGAGGAAGGCGGGAACCGGTTTTTTGGCGGCTTTCGGAACATAGAGCAGCATATCCATCGAATGTTTTTTGCCGTTATGCATGGCGAGATGAATCCGGATCTCCTTGCGGGTCGCCGTGCCGTCCAGCGCATTTTCCTTGACGGACAAGGTTTCGTATTCCGTGATGTCCGGGCGGGGCGGAATTTCTCCGTACATCTCGTCTTTGAACATCTTCAGGATGGCGGGACGCCGTTCAAGGACCCATTCCGAGGGCGTCTTGACCCGGCTGCCGTCCGGTCTGTCCAAAGGAGATGGGATCGGATAGGAAATTACTTTCGATTCATCATAATTGACTGCGGCCAGGATCAGTTTGCGGATTTCTCCGCTGCTCCAGTAGTCCATTGCGGCCAGTTCTTTTAATCTTTCCTGCATATCCATTTGCGGCACTTTCCTGCTTTTAGTTTTGTTTTATCAGCCGTTCTATTTTCACGACTGACTCTGAGTCCGGGCTGGCGGTCAATTTTCCATTGACTTTTGCGTCGGCCTTTATTTCTTCGAAAAAACAGTATCTCAATTGTTCGAATTCATGAGCAGAAGGTTGTCCAGACCGGACAATTCATTTGCCTCCGCGTCGGGGCATCCGCAGCTTTCAGACGGTCTCAGTTCGGGGGTGAAGCGGAGATTGGCAAAGCAGAAGTCCACAACGTTTCTGCCGATTCGGCCCAGCAGGAGTTCCACCGCCGCTTCCGCCTGTTTTTTTACCGGCTGCACGACCGTCGCCAGAGAGACCGGGGTAAAATCGCAGAAGGCATAGCCGTCGAATCCGATGATCGCCATGTCCTGAGGAATTCTGAAACCGGCCTGAAGCAGAGCTCTCATCATTTTGGCGGCGACGTAGTCGTTGCAGCAGAAAATTGCGTCCGCATTCATTTTCCGAAGCCGTATGACGGCCTCGGAAGGCTGAATTCCATATTCGAGCGCCAGAATATGTTTGTCAGGACTGCCGCAGCCGTATTCTTTCAGCGCCATCGAAAAACCGTTGAACTTTTCCTGATTGGGAACGCTGTTTCCTGTAAAGTAGACATATACCGGATTTTTTCTTCCGTGCTCCAGAAGATGCTTTCCTGCCATGCAGCCGCCGGCCACCCTGTCGGTATCGATGTCCGGACAGCCGGAGGTATTCCCTGAAAAATAAACGATCGGCAGGGCGGTCTTTTCCGGCTGACCGGACGGCCGATGCACGTTCAAAGCCAGGACTCCCTCCACTCTGCGCGCCCTCAACTCCTTGAGCTTGGCGTCGAAATCCCTGTTTTCCGGTGACACCTGATTGATCAGGACGTCAAACCCCTTGCTCTGCAGAAGGGTGACAAGTTCGGCCTGCAATACGGAAATGAAGCCGATCTTGGGCGACGGTGAAATCAACCCTATCATCTGGGTCGAATATCCCTTGAGCTGCTGGGCCGCGTGGTTGGGAACGAAGTCATATTTTTCAGCCAGGCGCAATATTTTCTCCCGCGTTTCGGCGGAAACACGGGTAGATTTTGAGTTGCTCAGAACCGCCGATACCGCATAACGGGAAACCCCGGCAAGGTCGGCTATTCCTTTCATTGTCATGCTCATGACCATATGTCCTCGCTGAAAAAAAATGAACACTCGTGCGTTCAGTCTGTTCTTAATTATATAACATTATCGCGGAATGTCAATGCGGTTTTCTAAAAAAAGTCATTATTTCACGAATTTTAAACAAAACAGGGAGGAGAGGCTCCTGAACGGACTTTCCGGAAGAATCTCTGATTTTCCCGTTTGGATGATGAAGAAAATGCGTGAATCGTTTGCATCGCGGCTGAAATGAAATATATTAACTCCCGGTTTTTCATTTTTTCAATCCGTCCGGTTCATTTGCAGTTCAGCGGAGAGATTGTTTTCCGCTGCTGCAGAATGATCTGCGGAACGGTAGAGGAATTTATCAATCGTTTTCAAGGAGAAGTCATGGGAAAAAAGGTGAAGATCGGCATCATCGGATGCGGAACGATCGGCTCGGTGCATGCGGACGCGTATGCGAAAGTGGAGAACGCGGAAGTCGTCGCCTTGTGCGACATTCTTCCGGACCGTCTTGCGGAGAAGGCCAAGCGCCATCAGGTTGCAAAAACCTACGCGGATTACAAGAAACTTCTGGCCGATCCCTCGATTGAGGCGGTCAGCGTCTGCACCCCGAACGACATGCACGCGCCGATTGCGATTGCCGCGTTCAAGGCGGGAAAGCACGTGATGCTGGAGAAACCCATGACGCTGAGCGCGGCTCTGGGTCGCAAGATTCTCGCGGCTCGCGACAGTGCCGGAAAGCAGCTTCAGATGGGCATGGTCTGGCGTCAGACTCCGGAAGCGGTCGTCGTCAAGGAATGCGTCGATGCCGGACGGCTCGGGGAAATCTACCATATTCATGTGAAACTGATCCGCCGCCGCGGCATTCCCGGACTGGGCGGCTGGTTCACCACCAAGGAAAAGTCGGGCGGAGGCGGGCTGATCGACATCGCCGTACATTTCCTCGACCTCTCCATGTGGATCTCGGGTCTCTGGAATCCCACGAAGGTCAGCGCCAAGACTTATTCCAAGTTCGGCGCCCCCATGCGCGACTATCACTATGTTTCCATGTGGGCCGGACCGCCGAAATACGACGGCGTTTTCGACGTGGATGACTTCGCCACCGGTTTCATCCGCTTCGGCAAGAAAGCGACCCTGAGTTTCGAGGTCGCCTGGGCCTGCAACTCGGAAGAGGATTCCTATGTCGAATTCCTCGGGACCAAGGGCGGCGTGAAAGTCGGACACGGTCAGACTACGATCCTGACTGAAATCGACAGCCGGATTGCGGACGTGAAGCTTTCCTATAAGGCGGACGCCGACCGTTTCGCCGTGGAAATGCAGAAGTTTGCCGATGCCGTCCAGGGCAAGGGCGAAGTCGCCGCCACAGGCGAGGAAGGCGTCACCGTGATGCGTCTGCTGGATGCGATCTACAAGTCCGGCGAGACCGACAGCGAAGTGACTCTCTGAGTTCTTTTCATACGCTCAGATTTTTTTCAGCCCGTTCGGAGAAGTCTTTTCCCGGACGGGCTTTTTCGCCTGATGGAGTGTGCGGTATTCCCGCGGAGACATCCCGTAATTCTGCCGGAAGACCGTGGAGAAGTAATTGCTGTCGCTGAACCCGCATAACCCCGCGATTTCCGTGATGTTGAGCGCGTGATGAAGCGTCAGAAGCACTTCGCTCTGTTTCATCCGCCGTTCGCAGAGAAGTTCGTGGAAGCTTTTTCCGAAGTGTTTTCTCAGGACTTTTCCAAGATAGTTCTGGTTGACGTTGAGCGTGTCCGCCAGATCCCCGAGAGAGACGGGCGAACTGAAATGTTCTTCCAGATAACGGTTGCTGTTGTCGATGTAGAATTGTTCGCTCCGGCGCTTCCGGTGCTCTCCGGTGAGTTTCGCCTGCCGGAGGAGTTCGAGCACGATGAACTGCGCGATGAATCGTCCGTAGGAGTACAGTTTTTTCCGTTTGGCTTCGTCCGGAGGAACCAGCACGCCGCCCAGATAGACGACTGCGACCGTTTTTCCGTTCAGCTGAACCGGAATCGCAAGGTCCCAGACGCCTTTCGGGCATTTTCCGCTGAAGGCGCGTCCCCGGAGCGCGATCGTGCAGCTTCTTCCCTTGTTCCGCAGACAGGTATTGAATTCGGTCAGCTTGTTGTTCCGGCAGATTTCGCTGTGATGGAGCTGCTGGTCCTGGCTGAGCTGGAGACTCCGGCATTCGGCGAGGCGGTCATCCATGATCTGCATCGACACGGATACGCTGCATAGTTCTTCCACCATCAGTATTAATTCCGAAAGAATCATGGAAATCTCCTCGTTTTTCAGATATGTCTTAAAATTTAAGGTAAATTGGCGATTTTTTCAAGGTTTCCTTTTGAAATCCGGTTATAATTATTTCAGAAAAACATAAGAATGCCCGATCGTGAAGCCGTTCGGGGAACAGAAATTCAAATAATGGAGTCAAATAATTAACGGAGGATCGGTTGCCATGAGAATGAGAAGAATTTTTCAGGGACAGTGTCGCCGCGACGACGTGTGCGCATGGAAGTTTACATTAATAGAGCTCCTTGTCGTGATTGCCATCATCGCGATCCTGGCGGGAATGCTGCTCCCGGCGTTGAACAAGGCACGCCAGCTGGCTTATCGATCTTCCTGCGCCGGAAACCAAAAACAATGGGCCCTTGCTTCCAATTTTTATTGTTCCGACAACAAGGAATACTACTGCCCGTCGCTGTCCTATCTGGGCGGCACAACCTATTACTTCAACTTTCTTTCGCCTTACATTTTCGGAAAGGTCCGCGGCCCGCTCGATTTTCCGAGAAGCGGCGGCGTCTACCGCTGCGGCGCCCGGAGCGACTTCACCGAGACCGGCTGGCTCGGCTGGAGTTTTTACAATATCAACAAGTCCGTACACCCGCAGGTCAACGCCAACGGCACCACCAACATGACGACCGCGCTTCTTTACCCCGCGCTGCGTCCGGTTTCCATCAAGAAACCTTCCAGCACCATGCAGATGGCCGACGGAAAGGGAACCAATGTCTTTGAACGTCTGTCTCAGACCTCATACAGTGCCGGCATTCTCGATTACCGGCATGACACCTCCGTTGAAGTCCTTTTCACCGACGGTCATATCGAAGCCAGAAAGGCCAATCCTTCGCTGAGCCAGGGATTGACGAATGTTGCCAGCCAGGCTGCAGGAAACGCTCTTTATGAATAATTTAATTGGAGATCCCATGAAACATCTCTTCATATTCCTTCTTCTCGCAGCTTTCTGGCTGAACGCATCGGAAAGGACCCCGCTTTCCCTATATCACGAACTGAAAGGCGTTCCCGGTGCGGATAAGTCATGCGACTCTGTTTTCAGCGTGGAGATTCCGGCTTTGTCGCCTTACCGTCATCTGCCCGGCGAACCGCTCCGCGACGGGACTCCGGGAAAGTCCCTGAGTCTCCTGACCGCAAAAAATGAAATCGGACATACCGCGTTCATGCTCTTTCCCGTGGCGGCGGAAAAGAAGGCGGTTTTCGAGGTGTCCGATCTCGTCGACGGCAAACACACGATCCCCGCGTCGGCGGTGGATCTCCGCATCGTCCATTACTGGTATCAGGCAGGGACCGCGTGGAGTTCCTATTTTGCCGATCCGCTTCAGAAGGAACTGGTTCCGGAGCTCCTCGTTCATGAGGAAGCCCTGCTCAGGACGGATATGGCGAAAAAGGACAATTTCCTCCGCGTGGGGACGCAATACCGCTGGATCAGCTATCCGG
>CAZORN010000063.1:0-15902 GCA_964581935.1 uncultured Victivallales bacterium
GCCGTCCGGAATTCCGGCGAAATATTCGGCGTTCTTCCGCAGGATGTCGCGCCAGCTCCAGACCATGTCGAACATCGGACGGAGCGATTCCGCATGGCCTGCGCGCAAGGCAGGCCAGTGGCACATCTGGATATTGATGTTGAAATGATAGTCCCCGGACCACGGCGGGAGTCTGTGGTCCTCCAGCCAGGGGCCCTGAAGACCCGGAACCGCGCCGTCCGGAGCGGTCATGGCGCCGAAGCGGTATAGACCGTCCCGATAGATTTCCTCCAGCTTCGGATTGTCGAGTTTCACCTTCGGAACTTTCCGCCAGTATTTCTTCCAGAAGGATTGGTTTTCCCGTTCCAGCTCCTCCCAGCCGGTGAACTTCAGTGAAGCAAGTTCCGCTTCGAGTTCCCGGAGGGGGCCGCGCCGGAAGAATCCCGCGATCAGACCGTCCGAATTCACATACCGCACTCCGAACGCGTCATCGTTCGGCATGGACTGGAGGAACGAGTCGGAGGTTTCCTGCGGGGGAACGAAACTGATTTCAGCCAGTTCCGGGCAGAGCCGGAAGGAGGGAATCAGTTCGACCTTCCGGATTTCCGTATCGGTGTGGCGGATCGCAAAGGAGTTGCGGGCGGTCATATTCAGTCGGACGTCCAGAGATTCTTCCCATCCGTTTCTCTGAAGGACGACGCGGTTGAGTCCGTCTCCTGTTTCCTGTTCGATGCGCAGAAGCCGGGCGTCTTCGGGAAGCGTGAGGACCATCCGTCCAAGAGGAATCAGCGAGGGGCGACGGGGCTGTCCGGGGATCCGTTCCGTGTCGGATCGGAAAAGCTCCCGTACGTTTTCCGCGTCCTGTGCCTGAAGCGCCGCAAAGATATTGGCGTAGGACTGTTTCGGACTCCAAGTCATGCCGCCGCGATGGTCCCAGAGGCTGGCGCACGCGAGCGTGACATTGAGCTTGCTGTATTCCCCCCAGATCATGAGTCCCAGAAGGCTGTTTCCCATGTACGCGCCGCCGAGAGCGCTCTTCAACGGAAATTCACGGACCAATATTTTCCGATTCAAACTCATCTTTCAATATCCCCTGTCCCCTGATGACGGAATTCCGGTTTTCATGTTTGGAATGGTTCAAGGGGAAAGATAATCCGTTCCGGATGTTTCTTCAAACGGACTTCTTATGAATAAAATGAAATTTGATATGAATATTGTCCGTTTCCGTTCCTTATTCCACCGTGACGCTCTTGGCGAGGTTGCGGGGCTGGTCGATCTCGCATCCGCGCGCCTTGGCGAAATAATAGGCGAAGAGCTGGAGCGCCACCACCGTGGTGATCGGGGCGACGAAACGGGAGCTTTTCGGAACGCGGATGATGTCTTTCGTGAACTTGTCCGCGCCCGAATCGTCTCCGGTCACGACCGCGATCACCGGTGCGGAACGCGCCAGACACTCCTGAATGTTGCCGAGCATCTTCTCCTTGCCGGGAATCTCGTTGGCGAGAGCCACGACCGGCACGCGTTTTTCCAGAAGCGCGATGGGGCCGTGTTTGAGCTCGGCGGCGTGATACCCTTCCGCGTGGATGTAGCTGATTTCCTTGAGCTTCAGCGCGCCTTCCATGGCGGCGGGATACAGACATCCGCGTCCGATGAAAAACATGTCCTGGACTTCCGCGTATTTCTTCGCGATCGCTTCGATGACGGGCGCCTGTTCCAGAACCGTGCGGAGGAGTTCCGGAATCCTTTCGACCTCTTCCAGCAGGGCGAGACCATCCTCCCGGTTGAGGCGGCGGTTGCGTCCGAAAAGCAGGGCCAGCAGCAGGAGGGTAGTCACCTGACAGGTGAAGGCCTTCGTGGAGGCCACGCTGATTTCAGGTCCGGCGTGAAGATAGATGCCGCGTCCGCTTTCCCGCGCGATGGTCGAGCCGACGACGTTGCACAGCGCCGCAACGATGGCTCCCTTGTGGATGGCTTCCCGCACGGCCGCCAGCGTATCGGCGGTTTCTCCCGACTGGCTGATCGGAAGGACCAGCGTGTTCGGTTCGATGATCGGGTTCCGGTAGCGGAATTCGGCCGCCTGTTCCACGGAGACGGGAATTCCCGCGATGTCTTCAAAATAATATTCGCCCACCAGTCCGGCGTGGAGGCTGCTTCCGCAAGCCGCGATCACGATCCGGCTGACTTCGGCCAGTTCCCGCGGAGTCATGTTCAGCCCCGAAAGGATTGCGCTTCCGAGCTGGTGGTCCAGACGTCCGCGGATGGTGTTGGACACGGAATCGGGCTGCTCGAAAATCTCCTTGAGCATGTAGTGGTCGAACCCGCTCTTGCTGGCGGCGGTCACGTCCCAGGTGATCCGGGAGACTTCGCGTTCCACGGGCACGTTGGAGACGGTCCGAAGTTCCACTTTTCCGGGCGTGAGGACACCCATTTCTCCGTCGTTGAGATAGATGACGTTTTTCGTGTAGGCGGCCAGGGCCGTCACGTCGCTGGCGAGCATGTTCGAGCCGTCGCCTACGCCGATCACGATCGGACTTCCGTGCCGAGCGGTCACGATCAGTCCCGGATGTTTCGAGGAGACCACCGCGATCCCGTAAGTTCCGACCAGCTGTTTGAGCGCGGCGGCGACCGCCTGCACCAGATCCCCGTCATAGTATTCGGCAATCAGGTTCGGGATGACTTCGCTGTCCGTATCCGAAAGAAAGGCATGTCCGGAGGTTTCCAGACGTTTCCGCAGAGCCGTGTGGTTTTCGATGATTCCGTTGTGGACGACGGCGATTTCCCCTTTGGAGTCCAGATGCGGATGCGCATTCTTTTCCAGCGGCGCCCCGTGCGTGGCCCAGCGGGTATGCGCGATGCCCGTCGTGCTTTTGAGCTCCAGTCCCTCCAGATGCGTCTTATCCGCCAGATTTTTGACTTTCCCGATGGCTTTGAGGGTGGTAAGGCTGCTTCCGTTGAGGCACAATCCAGCGGAATCGTAGCCGCGATATTCAAGACGCTTCAGCCCGTCGATCAGGATTCCGCAGGCTTCGGAAGTTCCGGTGTAACCAACAATTCCACACATATTGACCCCATTTCTTTTTCATGTTTATAAAAAAATTATCATGGAATATAGGCGTGGATGCATTTTTTTCAAAATGAAAAATCCGGAATATGTGCATTATGACAATAAGTTAATCGGCCAGTAATGAATTGGCTATCTGAGACGCTTTTTCAGCAGGGATTCCGGAAGAGTCCTGCGGCTTTATTGCTGAAAACGATTGCGCAGAATGCCGATGCCTTCGATTTCGACCTCGTAGACATCGCCGTCTTTCACCCATACCGGCGGTTTTCTGGCGAAACCGCAGCCCGCGGGTGTTCCTGTCAGGATCACCGTTCCGGGCGTCAGCGTTATCCCCTGGGACAGATAGCTGATCAGACGGGGAACATTGAAAATCAGGTCCGAAGTCCGCGCCTGCTGCATGACCTTGCCGTTCAGGCGTCCTTCGATTTTCAGATTGGACGGATTCAGTTCCGTTTCCAGCCACGGACCGAGCGGACAGAACGTGTCGAGCGATTTTCCGCGCGCCCACTGTCCGTCCCCGAACTGACAATCACGCGCGCTGACATCGTTGGCGCATGTGTATCCCAGCACATAATCCAGGGCTTCCGCTTCCGAAACTCTTTTGGCCGCCTTGCCGATCACCACCGCCAGTTCCGCCTCGAAATCAACCTGCGAGGATACTTTCGGAGAGGGCAGAAACACCGGCATGTCAGGACCGTTCAGACTCGAAACCGCCTTGATGAACAGCAGCGGCGCCTTCGGAAGATCGGAATTGCACTCGTCTGCGTGCGACTGGTAGTTCTTCCCGATGCAGAGCAGTGAAAGAGCATCCACTGGACTGAGGAGCTTCACTTCCGACAGAGGCACGGCTTGGTTTGTCTCATTCCATTGACCGTAAATATTCCCGGCGATGACCGTGATCATGTCGTTCCGGAGGATGCCGGACGCGATTTTTCCGGCGTTGGAAAAACGAACGATTCTCATGGAGTGGTTCCTTCAGCTTCTGTATTGAGAAAAATATTCCGGGTTGTCTGTGTTCTTTTTTTAATGGCATCCTTACTATATTTGTTTTTTCAGGGATGTCAAGTTGTCCGCTGTTACGGAACCGTGAAATCCAAGTTTATAGACCAGACGTCCGCCCCGTTCTATCAATCGGGGGAAAACGGAAAGTCAGCGTTTCTTTGAGAAATAATCTTCAGAGGGTTGCAAACCGTTTTCCCGGAAGTATAGTAATTTCCGCCATTTCGATTTCTTTCGTCAAACTTACGGAAGCTTTTTCGGAGAGTTTTCCTGTTACCGGATGATTTCGACAAAGAGACGGTAGTTCCGCCTCGAAAATAGTGGAAAGGGTTGGATATAAATGAAGATCGAAATAGGTACCGCCTATTATCCCGAAGCCTGGTCGGAAGAACGGGTCCAGATTGACGCGGAACTGATGAAGGAAGCCGGAATCTCATTGGTCCGCATCGGTGAATTCGCATGGTCGCATCTGGAGCCACGGGAGGGAGCCTATTCTTTCGGGTGGCTTCATTCCGCCGTGAAAATGCTGGGGAAGGCCGGGATCAAAGTCATTCTCTGCACGCCTACTTCGACCGCTCCCGCGTGGCTGGTGAAAAAGCATCCGGAAATCCTGATCCGCCATCAGGACGGCACCTCCGCCTATTTCGGCGTGCGCGACCATACGTGCTATACTTCATCCGTCTACCGGAAATACGCGGCCAAGCTGATTTCGCGAATGGCCGAGGAATTCGGGGCATACGGGAATATCGCCGCGTGGCAGTTGGACAATGAGATCGGTCATACCATTTTCGGAAATTGCCACTGCGACGAATGTCAGAGGGAATTCCGCGATTTTCTGCGCCGGAAATACGGAACGCTGGAAAAACTCAACCGCGCGTGGTGGACCGTTTTCTGGAGTCAGGAATATTCCGACTGGGATGAAGTCGACCTCGGCGACATGGAGCTCAAGCAGAGTTCCTCCCTTGTGCTGGACTCATTCCGTTTCCGGAGCGAAGCCAACCGAGGGTTCATCGCAAACCAGATTCAGGCGATCCGGAAATCCGTCCCGGACGCCAAGATCTGCACCAATAATTATTCGAGTCTCTTCGACCGTTACAAAGCCGCGGAAATGCTGGATTTCATGGGGGAGGATTTTTATCCGTCCGTACAATATCCGATGGGGTTCCATACCATGGTCCTGGACCGTTACCGGTGCCTCAAGGAAGAGATACCCGCCTGGATTCTCGAAACGGCCACTTCGCCCGGCGCGCCGATGCGGAACCTCTACCGCTTCTACCTCTGGAGCTTCATTGCGCGCGGATACGACCACATCGTCTACTTCCACTGGCGCAGCCATCTGGGCGGCTACGAGAATACTCACGGGACCTTTCTGGGGCCGACCGGAAAACCGCGCGCCCGTTACCTCATGCTTCGGGAATCGACGCGCGAACTCGATGCCGTGTTCGGCAAATATCCTTCGCTGCCCCTTCCGAAACAGGATGCCGCCGTTTTTTTCGATTATGAAAGCCTCTGGAGCTTCTGCGCCGGGTTCTGGTCGCAATGGGCCGAATACGAACAAATCGTGGAAAAAGCCCACCGTCAGCTTCTCGCCTGCGGCGTGAATGCCGACCTCATTTCTCCGGACCGCGACTTCAGCCGCTACAAGCTTCTGGTGATTCCGCTCCAGACCCACTTTTCCAAAAAGCTGGCTCGGCGTCTCCGGGAATATATCGAGCGCGGCGGCACGGTCCTTCTCGGGGGCAGTTCCGGGATTTTCGACGGCAACTCCAAATTTCTCCCGGAACCGGGACCGGAGCATCTCCGGGACGTTTTCGGCATTTCAATCGAAGATTACATTGTGTTCAATTCGGACATGCGCATGGCGAAGAACGAGACTCGGGAAGCCTCCCTTTCCAAACAGGTGACGTTCTCCGGAACTCTGAACGGGAAACCGCTCTCCGGCCTTGCCGACAAGTGGATCGCCGATATGGAGACGACCGGCGCGTCCGTGCTTCTTTCGTATGAGAATACGATTCTCAAAGGACAGCCTTTCTTTACCGAAAACAAATACGGCAAGGGACGGGCCCTGTATTACGGGACTAATCTTGCGGATGAGGCGTCTCTTTCCGCCATGACCCGCTACGCCGTTGAAAAAGCCGGAATTGCGTGCCATGATTGGGCGGAGAATGTGGAAGCCGTCACGCGCGGTCCGCTGACCTTCTACCTGAACCACGGCGAAGTTCCGGTCACCTTCAAAACCGACCGCAAGGGGAGCGTCGTCGCGGGAGGAACCCTGGTCCGCGGACGGCTGACTCTTCAGCCGAGGGATTTCTGCGTCATCGAACACGAATGAACGAACGGTGTGCCGAAGCGGTCCGGATTCCGAACCCCCGACTCCCGGCGGGGCGTCGACGCGCATAACATTTCCGGAGGAAAACGGGACAGGACAGCCGGGATCTATTCCGTGACGAGGATGCAGTTGGCGTTCGGGCGCATGCCCGTCGGGTCGGACGGGCGGTTCATGCATTTTCCGAGCACCCATGCGGTCGTGCTGCCTCCGCCGTCGATATTGCATCCTTCGGTGCATCCGAGCTCCCGGAGGAGTTCCGCCTGTTCGTGGGAGGTCATTCCCATGGACCATCCTTTCTGGCGGCCGTCGACCGTGACCAGCAGGATTTCCCTGTCGTTGAATCCGATCATGGTTCGCGGGTGGCGCGGTCCGCCGGGAGTCACGACGATTTTGCCGTCCTTGAGCAGAACCTGCCAGGATCCGACCGCCATTTTGATTTTACGGTCGGTTTCCCTGAATCCGAAAGTCATCGCTATTTTGCCTTTGAAGCCGTCCACAATCTCCGTCTTGTCGCCGAGTCCGACGAGCACCATGTTTCCGGGTTCCTGCGGGACGGTTCTCCCCGCCTCGAACGGACCGGTCACTTCGCCTTCGGAGGCGGTATTCGGTTCCACGGGAGTGGAATTCATCCGGATGCACACGCCTCTATAGGGAATTTTCCAGGTCCAGAGGTGGTTGAAGACCAGAATGCCGGAACCTTTTTTCTGGTCGGGGAGCACGTGTTTTTTGTCTTTGGAATTGGAACCCTCCCAGTTGAAAGTCTCGAACGGAAACGTCTTGCCGCTGTTGCTCACGGTTCCCTGAAGCGTCAGCGGTCCGATATGGGGAACCCCGGAAGAGTCGATGTAAAACGCCCCGTGGGAACGCCCCGAAGTGAAGAGGCGTCCAAAGGAGACGGACGGTCCCAGCGGGAGTCCTTCCTTTTCGTGGCTGCCGATGAAGTAGAAATCGCCGTTGACGCCTGCGAGGACATGCCTGTTCTGTTTTTCAATCCGTTCGGCGGCGTCGGAAACGCGTTCGCGGCCGGGGAGGGCGTCATGGGCCATCACCATGTCGACGGATGCTTTCGCATTGCGGGCGATCCGGATGACGCGGATTTCCCACGGACCCTCCGGACGGCTGAGGGCGGTATAGGCGACCCCTGTTGCGACGGTTTCGCCTTCAGGCTGATATACGGATTGGCATGCGCATAGAAGAAGCAGCGCGGCGGGAAGAATACGGAAAAGCCTTTTATTCATGGAAAACCTCATTGGCTGAAAAAAAGAACGCCGTCTTTCTGAGGGACGGCGTTCGGAAAATCATTCCGATTTATATTCGTTTTTCCGCAGATCGACGATCCGCTTGGCTTTGCCTTCCCACGGGGGGATGGTGTTGGGTTCCAGCAGGCTCACCCTCGGGGTCACTCCCAGTTCGGTGCGGACCGCCTCCACCAACTCACGGCGCAGGGATTCCATGTTTTCGAGGGACCCCGTGAAGGTGTCCGGATTGACTTCCAGCTTGATATGGATGCGGTCGAGGAAGTCCTCCTTGTCGATTTCCACCATGTAATTGGAGCCGACGTTCGGAACCGCCATGATGGCGCATTCGATCTGGAGCGGGAAAATGTTCACGCCGTTCAGGATCAGCATGTCGTCGGAACGTCCGCGCATCCGGGCGAGACGGCGGTGCGTGCGTCCGCAGGGACACGGCTCGGGGATGATTTTCGTAAGGTCGTGCGTGCGGTAGCGTAGAAGCGGCATGCCGGTGCGGCAGAGGCTGGTCAGCACGAGTTCGCCTTCCGTGCCGTCCGGAAGGACCTCGCCGGTTTCCGGATGGATGATCTCCATGATGTATTCATCTTCCCACAGGTGCATGCCGTTGCGGTAGGGACACTCGAACGCGATGCCGGGGCCGCACATTTCGGAAAGACCGTAGGAGTTGAACGCCTTGACGCCGAAGGCTTCCTGGATCTGCTGGCGGAGCGCCTCGGAATGATGTTCCGCGCCGATGAAGAAGATTTTCAGGGCGAGATCTTTTTTCGGATCGATTTTGAGTTCGGGGAAGAAACTGTAAAGGCGCATCGCGTAGCTGGGCAGGATATGGACGGCGGTCGTGCGGAAGGTGTTCATGAACCAGATCTGGCGTTTGGAATTGCCCGCGGCGGTGGGCAGGACCATTGCGCCGACTCTCTCTGCGGCGTAGTGGAAGCCGAGTCCGCCGGTGAAAAGACCGTATCCCATGATGTTCTGGAAGACGTCTTCCTTGCGCATCCCGGCCATGTAGACGCTTCGGGCGGTGAGGTCGGTCCAGTGCGCGAGGTCTTCACGGGTATGGAAGACGACGGTCGGCGTGCCGGTGGTGCCGGAGGACGAGTGAAGGCGGACGATTTCCGAAAGCGGTTCGGCGAGGAAACCGTAGGGAAAGTTTTCCCGCAGTTCCGGTTTTGCCACGAAGGGAAGCGTCTGGAGATCCTTCAGGGATTTGACGGACGAGATCACTTTTTTCGTGAGAATTTTGGAATAGAAGGGGGATTTCGCCGCCTGGACCAGCGTTTTTTTGAGACGTTCAAGCTGGAGTTTCTCCAGCGCCGGACGGTCGATCAGTTCGATTTCCTTTGACCAGAACATACTTTTGCCTTTCAACAAAAATGAATATGAATACGGTTATGCGGCTTTATCGGGGGCCGCGTGGGAGGCTTTCGCCTTGAAAGTCAGGATGGCGCCCAGGACAAGGCTGAGGACCGCGCTCATGAGGACCCGGTAGTTGCCGGGCAGGCAGAAGGTCACGGTGTGGGCCGGAATCCAGAAATAGAGAATGGTCTTCGGGATGAAGGACCCCCAGATGTGCTTGTCGATGTGTCCCAGAAATTCGGCGCCGCCGACGAAGCGCTTGCGGTTGATGAGCTCGTTGAACCACTCATGCCCGAGCATCATGGGATAGGCGAAGATCATGTTCATCGCGAAGGAGGTGGAAAAGGCGAAGAGGAGAACCTGACAGAAGGAGGCCGGTTCCTTCCCGGGCAGCAGTTTGTCTCCGAACCAGAGCGGCGTCCCCATCAGCGAGGCGACTCCTTTGGCGAAAAGGGCGAAAACGAAGGTAAAGAGCAACCCTGTCATTCCCCAGACGAGGAAGCGCCAGATCAGGGAAGGCACTTTCCATGAACCGGTTTTCACGCGGGTCTTGAGCATTTCCCCGAAGGTGGCAAGCAGTCCGACTTTGAAGAAGCCCATCAGATAAGGATAGACCGCAGTGAATCTGCCGAAATTCTCCAGTCCGTGATCGAGCTCTCCGAATACGGCTTTGCCCGTTCCCGGCTCGACTGTCCATGGAAAAAAGAACACGGCTCCGGCATAGAACGCCAGAAACAGCACTGCCACGAAATCCCCAGGTTTCATAAAATCTCTCTCCAGATTCTTTTGGTTCACCCGAATTCAACATCATAAAATCCCTTAACATAGCGCGAAATTCATGAATCGCAACCGGATGAAGCTTCTTTTTCCTCCGAATCCCTGTTTTTTTTCAAAACTCTAACTCGGATCTGTTGCAATCTGGAGGGAGCGCGGTTATATTTATAGAATTCGGAGTGATGCAGACGTCAAATATTCATTATTAAAAAGCATACAGACAATCCGGGAGGAATCATGAAAAGAATCGCATCGGCGGCGTTCATTGCCCTGTCCATGTTCACAGCATCCGTCGGTCTTCAGGCGCAGCAGATGGAGAAGCCCTCCATGGAGAAGGTCATCACCGACAAGATCATCATGTATATCCCGAACCGGATCGTCGATCTGTTCGACATCTTTTCGATTGAAGTCGAGACCGGCGCGACGGCCAAGCTCGGCTTCCGCGTGACCCACGCCTTCGGATTCGGCGCGGGCATCGGTCCTTCCGGAAAGCTGTCCAAGGACTTCAACCGCACCTACGGCGCCTCCCTCAACAACGGCTATCAGGCCTATTTCCTTGCCATGGGCGTCGGGGACGAAACCCGCGAATACACTTACGGAAACCTCCCGCCCTACTGGTATCAGTATGACGGCTTCCAGGTTCCGTCCGACCGCATCTTCGCGGAAAAGATCAAGGACTACTGGAGTGTCGAGGCCGGGGCCTCTCTGCTGGCGGGCGCGAAAGTCGCGATCCATCCCCTGTGCATCGCCGACTTCGTCTGCGGCATCTTCTTCTACGATCTCCTCGGAAACGACTACACGCTGGTCGTCGACTGAGCATGTCTCTCCCGTTCCGCTGCGCCCGTTGCGGCGCATGTTGCCGGTGGGAGGGACCGGTCAGGGTCACGGAAGAAGAAATCCGCGCGATTGCCGAATATCTCGGAATCCCTCTGGATGACTTCCTCCGTGACTTTACTTTTTTGACCCGCGACCGCCGGAGTCTCTCCCTCCTCGAAAAAGAGGACGGCAGCTGTCTCTACTATGAGGAAGCGGTGCGTTCCTGCCGGATTCAGCCGGTCAAGCCGAAGCAGTGCCGGGATTTTCCCATGAAATGGAATTTCCCAGGCTGGGAAGACGCCTGCAAAGGATCCGGAAAAGGTTGATTCCGCCGTCCGACGAAAAAGCCCGCGCCGTATGTTTTGCATACCGCGCGGGCTTTTTATTTTCAGGAAAAGGCGATCAGAACTTGACCAGTTCCTTGACGTTCACGGGAAGTCCGGTCTTCATGGAGATATTGCCGGCGATGCCGGTGAGGATCGACTTCGCTCCGTCAATATATCCCGCCGCATGGCCGAACGGATCCTTCTTCACGCCGCGGAAGAGGTGGTCGAGCAGGAGGGTGTCGCCTCCGCCGTGACCGCCGGCGACTTTCTTGTAGGTGATTTCCTGCGCCACGCCCCAGTGGGGCTGGAAGATGATTTCCGGCACGGCGGCGACGCGCACGTCGCGGCGTTCCAGATGTCCGGGCTCATTGTTGAAGTCGTCCAGATGGTCGGCCAGGTCGGCCACTTCCAGCTTATTGAGTTCCAGGCGTCCCTTGGTTCCGTTGAAGCAGACGCGGAAGCCTTCGAACGGGCAGTGGGCGTTGAGAGAATAGGTCATGACTGCCTTGTTCGCATAACGGACCATGACGCCCATGTTGTCCTCGATGGAGATGCCGTCGCCGAAGACGCTCTGGTCGCGGTAATAGCTGTCTTCCTTTTCGGCGTTGTAGTAGAGGCCCATCAGGCGTTCGTCCTTCGGGTTCACATGGAGCGCGAAGGGGTCCTTGGCCGCGATTTTGCTGTCGCGTGCACGCTGATAGAATTCGGTGACGCCGCGGTTTTCGGCGTTTTCCTTGCCGTAGAACTTCAGGTCGCCCATCGCGAAAACGGTGACCGGAGTGGAATCGAGCCACCAGTTGATCAGGTCGAAGTGGTGGGTCGATTTATGGACCAGGAGTCCGCCGGAATTGTTCTTGTTGCGGTGCCAGCGGCGGAAGTAGTCCGCGCCGTGGCTGGTGGAGAGGAGCCATTCAAAGTGGACGCTGGTAATGTCTCCGACAACGCCGCTCTGGATGATTTCCTTGATCTTGGTCGCATGAGGGGTATAGCGGTAATTGAAGGTGACGATCAGGTTTTTTCCGGTCGCCTTGATGGTGTCGATGATCTGCTGGCATTTTTCGGCGTCGACGGTCATGGGTTTTTCGGAGATGACGTCGCATCCCAGTTCCATGGCGCGGCAGATATAGTGATGATGGGTGCGGTCCATGCTCGTGACGATCACGGTGTCCGGCTTGAGTTTCTTGATCATCTTGTCGAACTCGTCCGCCTTGAACTGGGGAAGGGGGGCAATCCCGAATTTCTTCTGGAGGTGCTTGTTCCAGTAACTCATCCGGATGGAGTTGGAATCGCAGAGGCCGACCAGTTCAGCCGCGTCCTTGAAATCGCCGCACATGGCTTCCAGATACATTGCGCACCGTCCGCCGGTGCCGACCTGAACAAACTTCTTTCTCTTCATTTCATTCATCCTTCTTTGTATGAAATCCGCGCTCTATCCCGGATTCCGCTGATTACTATAATTGCCATCGTTGGCAAAATCAAATGCGAATCATGAAATTTTTGAAAAAAATGCAGGGCATGGACACTCCCGGAAACGTCTCCCTGCTTTTCCCTTCCGGGCAACGCTGTTTCCGGCGGAAAGCCGGTGACCGGGATTTCATCCGGAAAAAGCTTTTTCCCGGAGTTCCCGACGGAACCGGCCCGGAGGCGTCCCCCGCACGGACCGGAATACTTTACTGAGGTGGAATTCACCGGAAAAACCGCATCTCTCCGCGATTTCCTTCAGGGAGAAATCCGTAGAGGCAAGATAATTTTCCACCTTCTCCAGCCGTTTCCTCCGGAGGAGCTGGGTAAACGGAATGCCGAAGAGATGCCGGACCAGCACGCTGGTATGCGACGGAGTGCGTTCCAGCGCCTCCGCCAGTTCGACGATGCCGAAGGAGCGCTGGAAATTCTTCTCAATGAAGTCCTCGACCGTTTTTCTCCTGAAATCGTATTCGTCATTGAGCGCGTGAGTCTTCCGCAGATAGTAAACCAGACCGTCCGCGTAGACCGCCAGAAGCGGAATCAGCTCCTTCATTTTCCGTCTGTCCGGAAGAGGTGTTTTTGCAAACGTTCCGGCAAAACTTTTCGGGAGCCCTTCCGGAAATCCGGCATTTTTCGCGCGCCAGAGTCCCGCATACAGCATCCCGTAAAAGGCGTTCCCGTGTCGCAGCGGAATCACCAGCTGCGTGAGTCCCTTCCAGCAGACGGAAAGGAACGGTTCCGATTCTTCCAGACACCTCCGGTTCATGGCGAACCGGCAATGTTCGACGCAGCGGTTGCAGAACCCGTTCCGGCAGGCCGGATTTTTGCGGTGGGAGGCGATATACTGCGAGAAAACGGGACGTCCCTGCTTGTGCCGCAGAATTCCGTCGTTGTCGATGACGGTAATTTTCAGCCCGGTCAACTTTTCAAGCTCACGCAGGCTGGCTTCCGGATACATTCTTGAATCCATCGCGTCCTCGCTTTTCAGGCATTCTGAAAATACATCCTGATTTGATTTATCGAATCAATATATATTTTAATCGAATGAATTTCCATTTTTTTTATGAAAAAAGACATTATATTCCTTCTGCAGAAAACGGGAGCATGAAGAATCTATGGAAACAATCACTGACGCCGCCTTTCTTGAACCGATGCTCAAATGGCTGAACGCCCTTCCGGGATTGCTACGGAAAGTTGGACCGGACATGAGTTACTACGGGACGGGCGAATCCGCCCATTGGGCCGTGCAAAGCAATCAGAACATTTTCGGGGCACTCGCCGTGCTGGCGGCTTCGGAAAAGCTCGAAAGCGCCGGACATCCCCTTCCGATGGGCCGGGAAGAGATCATCGAAACAGCCCGTGCGCTGCTCCGCTACAGTCTGGCAACCCACCTGACGGGTTCCGTGAAGGCGACCGACGGCAAGCAATGGGGGCGGCACTGGATCAGCGTGCTGGGGATGGAACGGATGACTCACGGAGTCAACGCCTTCCGCGAATTCCTTTCGGAGGAGGACCGTTACGTTCTCCGGAGAATCGTTCTCGATGAGGCCGACTGGCGGCTGGACCATTACGAAATCGTGGCGGACCCCGATGCTTCGACCGGCCGCAACAAGCCAGAATCCAATCTCTGGAACGGCGGATTCCTGTTTCGCGCGGCCTTCGATTATCCGGACGCTCCGCGGCGTGAAGAATATTTAGAGAAGGGAAGGCGGTTCCTGCTGAACGGAATCTCCCATCCGTCCGACAAAGTCAGCGAAATTCTTTTCGGCGGACGTCCCCTCCGGGAATGGCATATCGGCGCCAACTTCACCGAAACCTATTCGCTGGACCATCACGGGTATATGAACGCGGGCTATTCGATCATCTGTCTCTCCAACATTGCGATGCTCCACTTCAACTTCAAGGAGCTCGGACAGACGCCTCCGCCGGAGCTTTACCTCCATGTCGCGGACCTCTGGAATGTCGTAAAACAATTTTTCTTTCCAGACGGACGTCTCCTCCGCATCGGCGGCGACTCGCGGGCGCGCTATACCTATTGCCAGGCATACGCCCTCCCGGTGTTCACCCTGATGCAGGATCTTCTGCAGGACTCCGCCGCCGCTTCAATGGAAGTTGGTTATCTTTCCCTGATCCGGAAGGAACAGGACGAAAATCCGGACGGCTCCTTTTACGGGAAACGTCTGGTTGCCATGAAGAATGAAAGCTATTACTATTACGCGCGTCTGGAATCGGACCCGTTCCTCGCGCTCTCCTGTTCGGCATACTGGCGGCGGAAATTCGCTCTTCTTCAGCCGGAACAGAAAGAGTCCGGAGCGGAGTCTTCCGCGTGGGGAGACGATTTTCACGGGGCGGACCTGATCCGGACTCCGGCCGTCCTCCGTTCTTTTGTGCGGAACGGCGCGCAGGGGCCGACCGCGCTCTGCGTTCCTTCCGGCAGGAGCGACATGGCCGAATGGCAAGCGAATCTCCTTTTTTCTCCCGGACTCCACTGGGCCTGCCGTCCGAATAAAACCGATGTTTCACACAGGAAAACGATTCCGGGCGGATTCATCCATTGCGGAGTTTCCCTCTGGCAGGAGCAGCGTCCGCTCGGGGAAGGGGAGGAAGCCTGTTCCGTGCTGCAATCGCGTTCTGCGGCGGCCGCCCTTCCGGACGGACACACCCTGGTCCTGCTCGAACATGTCAGGGTGATCAAGGAGACGACGCTCTATTCGGAGAAGTCCTTCAGCCTTAAGATTCCCAACGATGTTTACAACGGACATATCCGCAGATATGAAGGCGGAAACTTCGGGGCGGAATTCCGTTCTTATCCGGGCCGGGAGGAGACAACGGATACAGGTTCCCCGTATCTGCTGGCTGACGGTGACCTCGGAATCGCTTCCCTCTATGGAAGCGGTCCGCTCAAGGTTGTCCGTTCCGCCTCCCAGTGCATTGAGCTCCACCATGCGCGTTCGCTGACTTCGCTGTATGCGGATGAAATCTGCGGCTCGGTGCGGAACGGTCCGGCGCGTTATCTTCCCGGAACCATACTGGCCGATACGGGCGTTCTTGTGAGTTCGGCGCTTTCCCTTGCGGAACTGGAACGGATGTACAATTCATTCCGGAAGGCCGGACACGGCGGACTCCTACGCGCGGTCGAACTGACTGCGCTGGACGGACGTCGCTATCTTTTCGCGGCGAATCTCGGCGATGAGGAGGCCGTGTTTCAGGGGCTCCGTCTGGCTCCGCTCACCGCCGAACTGATACTTCTCTGAGGGGGGCCGCCCCGGTTCATTCTTTTTTGGGTGGATACCTCGATGCTCTGCATCGACTTTGAGGTGGAAAAATGCGTCAGCATTTTTCTCTGGTCAAGGGCTCTGCCCTTGTCGCAGTCCAGCGCCGATGCGCTGGTCGTGCAAAGCACGAAATCCCGATACCCCGCATGCTCTGCATCGGGGTAGTTCATTCAGGAATGGAAAGCGGGAGCCCGAAGAAGCGGATCGCGTTTTCACGGGCGATCTTGCGGAAGACCGTTTCGGAAATCTTCTTTTCGCTCCGCCATTGGA
>CAZORN010000064.1:0-15440 GCA_964581935.1 uncultured Victivallales bacterium
AACGGATTCAAACCGATGATGTGGTCCGATCTTTTCTTCACGTTTTCCAGCCCGGAAAACAACTATTACGACCTTCATTCCGAAGTGCCGTCCGCCATCCGCAAGGAAATCCCTCAGGATGTGGACCTCGTCTACTGGGATTATTATCACGCGGATGAAAGCACCTATGAAACCATGATCCGGCGTCATCGCGAACTTGGAAAGGAACCGGTTGCCGCGGGCGGTCTCTGGACATGGCTCCGGTTCTGGTATGACCACGCCTATACGGAAGGCACACTTTTCGCATTCCTCCGCGCGGCGGAGAAGGCAAAATTACGCGAATTCTACCTGACGATGTGGGGCGATGACGGCGCCTACTGTGATTTCGACAGTGCGTTCGCCGGACTCGCATACAGTGCGGAACTGGTGTTCTCTTCCGGAAAAACGGACGAAAAACGTCTTGCACGGCGGTTCGAATTTCTGTTCGGAGGCACGTCATTTTCCGCCGTCATGGCGCTGGCGAAAATCTCCTACATGAATCTGCCGTCCGTACTCTTCGACGATCCGATCATGATGCTTTATCTGGGAAACCAGCTTTTAACCAAAGGCCTCTCCGGCGAAGGCCGCGCTCCCGCCTATTCGTTCGACGACCTTCTCAACGGGCTGAAGAAAGCGCTTCCCGTGCTGGAAAAAGCGCCCAAAAAAGGCGATGCCGGAAGTCTTGCGCTCGCATTGTCCCTGACGAAAGCCCTGATTGCGAAAATGACGCTCGCACGGAAACTTCTTGCTGCCTACCGCTCGAAAAACCCGCGCAGGAATGTCGCGCAATGCCTTCCGGATGTGACCGAATACAAAAAGAATCTCAAGGTGTTCACATCCGCCTTCACGGATATGTGGAGAGAGCACAACAAACCCTTCGGACTGGAAACCATGCAGATCCGGCTCGCCGGGCAGATTGCGCGCACGAACGAATTGCAAAAACGTCTGAAGGCGTTCTCGGACGGCAAGGCGGACACTCTTCCCGAACTGGATGAGATGCTGACCGTTGCGGCCGACCTCGAGTTCGATCCCGTCGGCCGTTACAAAGATATTGCCTACGGGACCGTCATTCGTTGAGAGATCCGTTTCGAACCGGAAAAAGAATGGAAATCATTCCGGAGCTCACGCCTCTTTTTCCGGTTCCTTTTCGAACGGGTATATCCACAGCTTGCCGTCATGCCATTCGGCGCAGAAGACATCTTTCATCTCGGTATTTTGCCTGCTGAGTTCTTCTTCCAGCCAGGCTTCATCACGTTCGAGACGCTCAAGACTCTTCCTGTTGGGCTCGCCGCTTTCGATCACGATGACGGCGGTGGCCTCATCCCCTTTTTTCACGACAGTCAGTTGGCCGTTGTATTCGAGCCAGACATTTTTCAGTTCGTTGAGGTTGCTGTATCCGCGCTGGTGCAGCAGCATCATGAAGTCACGCACGGAAAGTCCGGCTTTATCGAAATTGCATGTCAGGATCCGCCCTCCCCTCATCAGACAGATTGCCTCGCCGTCCACCACATTCTTCAGCGACATATGACGATTCACAAAGAAACGCAGGAGGAGAAGCATACCGCCCCAGAATCCGATGACGGCAATGAGGCCGAAGAGGGTTTCGTCGGAATTGAACAATGTTCCGCCGATGATCGCGCCGAGCGCAACGTTGCCGACCTGATCGATCGCGGAAATGGGCGCCATCGAGCCCTTCCCGGAAAGATGGATATAAACCAGCATCATCAGGAACCCTGCCAACAGTTTCGGCAGAACATTCATTACAAGCTGTCCGAAATAAACGGTGTCGAACATAGAGGAGCCTCCTTTCCTTCTCAAATCTCGTGCGGATAGTATACTCCGCGGAAGACAAAATGCAAACGGACAAACAATGCGGATTCACTGACTTCCGGGGCGAGACCGTAGACGAGTTCCGCCGGTTTTCAAAGCATCCCTGTTCCCCGCGTTCCGGTAGGCGCGCGGAGAGCAGGAAAGGTGCTTGCGGAAGTCATTGGAAAAATAAATGGCGCTCGAATACCCCACCTTCGAAGCAATCTCCTTGATGGAACAGTTCGTATCGAGAAGAAGCGTTTCCGCCTCGCGCAGGCGTTCCCGCACATGATACGCAACGGGAGTGGTCCCGAAATGATGCCGGAACATGGCGTTAAGGCGAACGATCCCGCAGCCCGCCGCGACCGCGATTTCCTTTGCGCGGAGAGCGCGCGACACGTTCCGGCGGAGAAAGTCCTGCGCACGAAGAATTTCCGGTTCGCACCCCGCGTTGCTGCGTTCGTTTCCCAGACGCACAAGAAGTTCAAATGCGATCACCGAACTCCGAAGAAGATAATCAGGAGGACGCTCCTTCAGAACCTCCATGGCCTTCCGCATCAAGGAAATCACGGGGGCGGGATCCGAGAGATTCAGGACGTCCAGCTCTTCCAGATTGAGCGAGGTGAGGATGGCATCCAGAAGCGTTCCGGAAATGGTCACGCCGATCTTCCGGTAAAATCCGGACGGACCCGCCGTATATTCGCAATCCCGGTTCCGGCGCACGAAAAAAAGATCGCCCGGGTGCAGCAGATACTGTTTTCTTCCGGCGAGAAGCCGCATGGATCCCTCAAGGACGATTTTAGTCATGAACATATCGCAGCAGACCCGTTTGACATAGGAGCCTTTTCTGTTCAGTTCCACGCCGCAGAAATTGACCAGAAGGGACATGTTGTTGTAGTTGTACGGATATCCCGTATAATAAGATTCCTGTTCGCGGGTCTCCCGTGCGAACTGATCTGTGAGATAATGCGCGGCGCCGCGTTTCGAGGCAATCACCAGTTTTCCGTTGAATGGAAGGTTCGGACGCATCAGATCGGATTGATTCACGGCGGATTCCTCCTGCAATTTTTCCATAAGTAAAGTAATGCATCGAGGGACGTATTTCAAACCGGCTCCATGAAAAAAAATGAGTTCGCATTGGATTTCCGGAGTTTCTGCCGTCATTTTCGCATGATGAAAGTATTTCTTAAGTTTTTTATGGAATATCGAAAGAGTTTTCAAAGAAGTCGTATTGTTTTTGCTTTATTTCCGTATATAATTTTATTAAGAAATCATCAGGAAGGATATGGAAGCACCAGAATGAACGTATTCAGCCATTACCCCTATTATCCGAAACGCCGCGCCGTCGCACTCCCCGCATTCTGGGACTTTGCCTGGATGGGAGACATTCCGCTGGAAGTTTTCCAGCCACAGAACGCCCCCTGCCATCTGAAACTCCCCGTCCCGGGATGTTTCGATGTGCACCCGGCCTTCGCCGGAGCCGCCGGAACGGGATGCTATAAAACGGTTTTCGAAGTGACCGGAGGGAAAGAGCTACTCCGACTCACCATCGAGGCGCTCGGTCTGAGGGGACGAATTTTCCTCGATGGTGCGGAAATCGGCGGCACCGCCATTCCATTCACTCCGCTCCGGATCGACTTCTCCGCGGAGGAAGGCCTCCATACGCTGGAGATCGCGGTGAACAATGTGTATGATTTCGACCGGACGCGGACCTTCCTTCCGCACATGGATTTTTTCCGTCACGGCGGAATCTACCGGGATGTTTCCCTTTCGGTTCTTCCCCGGAAGCGGATCGAGCGGACAGAAGTCCGCACACTGGACTTTCTCAAGCGCAAGTTCGAACTGTTTTTCCGCTTCGGCGGAAATGTCTCTGGAAAGCTTCCTGTCCGCATTGCATTCGACGGTGAAAAGGAAGTTTCTTTCGAGGTGGACGCGGATGCCCCCCGTCTGGTGTTTGAGAGACCCGCCTTCGGACTCTGGAGTCCGGAGCATCCAGAACTGCATACGGTCAGCGTGGAATTCGGGGGAGACCGGATCGTGGAACGTTTCGGAATCCGCACGGTTGAAACATGCGGCGACCGGATTCTCCTGAATGGAACGCCCATCCGTATACGCGGGCTCAACCGCCATGACGCGCATCCCGACTTCGGATATGCTGTTCCGCCGGAAATCCACGCGCAGGACGTCTGGTTTCTCAAGGACCTCGGTTGCAATTTCGTACGCGGCGCACATTACCCGCAGAGCCAGACGTTTCTCGATCTCTGCGACGAAGCGGGTCTCCTCGTATGGGAGGAAACCATCGGATCCGGCGGGGAACGCGTCCTCTGCGATCCGCTCTTCCTTGCCGACATCGAAGAACAGGCCGAAAAAATGATCCGGGAAAGCTTCAACCATCCATCCATCGTAATTTTCGGATTCTTCAACGAAGGCGCCTCGGAAATGCCGGAAGCTGCGAAATCCTATGACCGGATCGCGGCATACATCCGGAAATTCGGCTCGGGACGCCTCATTACAGCGGCCCTCAGGGAACTCCCGGAACATTGTGCCACGCGCGAATGCGACATTGTCGCATTCAACGGATATCCCGCGTGGGGACGCGTCTTCGACCGGGAACCGCGCCCGATGGGCACCATCCGGGAGACCTTCAAAAAATATGTCCGGACAGCGGAAAAAGACCCGGCGATGCGCGGCAAGCCCCTGCTGATTTCGGAAACGGGAGCCGCCGCCATTTACGGTTCGCGCGACCGTTACCGCGGACGCTGGAGCGAAGAATATCAGGCCGATGTGATCGCCGAATCGGTCACGGCGGCCCTGACCGATCCGCGTTTCATCGGAATCGCCCTCTGGCAGTTCTGCGACACCCGAAGTTGCATGCAGGGCGAATTGTGCATGAACCGTCCGCGCGGATTCAACAACAAGGGTGTCATGGACGAATACCGGCGTCCCAAAGCATCTTTCGATATTCTGAAGAAACTCTTCCGGGAATACAGCCTTACGGCAGAAAAAACAGAATGACTGACAGAACTCGAATACTGAACACAAGCAAAAAAGCGAGGGAAAAATGAAACAGTTCTTTCATCCATCGGAAAGCGGCGGTTTTGCGGCACGCCGGAACAAAATTTTCAAGGGGACTCCGCTATCCGCAAAAACAGCAGGCCATTCCGAGGAAAAATCCTGTTTCACCCTGGTGGAACTCCTGGTCGTAATCGCGATCATCGCAATACTGGCCGGAATGCTTCTTCCTGCGCTCAATCAGGCGAGAAACATGGCAAGAACCGCCCAGTGCACTTCCAACCTCAAACAGGGGGTCACGGCCATCATCACCTACGCAAACGACTACCGGTTCATCTCCATGTATAACGCCGACATCGCCGGGAGCAACCAGCCGTGGGGCAAGGAAATGATCCTGGCCGGAATTCTGAAAACCCCTCCCTATAAGTCCGCGGCCTTTTTCTTCTGTCCCGTCATCGAACCGCGCGGAACCTACGATGCTTCGGGAAACACTGTTTCGGCGATCCAGGGAACCCTCACCAAGGGGTACACGCGCCCCTCCTATCTCGGCATCCCGACAGGGACAGGAGACTGGAAAGGGACATTGCAGATCGGCAAACTTCCATACGCGTCTGTGGACAAACCGTCACTCCAGATTATGCTCGGGGAAGCCGTCACCTGGAACGCAACGAAGCTTTGCGCGGAAACCATCCACAACAGCGGGGATATGACCAATATCAACTCGGCCGCATTCGCCTTGACCTCAATGCACAACGGCACCAGCGGAGTCGGATGCTACGACGGGCATGTCGAACGCGCCAAGCGGACAGACTTCAACAACTATTACCTGCGGAAGATCCGTTTCGACCAGACGGCCGGGAAAGTGTATCCCCTCTGCATGTTCAAGCAGTCGAACGACGCAAACGCCACCGTACATTTCTGGTGGTAAGATTAACTTTTTGAAAATAAGAAAGCCGAAAATGAAAAGAACAATCTTCCACTCTCTCTTTTTCTGTGCATTACTCAGCTGCGGTGCGACGGACAGCGAAATGCTCCTCCACAAGGAGGACATCCGCAAAACCGAATGGATGCTTCTCGGTCTCAAATATCATTCTCTCCGCCAGTCGGGCCGGATGGACAAGCTTGGCGACCCTATGATCTACTACAAGCAGTTCATCCGCCATTATCCGGGCACAAAGGAAGCGCGTCTCGCAGAAATTGCGGTCATGAACGAGGCCTTCAAGAATGGAGCCACGGATGAATTTTTTTCCTCCGCCGAACGCCTTCTTCCGAACGGTCTCGAGGACGGGCGAATGGAAGCGCTCGGGCTCCTTGTCCGTGTCGCGAACGATGGAAAGAAAACACCTGAGGTCCGGGAAAAAGCGGCGAACCTCGCCCTTGCCCGGTGTCAGGGCAACGGCATTGTCGTCCGCGGTCTTTACAACAATTTTTTGAAGAACAAAAAGAGCTGGAAGGAGCTTTGTGAACTGGCCGTACGGGCAGGAAAAGAAGAACCCGCGGCGATGGAAACTCTTTCCTTTGAACTGGGCGACTCCGCCGAAAAACGCAAAGACTTTGAAAACATTTATGGAAAACAGTTTCTTCCTCCGTCTTCAAATGAACTGGCAAAAGAGCGCAGTGCGGCTCAGGCGGAGATTCCGGAAATAGAAAAAGCCGTCAATGTCAAAGACTACGCAAAGACGCTCGCAATTGTAGAAGGGTGGAAAACAGATTCCCCTTGGAGTATCCGCGAACCGCTCGTGAATCTGGCGCAGACATTAGGACGCTCCCTCCCTGACACGGAAGTCCGGAAGTTCGCGGCCGTGATACTTTCCTTCGCTCTTCCCGGAGAAACCTGCAAAAACTGGATGAATACCGCAATTCTGAGCCGTCTCAATTCATTCGAGCCGGAAAACGAGGCGGAAGTTTCGCGCATTCTCCGCACCTATGCCGACCGGACGCCGGGACAGGCGGAACTGCTTCACACCCTGCGTTTCATGGAGACGCGGAATTTTTCCGGTCTTGCAGCCATGGCGGATGCCGCACGCAATGCAAAGTTCGGAAATTATGCAGCAGAACTTCTTTTCGAGGCTGCACGGGAGGTCTGGGACTCAAATCCGGGAAAGGCTGAAGCGTATCTGAATGAAGCAATCCGGACGGCACCCGGTTCAGTCGGAGCGATCCAGAGCCAATGGTGGCTTGACCGCCTGACAGGAAAAGTTTCGTTCAATGCGAGCGCCGTTCCGCGTCCCCCGGAATTCCTGACCCCTGCGTTCGTGCCGCCATCCTTCCCGGATTACGCGGGACCTGAAGCGTCCTCCGCAACAAGAAAAAGCGCTTCCCCTGCCCCGAATCCGGAACTTGCGGAACCTCTTCGGGAGTGGATTCCGGAAAAACTCCCGGCCTCGAAGATCCTGATATTCCGTACGCCTGCGAGTCTTTCCGAAATCCGCATCAAAGCGGCGGAAGGCCTCCACTTCACAATCGAACTCGCGGACCGGAACGGCAAAATTCTCCGGGTGGTCGAACGTTCCTGGCCCTTCGTGATTCTCGACAACAGCAACACCTATCAGCCGGACGAGTCCCATACGCTGAAATTCCTCCCCCTGGATCAGGTCGCCTTTCTCCGGATCACGCTGCTGAAACGAGCCGATGAAAAGGACGGGCTCTCGTCCATTCAGTTCGTCCGTACGGCCTTTCCTGTCCGTTCACTCTATCGCGACGCGGAAAAAGCCGTTCCCCCGGAGGCAAAGACGATTGAATTCAAAGTCAGCGCAACGGAACCGGAGGGAAAAACCGTCTACAAGGCCATGTCCGAAGATGTCCGGGTCACCCCGCATTCCCGCTGGTACAATCCGTGGAAAAGTCACAGCCGTTTCGGAAATCTGACACTCGGATTCTACGCCGGCGACACGGCGGAAGTCTCCGCTTCGCGCGGCGGCGTCCTGAATTTTGCCATCGACGGAAATCCCGTCCACACATGGAAAAAAGCAAGTCCGGGGCTCGAATCTCTACCGCTTCCGGTCACAGGAAATGGATTCCGGAGACTTTCCGTCAACACCACCTCCTTCCCGAAGAAAGACGGAGAACATGTTCCTGACGGAGCCCAGTTCCTCTCGCTCACCGTCATGGGCAAGGCGCGCGCCGTTCCGGGCGCGGAATTCTTCATACAAGGACGCTGGACCGAATTCACAGGAGGCAGCAGCGTCGCCATCCCATCCGGCGCAGAAAAGGTCCGTCCCTGCATCCTTTTCGACTCCTCGGCCGTCTGCGGAATGAAAACGGCGCAGGTCACTCATTTCGAGTCCGGTTTCCGGACCATTTCCGGAGAAAAAGGGATGCCGCCCTCCCCTCTCTTCTCCCCGGAACCGCCTGACGTCACCGCCGCGGCGCTGAAATTCCTCGCGGAAAAACGTCCGGCTGTCGTCTACTCCAAAACAGGCACGCCCGAAGAATATGACACGGCGAAACGGATCGCGGAACGAAGCGGAAGCTATCTCGTTTCAGATGACGCCGCACTGAACAATGACGGGTATCAGGGACCGTTCCTCGTGATCGGAACTCTGGAAGACAACCGTTTCTGCCGTCAGGCGGGAGCCCGGCTCTGTCTGTGGAATTCGCAAGGCTTCCTGAACAATCCCGGCGGACGCGTTTTCCATGTTCCTGAATTCGGCAGTGAAGAAGCGTTCTTCGCCATCTCCGGCGAAAGTTCAAGAGAAGTGCTTTCCGCCGCGGAAAAAATACTCAAAGAAGTTCGGAAACCGGTCCTGAAAACCACATATCGTCTTTTCGACCAGTCCCTCTTCGAACGTCTGATGCCGTGGCAGCTCAAACCGGAAAAGGCCCCGCTGAAAAAAGTTTCGCTGACCATGGCGCGGAATGACCGCCGAAACGCCTGTTTCGGGATTGCCTTCGACAAACAAGCGGACAACTTTTCCGTGAAGGTTTCGGATCTGGTTTCAGGCGGAAACAAGCTGTCCGCGCCGGAAGTCCGTTTTGTAGGATTCCACGAATATATCGACTTCTACGGGGATCTCCATCAGCCGGATCTGCTTTTTGACAAGCCGACTCTGCCCGTCCCCGCAAACTCCTCGCAGCGGGTTCTTCTCACATGTCGCGTTCCGGCGAATACGCCGCCCGGAAAATACTCCGGAGAGATCGAAGTAAGCGTCAATGGGGACAAACAGAAAGTTCCGTTTTTCCTGACGGTTGTGCCGGGAACCATCCGGGAGGGGTATCTTCAATTCAACGATTATGCCGTGATGCCATACTATTACCATGATACGGACCGGATGCGCCGCGACCGGAAAAATCTTATCAGGAACCAGGCGGTCCACGGAATATCGATGGTGATCGTCAAGGTTCCACTGAGCGGAGAAAAAACATCGTCAGGCGGATTCGCCTTCGATTTCAAAAATCTCGAAGAATACCTTCTCGACACGGACACGATATACCGTGAGGAAGGCAAGCCTCTTCCGTGGGTATTCTTCCCGATTCCGGAAGCGGGACTCCGCAAACTGGCATCCACCTCAAAGGTTCCTTATGAAAACGTGGCGAAAGCATATTCTGAAAGCCTGAAGAAATTCATCTCTTCGAAGCCGGGACTGGAAAACAGGTTCTATTGCTCGCTGGGGGACGAGGTTCTCGGAATTCTCGAAAGCTGGCTCGTCAAAGCGAAAATCCATCATGATGCCGGACTCAAAATATTCGTCACGCACGCCCATCCGAAAATGAAGGGAATCGTGTCCGCATGGTGTCCGAACTATGCACACAAACTTTTCGACGAACCCTATCTTGCGGAAGCGATCCGTGAAGGGAAGGAACCGGTCTGGTGGTATTGCTGTGCCGGCGGCGGCCCGAACACCCGCTTCACGGGCGATCCGATCGATTTTCTGCCGATCTATCTCCTGACTGCAAAATGGGGCGTTTCGGGCGCGTTCAGCAACGCCGCACTCCACACGACGGAATCAGCCTATCCCGTTCCCTACCGCTTCGACCACGGTTCAGACACAAGAATCTTCTTCCTGCCGGACGGAACGCTCCGCGATACGCTGCGGCGCGAATTCGAGGCGGAAGGAATTCAGGACGCACTTCTGCTTTATCCGCTCCGCAGGAATCCGGAAATCGAAGCAATGCTCCGGGAAACACTCCCTTCAAAATGGCAGTATTCGCGCAATCCGGACGATTACGGGAAACTCCGTCTGAAAGCCTATTCTCTTCTGAAATAATCCTGCAACAAAAGGAATGAAAATGAACAAGATCCTTCTTTCCGCCCTTCTCTCGGCCGCAGCCCTGTGCGGTTCCGGGACCCAGCCGGAAATCCGGAGCGCCGAGGGAGGCGCGGTCACATTCGACAACGGCGTGGTTCAGTTCGACCTCGCCGGACAGACCGGCACTTATAACGGCGTCACCAGGCTTCTCCTGCTGCCGTCCACAGAGATGAGCGACCGCAACCGGCCGCTCAAAAACTTCTTCGGCGAACACTTCGACGCTTGCGATACGGAAGGCGTCCAGGGAGGATCGTTCCTGCCGCACGGCGCCGTTCTGGCACCCCTTGCGAGGGGCGTGTCAAAAGACGGTTCCGCGGTCGGGATCAGACAGGAATACAGCGAAAAATACCGTTTCACCAGAACGGTCACGCTTCGGAATTCCCGTTCGGTCGCTGATTTCGATTACGAGGCGGAAAACCTTTCCGGCGAACCGGTCGCAGGCGCTTTCCGCATTTTCAGCGCCCCTTTCCCCGGAGCGCTGACGGGAACGACCGACAAGTCAACCTCCGTTTTTCTGCCGACCGTCGCGGGAATTCTTGAACTGGACCAGAACGTTCACTCGGCAAAATACAAGGAAATCTACAAAGACACCCAGTTTTTCCTTCCTTTATGGGATACAGGCAAGGAACCGCCGCGCGTCTGGACTCGCCGACAACTGGAAACGCCCAGACTCGCCGGCAACTGGGTCTGCGAGGTCAACCGCAACAATGGATTCGGCGTCGTTTTCTTTGCGGACGAATCATCGCTTGTAGGATTCTACAACGACCCGCGAACCACGGTTGAAATCGTTCTCCGCGCACACGCCTACCGGAAGGGAGAGGTCTTCAAGGCACGTCTCGCCCTCGGCGTCTTCCGTCTTCCGAAAGGCGAAAAACCGGTCGCGGCCAACCCGCTTTTCATCACGACACAGCAAGGGATCGTGCCGCTCTTTACCGGGACGCTCGAAGTTGACGGAAAAAGCTATCCCGCCGAGCCGACAAAACAAATTGACATCAAACCCGCCGGAACGGTTCGAGCTCTCGATACGGAAAAACGCCTTATCGGAACCTTCGACGGAGCAAAGTTTAAAATCACCGAGTCTGAAATCGAATATATCGCTCCGAAGAAACCGTCTTTCCAGGACAATGTTTACAATCCCGACAGTGCGGAAGTGAGCCGTTTCACGGAGTCGCGCAATTTCACGGTTTACTGCAATTACGCGAATCATCCCGACATCCGCGGGGAAGCACGTGCCATCGCGCTCCGCCTGGGCGCAGGCTACGCGGAACACCTTCCCGATACGCCGATCCTCATGATCGGCGCGGCCTCCGATGATGATTCCATCCGGGCCGTCGGCTACATGCACAATTCCGTGACGGACAAATGGCCGGATCCCGGCAAAGGGGCGATCCGCTTTTTCCCGAAACTCGATCTGAACGGACAGCCGGGAGTCGTAATCGCCGGCCGTGATCGCGAGGGACTTGCAAAAGCCTTCGACTCCTGGAAAAAACAGAATATGGAAAGAGTGTCAGCGGCGAAAGGATGGACGGTCTATGCCGTTCCGACTCTTGAAAAAATCTTCCGCTGGGCTCGTCCCGGAAAGGATGCGAAGAAAACCATTCAGCTTTCCGCAGCGAAAGGCGAATACGAATCCGCCCAGCTCCTGCTGGTCCCGTATTCCGACATCCTGAACGTTTCCATAACCGCGACGCCTTTCCTGAACGTCAAGACAGACAAGGAACTTTCCCCCCGTTTCCTTACATCCGCGCAAAAACGCAATGGACATCTCCGCATCCGGTGGACGGGCTTCTTCCCTTACAGTCCGAACCCGGAACAGAAAGACTATCCGGACCCGTTGTTCGACCGGGTCCCGGCAGTAATCAAGGCAGGCGAGGCACAGAGCGTCTGGCTGACCTTCTTCGTTCCGGAAAGCGCCGAAGCGGGGATCTATCGCGCAACCGTGTCCGTAAGCGGAAACGGAAAGACGGAAAACATCCCCGTCGAACTCAACGTCCGCGATTTCACCATGCCCCGCGAGGGGATGTGGGGCGAAGCCTACAGTTCGCTGGGCGCCATGGCACCGGCGGGGATGGAACTCCGCAACGACCAGATTGAAATATTCGTCACGAACCAGGTCGAACACGGCATGAGAATGATCCGCATCACCGCCCCGAACCTTTTCCGAATCCACGGCGATCCGAAAGGCGCTTACCCGGGACTCTCCAGCGGACCGTTTGAAGCGTCTTCCGACGGCAGAATCCTTCTCGACTCCACCGAATTCGACAGAATCATCGACATCTCCGAGCGTGCGGGCAAGCCTTACACCCTCTATTATACCGTTCCGATCGAACGCTTCATGCGGGAAGCATACGAACTCAAAAAGATTCTTCCGGGACGCCATGCCGACCGCGTAGGGAACGCACTCCTCAACAACCGCTATCTGGAGGAAGTCCTTGTCCTCTTCCGGAAACACCTGGAACGGAAAAATCTCAACGGACGCATCTTCCTCGGCGTCTCGGACGAGCCCGGCAACATCAAGGTCTGGTTCGACAATCTCTGTCAGGCGGCGCTGGGTAGCGGCATTCCTTTTACGACCGCGCACGGCTCCAGCGACCTTCGTGAAGCCGATCCCAAAATCTGCGCCATCTGGAAACCCATCTATGGCAGTTATGACGAGGATTTCATGAAAAAAGCCAAAGCGGCCGGTGTCAAAACGGCCTTCTACAACTGCGGTCCGCCCCCGACCACCGCGATCGGCGCTCCCGGCTGCGAATGGAGAAACTATCTCTGGCAGGCCGCGAAATATGACCTCGACATGGTCTCATGGTGGGGCATCCAGTGCTGGACCTCCTATGATGCGGACGGCAAGGAATCCCTCTGGCGGAACTACTACGGGCACTGGAACTATCTGATCTACCCGGAACACCCCGTCAACAAGCCCTTCTACACCAAACAAGGCGGCTGGCGCGACAAGGGCTTCATCGATTCGATCCGCTGGGAAACGATCCGCGACGGCATGGAGGACGCCAGCTATGTAAAACTCCTGCGGTCGCTGATCGACAAGGCACGCAAACAGGGAAAAACCGCCGAGGCCGACGACGCACAGAAGAAGCTGGACGATCTCTTCGCCCGCTGCTGGCCGCACCGCAATGTCTACCGTGTTCCGGAGAACGAAATCCTATCCGCACGGGAAGCCGTCGCGGATGAAATCGAAAAACTTCAGAAGGTTCTGCACTGAAATGGCCCTTATTTTTCATATCGATTCCAATTCCGCGAAATACCGCCCGGAGTATCTGAAGTCTTTCCTTCCGGTGCTCCGTGAATACGGATTTGACAAGATTCTCTGGGAAATCGAGGATTCGGTCCGGTTCGATACAGCCCCCGGGGCGGCCGCGCCGGACGCCCTGACGAAAGCGGAATTCAGGAAGATCCTCGATTTTGCAATCAGCCTCGGATTCGACAACATCCCGCTGCTCCAGACCGTCTCCCACAACGCGTATGTCCTGCGGCAGGAACGTTTTTATCCGCTCTCGGAACACCCGGGCTTCCTCGAGCTGTACTGTCTCTCCAGTCCGGACGTGAGATCTTTCCTTCTTCGCTGGATCGACGAGTATCTGGAACTGTTTCCCGAAGCCCGTTTCTTTCATCTCGGCGCCGATGAAGCATGGGCCATCGGACGCTTCTGCGAACGCTGCCGGAAGGCCATTTCGGAAAAGGACGAAGGTTCGCTGATGGCGGATCATCTCCGGCCGCTCACAGAGAGACTCCTCGGACGCGGCGTCGTCCCGGTCATCTGGGCGGACATGGCGATCAGGCATCCCTCCCTTGCGCAAAGTCTCGACCGACGCGTCATCATGGCGGACTGGAATTACGGCTCCGCCGACGACTGCGGGAAAACAGCCGAAAAAGACGCGTTCAACGCCGCTCACGATTTCCGGAAACAGGGATTCCGGGTTTGGGGATGCGGTGCGGGACGAAGCTACGGGGATTCCGTATTCGCCCCCCGCTACGATCTGCACCGCGAAAACCTCGAACGCTGGCTTGCCCTCGAATCCGCGGGCGTGACGGAAGCGACCCTTTTCACCAGCTGGAGCGTCCATCTCTTTCCATTCTCCCTTCAGGAGCCGATTTTCGCACGCGGAATCAAGCGGGAGGTTCCACTGGATCAATTTGAAACGGAATTCGCCCTCCGCCGTTTCGGAATGCAGGACTCACGCTTTTTCGAGGCGGTGCGTCTTGTATCCTATCCGGCTCCGCTTTCAAGGGTCGTCGACCTCGGTTATAGTCAGGTCAACCAGAAGGCGTGTCCCGATGCGCTGGAAACCTCCCTGCAGAAGAATCCCGTCGATCGGGAACAGGTGATCCGCCGGCGGCGGAACTATGAAGAAGCACTGGCTCTTTTCCGCCGAATCCCCGGTACGGAAGAATGGCAGTTCGCAGCAAGACATCTGATCTTCCGGTCGAAACTGGCCATTCTCCTTTCCGGCGGAGAGACGTCCGGGCTTCGGAAGGAACTCGAAACAGATCTTCCGGAGCTTGAAGCTCTCACCCGGAAAGAATACGGAAAGAGACTGCTTCCGTTTTCCGCAGGGCTTGCCGCGGACAACCTTTTCCTCCCGGTGAAGGAAATCCTCGGGAAACACTCCTGAACCTGAAGTCTATGTCGACGGGATTTCCGCCGGAATGGCATTGCAAAAGACCTCTTTCCGTATTATATTATCCAGCATTCGTAATACCGGAAAGGGGAGAAAAAATGTCGAAACTGGTACGGGTAAGCTTGTCGTTGGAAGAAGATCTCTTCGAAGATCTTTCGAAGCTCGTGAAAAAAAACGGATACGAAAACCGCTCCGAATACGTCCGCGACCTGATTCGGGAGCAGATGACCCGCGAACAGTGGAAAGCCGGCGGAGAAGTCATCGGCACCCTGTCGTTGGTCTACAACCACCATCGCCGCGGACTGACCGAAAAACTGGTTGATCTCCAGCACCATTGCGGATGCCATGTCCTGGCTTCCACCCATGTGCACGTCAGCCATGAAATCTGCGCCGAAATGGTGATGCTGCGGGGCAACGGCAATGAGATCGGCAAACTGGCCAACGCAATGAAATCGCTCCGGGGAGTCCTTCACGCAGAGCTCTCCATGAGCACGACCGGCAAGAATATTTCATAAAAAATATCCTCCCTCTTGCATTCTCTTTTCGGACGGATATATTATTACAAAATTAATTATCGTAATATTTACGGAATCGCTTTTCCCGTCACAGATCGAGCACGGGGTGAAAAAGCCCGGAATATTATTACGAAAATAAATAAGGTAATATCAATGAACCCGCGTTTCACTTTGATCGAACTCCTCATTGTCGTAGCCATCAT
>CAZORN010000065.1:0-4543 GCA_964581935.1 uncultured Victivallales bacterium
TCCATATCCGTCTCGCAGGAGGCTTCCGAACCGGCGAAGGTGCGGAAGATTTCCTCGATGACTTCCGCGGAAAGGGAGATCGCCATGAGTCCGCAGTTGAACATGTTCTGGCGGAAGATCCGGGCGAAGTTTTCGGCGATGACCAGATTGATGCCGTTGCATTCCAGCACCCACGGGGCATGTTCACGGGAGGAGCCGCAGCCGAAATTGGCGCGCGTGATGATCACGCTCTTTCCGGCGATGTCCTTCCTCGGATCGAACCCCGGCAGGGAAAGGTCTTCGAGACAATAGGGCTTGAGGGCCGTCTTGGTCAGTTCCGTCAGGTATTTGGCGGGGATGATCTCGTCGGTATTGATGTCCGAGCGGTCCAGAAACAGAATTTTTCCGCTGAAGTTTTTCATGATGCTGCCTTTCTCAACCTTTGAAGATGGGGGAGTTGGTGATGTGACCGGCGATGGCGGTCGCGGCCGCGGTGGCCGGACTCATCAAGTGGACCATACCGCCCTTGCCCATGCGTCCGTTGAAGTTGCGGTTCGTCGTGGAGGCGCAGGATTCTCCCTTGGCCAGCACGCCGTTGCTCATTCCAAGACATGCTCCGCAAGTCGGGTTCGTCACGCAGAAACCGGCTTCCATGAAGATCTTGATCAACCCCTCGTCAAGAGCCTGTTCAAAGATTTTCGGGGTGGCGGGCGAAACGATCGCACGCACATCCGGACTGATTTTCTTGCCTTTCAGAATGGACGCCGCAATCCGCAGGTCCTCGATCCGTCCGTTCGTGCACGAACCGATGTAGATCTGATTGACCTTCGTTCCTTCCATTTCGCGGACGGGCTTGACCTGGTCCGGCTTGAAATTGAACGTGACCATCGGCTCCACCGTCGAGGCGTCCATCACGATGTCCTTGACGTATTCGGCGTCGGCGTCGGGAAGCCACTTCGAGTAATCCTTGAGCGCGGCCTCCGGCGAGGCGAATTCGTCCTTGATGAAGGGCCAAAGATATTTGACGGTGGTCATGTCCGGATAGCAGATGCCGCAGGTGGCACCGGCTTCGATCGCCATGTTACAGAGGGTCATGCGGGCGTCCATTCCCATGGAGTCCACCGCTACGCCGGCGAATTCGATGACCTTGTCGGTCGCGCCGTTGACCGTGAGCATTTTGATGATCGCCAGAATCAGGTCCTTGGCGTAGACGCCTTCCCGGAGCGCACCGTCGATGCGGATCCGGATGGTGTCCGGGGAGCGCATCGAGCAGACGCCTTTGAGGATGCCGACTTCGAGGTCGGTCGTTCCGACGCCTGCCGCGAACGCGCCGAATGCGCCGTGGGTGCAAGTATGGGAGTCGCCCATGATGATGGTAAATCCGGGGCGGACAAAACCTTTTTCAGGAAAAATCGCATGACAGACGCCATTGGCGCCAATGTCGAAGAAATCCTTGATTCCGTGGCGGCGGGCCCATTCGCGCATCGTCTTGCCCTGTTCCGCGGTCTTGGAGTCCTTGGCCGGGGTGACGTGATCGATGACCGCCTTGATTTTGGAGGCGTCGAACACGCGGTCCTTGCCTTTTTCAACCAGATCGTTGATCGCGATCGGAGTCGTAATTTCATGACAGAAGACCCTGTCAAGGGAAAGCACGGAGACACCCTCGGCCGGTGTGTCAATCCGATGAGCCTCGAAAATCTTTTGCGCAGTTGTCTTTCCCATGTGTGTTCTCCTGTGATTGGTTGTAGATTGCAGCCTGTAATATATTGCATATTTTTAAAAAAATCAAGGATGTCCGGCACAAAAAGGGAGAAACGGGAGAAACGAAGGAAAATCAGATTTTGACGTGCCGGATGGAACCGTCCCCGGCAAGCTGTTCGGCGTAGTAGGAACTGCGCACAAGCGGACCGCTGGCGACATGGGTGAAGCCGATCTTCCGGGCGGACTCGCCCCAGGCATCGAAGACTTCGGGCTCCACATAGCGTTCCAGTTTCCAGTGATCCTTCGAGGGGGGAAGATACTGTCCGATCGTGAGGAATTCGGCGCCTGTGTCGCGAATGTCCTGAATCGTGCGGACGACCTCGTCGTCGGTCTCGCCCAATCCGACCATGATGCCGGATTTGACGGGGATGCGCCCGGAAGTCATGCCGAAGGCGATCTTCAGGATTTCGAGGGAACGGCGGTATTGGGCTTTGGAACGGATCAGGGGAGTCAGGCGTTCGACCGTTTCGACATTGTGGTTGAAGACGTCCGGTTCCGCGTCGAGCACGGTGCGGATGTCTTTTTCCGCCCGGTTGAAATCGGGCGTCAGGACTTCGACCTTCACGCCCGGAATTTTTTCCTTGAGCGCCTGAATGGTCTTCGCGAAATGGGCGGCTCCGCCGTCCGGAAGATCGTCGCGGGTCACGCTGGTGACCACGACAAAGGAAAGTTTCATGGAAGCGGCGGCTTCGGCAAGACGGGCGGGCTCCGCCGGATCGGGCGGGAGCGGCTGTTCCACGTGTCCCACCGCACAGAAACGGCAGTTCCGTGTGCAGCGTTCGCCCAAGATCATGAAAGCGGCGGTTCCCCGGTGCCAGCACTCGCAGAGGTTCGGGCATTGTGCGCCCCGGCAGACCGTATTCAGGGAATTGGTCTTGAGCAGCTCTTCCACATGGGCGCGCTGTTCACCGCAGGGAACCTTGACCCGGATCCATGGAGGGAGTTTCGGGCGGAAATTACCGGATGAATTGCAGGAGCTCATTTGTATTTCGAGATCACCAATGTAGCGTTGGATCCGCCGAACCCGAAGCTGTTGCTGATGGCATGGTTGATTTCAACCCCGTTCCGGGTTTCGCGGACAAGGTCGGCCCATTCCAGACCGTCTTCCAGGACTTCGAGGTTCGCGCTCTTGCAGAGGAAAGAATTCTGGATCATCAATGTTGTGAAAATCGCTTCGACCGCGCCCGCCGCGCCGATCATGTGACCGGTCATCGACTTGGTGCTGTTGACGGCGACCTTGTGATCTCCGAAGACCCGGTGGATTCCCTCCATTTCGATCGGATCCCCGACCGGCGTGGCGGTTCCATGGGTATTGACGTAGGAGATGTCTTCCTTGCGGAGGCCCGCGCTTTCGATGGCCCGCGTCATGACTTCGGCGGTGGAAGCCGCGCTCGGCATGACCATGTCGACCGCGTTGCTGTTGGAATAGTATCCGGAAATGACGGCCTGCGGAACCGCTCCGCGGCGAAGGGCGTGCTCCTCGCTTTCGAGGACCACCATGCCGGCGCCGTCGGCGAGAACGAAGCCGTCCCGGCCTTTGTCGAACGGACGGCTGGCGCATCCGGGCCGCTCGTTGCTGTGCGTGGCCAGGGCGCGCATGGAACTGAAACCGAGCGCCTGAGCCCAGGAAAGTTCCTCGGACCCGCCCGCAAGCACATAATCGTATTCGCCGGCAAGAATCAGACGGGCTCCGGCGATGATCGCGAGAGCGCTGCTGGTACATGCACAGCTGATGTCATAGCTTTCCCCCGTGGTGCCGAAAAGAAGCGACATGTTGGCCACGGCGCAGGAGGGCATGATCTTGGGGACTGAAAAGGGAGAACAGGAGCGGAGTTTGCGGGTGCGCTCAAAGGTGGACATGTTCCGGTAAACGGTCTCGTAGGAACTTCCGGCGCAGCCGTTGATCATGGCGACCCGGCGGTCCGGGAGATTCTCCGGGGACAGTCCGGCTTCCGCAAAAGCCTCATAGGCCGCGGCCGCGGCCATCCGGGCATTGGGAGCCATGAAACGGACGTTCTTGACATTGAACATGGGGCACTGGACTTCGCGGTCCGAAACACCGGCAACCTTGGATTCCAATCCCTGATCCGCCCACTCCTGCATGAAAACGGTGCCGGTTTTTCCTTCTCTCAGAGAGTGAAGGTTCTCCGAAAGCCCGTTTCCGAGCGGAGTCACCAGTCCTCTGCCTGTAACGACGACTCTTTTTGCCATAATTGTTTCATCCCTTTCAAAAATCTCTTCAATCATCACGCAGAAATATATCTCCGGATGTCCCTTTTGTCAATCAGGGAAGACAAGCCGGACTCATTTTTTTACAAAAACGCCTTCTTGTAAACAGCCCCGGCCGGAGTTATATTACGGTTTTACCGGAAAATATGAAAACAAAGATGGAGAGACGGACTATGGATTACAGGACTTATTTCAGGGACTACCCGGATAAAAACGGACGTTTCGGAGAATACGGCGGAGCCATTCTTCCGCCTCAGCTGGTTCCCGTCTTTGAAGAGATCACCGACGCCTACAACTCCATCTGCCACTCCGCGCGTTTCATCAATGAACTCCGCCGCATCCGCCGCGAATTCCAGGGACGTCCCACCCCCGTCTATCACTGCGACCGTCTTTCCCGCAAAATCGGAACGGGCTGCCAGATCTACCTGAAACGGGAAGACCTCAACCACACCGGCGCGCACAAGCTCAACCACTGCATGGGGGAAGGCCTTCTGGCCACCTTTCTCGGCAAGAAGAAACTGATCGCCGAAACCGGCGCCGGACAGCACGGCGTCGCCCTCGCCACGGCCGCCGC
>CAZORN010000065.1:4643-8053 GCA_964581935.1 uncultured Victivallales bacterium
AACGATCCCGTCGAACTCTGCGGCGTCGAACCCCTCGGACGCGGTCCCATGACCGGCGACCACGCCGCTTCCATGACCTACGGCAAACGCGGAATCCTCCACGGTTTCGACAGCATCCTTCTTCAGGAAGAGGACGGCTCCCCTTCCCCTGTCTACTCCATCGCCAGCGGCCTGGACTATCCCGGCGTCGGCCCCGAACACGCCTTCTGGCGCGACCTCGGACGCGTCCAGTATGTGACGGCCTCCGACGAGGAAGCCGTGGACGCCTTCTTCAAGCTCTCCCGTTATGAAGGCATCATCCCCGCGCTCGAAAGTTCCCACGCCATCGCCTACGCCATCCGCCGCGCCTCCGAATCCAGAGGCGGCGCCATCCTCGCCAACTGCAGCGGACGCGGCGACAAGGATGTCGATTACGTGATCGAGCATTACGGCTACGGCGAAAAATACGATTTCAAGGACTGACCCTCTGAAATGTCTCCCCTCATGAATCGCCTCCCTGCCCCGGCCTTCTCGCCGGGACAGGGATTTTTTGCGCACTTTTACAAAAAACTCACAGAGCTTTTTCCGAATCGTTCTTGAAAAAATATTACTTTGTATTACTGTACAGGGTTAAACAACAAGGATTTTGTCCCAATGCGGGAAGACAAGAAAAATACGGTGGTCTCTTTCAAAGCCGAAGAAGAACTGCTGGCCGCTCTGGAAAAACTGCCCAACAGATCGGAATTCATCCGGAGCGCCGTCCTTCACGCCCTCCGGGAGACCTGTCCCCTCTGCGGCGGAGTCGGCTTCCTGAACGAAAAACAGCGCAGGCACTGGAAGGCGTTTGCGCGCGAACACACGATCCGGCGCTGCGGAAGCTGCGACGGTCTTTCCATCGAATGTCACTTAACCGCCGATTCCCGGCCCGGCGGAAAATCACCCCCGAAAAAGGAGAACTGCCCATGAAACGATTCTGGATCATTCTATTTTCCGCAATCCTCACAGCATCGCTGCATGCCGCGGAAACACGCCCCGTCTATTGCACCACCTACCCGGTCTACCTCTTCACGAAGAACATCGCGGCCAACTGCCCGGACGTCCGGGTGGAACTGGTCGTCCCCCCCGGAACCGGATGCCCGCACGATTATGTCCTGACTCCCGGCGACATGCGGAAACTGGGAACGAAAAACCTGATCGTCGTGCGCAACGGCATGGGACTGGACGATTTCGTCCTGAAGCCCCTCGCAAAGATGAATCCGGAAGCCGTCGTCATCGACGCGACAAAAGGCCTGAAGGCCCTGAAGGCAAAAGAGAATGACGACCATGACCATGATCACGGGCACGCGGACAAGGACGGCGACCATGATCACGGGCACGACCACAGCCACGGCGGGCTGAATCCGCACCTCTTCGCTTCGCCGGTTTCCGCCGTCGGAATGGTCGAAAACATTGCGAAGGGACTTGAGAAGGCGGATCCCGCCAATGCCGCACGTTACCGCGCAAACGCAACGGCCTACCTTGCAAAGCTCAACGCGCTGAATGAACGAATCAAACTTCTCGCGCCAAAAGTGAGAGGAAATTCCGTCATCGCGCAGCACGGCGTTTTCGATTATCTCGCCGAACCGCTCGGCCTCATGGTGGCAGCCACGATTTCCGACGGACAGTCCGCACCGTCCGCCGCCGAAATGAAAGAACTGATTCATGAAATCAAGGAAAAAAATATCAGGGTCATCTTCACCGAGCCTCAATATCCGGCCCGGACGGCGGAAGCCATCGCAAGGGAATGCGGCATACGCACCGTCCGTCTCGATCCCGTGGCAAGCGGTCCGCAGAACGCCCCCGACGACTATTATGAAAAGATCATGGACAGCAATCTGAACATCATTCAAGGACTGTTTGCAAAATGAGCCATGACGTACATCAATGCTCCTGCGCCACGCATACCGCCATCCGCATCGTGAATCTCTCGGTGAAACTCGGCAGCGTCAATATCCTTGAAGGCGTGACCGCATCGGTCCCTTACGGAATGTGCACGGCGATCGTCGGCCCGAACGGAGCCGGAAAAACCACCCTGACGAGGGCGATCCTCGGCGAACTTCCCTACAAGGGCGAAATCGAGTTCGGAAGCAAAACGGGAAACTTCACACGGAAGCCTCCCCGCTTCGGGTATGTCCCCCAGAAACTGAACTTCGACCGCGACATGCCCCTGACCGTGATTGAATTTCTGGCGAGCGGTTTCGTCCGGCGTCCCGTTTTCTTCGGAATCTCGCGGAAATTCCGCGCGGAGTGCATGGAATATCTGTCCTCGGTCGAATGCGCGCAGGCGGCCAACCGCGCCCTCGGTGCGCTCTCCGGAGGCGAACTCCAGCGGGTGCTCCTGGCTCAGGCCCTGATGCAGGAACCGGAAATCCTCATTCTGGACGAACCCGAGGCAGGGGTTGACTTCAAAGGGGAACAGCTCTGCTGCGAACTGCTGGAGAAGTTCCGCAAGGAACGCGGATTCACCCAGCTGATGATCAGCCATGACCTTTCCATGGTCGCCGCCCACGCGTCCCATGTGATCTGCATCAATAAGAAAGTCTTCGCGGCGGGAGAACCTTCCAAGGTCCTGACCCCGGAAGTCCTTCACGAAACCTTCGGACTCCATATCGGAAAAATGGAACAATACCGGCAGGGAGGAAAATGCTCATGCAAATCCTGCTGAACACCCTCTGCGACTGGATCGGGCTTCTCCCGTTCGACTGCATGAAATACCGTTTCATGCAGGAAGCGTTTCTCGGCATTCTTTTGTGCGCGCCGCTGGCGGCCGCCGCCGGAATCCATGTGGTCAACTTCCGGATGTCCTTCTTTTCGGACGCCATCGGGCACAGCACCTTCGCCGGAGTGGCTCTGGGGCTTATTTTCGCGGTCAGCCCCGATCTGACGATGCCGCTTCTGGCGCTGGCGATCGGCGCGGGAATCATGTTCCTGAAACGGAGATCCTCTTTGTCTTCGGACACCGTGATCGGGGTTTTCTTCTCGGCCGTGGTGGCGTTCGGACTGGCGCTCGTGAGCCGGAACCCGAACGTATCCAGAGATATGCAAATGTTCCTATACGGAGACATCCTGACGATCAGCCGCAATGAGATTCTGGCGCTTTTCCTGCTCTCCTGCGTATTTTTCCTCTTCCAGATTTTCGCATTCAACCGGATGCTTGCAATCGGGTTGAACCCGCAGCTCGCACGAATTCACCGGGTGCATGTGGCTTTCTATGAATATGCCCACGTCCTCCTTCTTTCCCTCGTGGTGATCTTCTGCGTCAAGGCGGTCGGAGTGCTGCTTGTGACGGCTCTTCTGATCGTTCCGGCAGCCGCGGCACGAAATTTATCGAAAAGTTCCGGAGAAATGTTCTGGATTTCCATCATTATTGGTGTATGTTCCGGTGTAGCGGG
>CAZORN010000065.1:8153-9505 GCA_964581935.1 uncultured Victivallales bacterium
ACCGCCCCGGACTTCATTTCCGAAGGCGAAACCATGTATATCAAGGCGCTCCAGACCAAAGACGACAAGGAGCGTGAAAAACAATTCAAGGCAGTGATCGCTCAGCTTCAGAAGGAAGCCGATGAAGGAAAGAGCCTCAAGGCGCATCTGCTGCTCGGCTACATGGCTGACCTCGGACAGGGAATGTCTTCTGACGGAATCACGGCCGCACGCCATTACCGCGCCGCCGCGGACGGCGGACTTCCCGAAGCCAAGGCCGCCCTGGCCGAGTTCTGGCTCCGCAACCGGATTTTCCTGGATTCCGCCGCCGAACAAATCATGGGAATTCCCGACTACAAGAAGAATCCGGCTCTCCTTTGCACCCTCGGAGCCATCTATTACGCACAATTTGAAAATGAAAAAGGATTTGAAGCCCTGAAGACCGCCTTTGCGGCTTCCGCACGGAAACCCCAGCTCCGTGTGGAGATCATGAAGATCATCCACCGCGCTTTCGAGGCCTATTTCAAGAACGGCAACTTCGACGCCGCCCTCGTCGAACTCAAAAGAGAACAGACGCTCGATCCCAACAGCTCCCTGATTCCCTATTTCATGGGACTGGTGGAACTTCGCCGGGGCAATACCGCCGCGGCAGAAGAACTGTTCAACGAATCCCTCAAACGGAATCCGGCCGCTCCGTATCCCTACCGCGAACTTGCCCTCCTCAAGGCTCGCTCCGGACGTCCGGACGAAGCGATTGACGACATCAAGGTGGCTTACGCCGTTTCCGGAAAAAACCAGCAGTATCAGCAGGATATGGTCGAAATCCTTTTCCTGACCCGCCGCTACCAGGACCTTGTCAACCTCACTACGAAGATCCTCGAAGACAACCCGAAAGACCTCGATGTCCGCAATGTCCGGGCTTCCATCCTTCTCCTGAAAAAAGATTACGCCGCGGCGCTGGAAGACCTCCGTAAACTGGCCGCCGAACCGAAACTCGCCGATGACCCTCAGATTCTGGAAGGAATCGCGCTGGCCACTTCCTACCTCGGCAGACTCGACGAAGCCCGCGCCGCATACGAAAAGATTCTTCAGGCCGGATTCCAGCCGGTCACTGCCCTGAACCTCGCGGAACTTTACATCGTCCTGAACCGTTATCCCGATGCCCTCAAGCTCCTCGAAAACGATGGGTTCAAACAGTCCAAGGATACATTCATCCGCTGCATCGCCGCCTATCTTGAATCGACCGCCCTGCTGGCTTCCGGGAAACACGCGGAAGCCCAGATGAAACTCTTCTACGAACTCCTGCCCGCCTATAAAAGCAAGCAGACCGAAGCCACCTCATGGGAAGTCGAACTCTTCAACGCGTGGCTCAA
>CAZORN010000065.1:9605-11504 GCA_964581935.1 uncultured Victivallales bacterium
GCGGCGCTCAAACCGACCGAATACGCGGAGACGCGTCCGTCGATCAGGTCGCCGCGCGCGGCGGCCCGCTGCAGGAATTGTTCCAGTCCGCCCGCTTCAACCAGGATCGTCTCAATATCTTCGGTTTCGTCGAACTCCGTGGTCAGGTCCGTCTGTTCCCTTTCGTCGGCCTCCATCACGGCGAGACGGACAATCTCCGAGCTCAGGCCGGGAGAGCTGAAGGCGTCCGGGATGAGACGGAGCAGACGTCCCCGGTATCCGGTTTCCTCCCGCAGTTCCCGGACAGCGGTTTCCGCGGGATTCTCCTCTTTGTTGACCAGTCCGGCGGGAAATTCGATGACCATGCCGTCTGCCGGGGGACGATATTGACGGACCAGAACAAGTTTTCCGGAAGGCTTGAGCGTGCAGATGATCGCGACCGCACCGGAAGACTTATTCCGTGAGACCGATTCCCATGTGCGTTTGATTCCCCGGTTGTCTTCATATTCGATCTGATTGAGCGACAGCCAGTTTCCCGATGCGATGACCTGCGTGTGAACCCGTTTCATTGATTTCTCGCTCCTTATTTGACAAAAAATATTTTTTTTACTTGAATATAGCGCAGATTATGATAAAGTATAGCATTGATCGGTTATTTTTTCCCGTTATTATGCACCGTTTTTACGGCTCAGCAGTTTTCTCCCCAACTCTTGTCATGGAATAACTGCTTGCATTTTTCATTTTCACCAACCGGTTTGCCGGCGCGGAGCTTTCCTGTGCCGGTTATTGATTCAGGAGAGAACATTTGAAACGGATTGGACTTACCGGAGGCCCCGGTTGCGGCAAATCCGCCGTGTTGAATTTTTTCAGCAGCTTCAGCGCATGGCAATGCCTCGATGCGGATGGAATCTGTCATGAAATTTACGAGGAGTCCTGCACTCCTTTCGTGAAAATGCTGACGGCGCGATGGGGGTCGGAAGTCATTTCCGAAGACGGGACGCCGGACCGTTCACGAATCGCACAAAAAATATTTGACGATGAAAAAGAAAGGCTATGGCTCAATTCAGTCCTCCATCCGGAGATCCTTCTCCGTCTGGAAATGGCGGCGGCCCAGATTCGGAACAAGAATTTCATCATGATCGAGGCATCCCTTCTCTTTGAGGCGCAATGGGCCCCGAAAATGGATGCGTCCGTCGCCGTGTGGTCCGCTCCGGAAATTCAGCGGGCACGTCTCCTTGACAGGGGCTGGACCCCGGAACACGCGGAAAAAAGGATCCGTTCCCAGTTTTCCGCAGACAAAAAACTCGAACTCGCCGACTACGGGCTGGTCAACAACGGATCGCTGGAAACTCTCCGCGAACAATGCGTCCTGCTTGAAAAAAAAATCAGAAATCACTTTCAATAATTCATAATATCCTGGAGTATCTCAATGGATCAGAACAACAACACGCCTCCTGCCCCGAAAAGACGCGGCAGACCCCCGCGTCAGCAGAATGCCGACAACGCCGAAATCAAGAAGGCGGACGGAGAAATGACCCCGCCGCAGGCTTCCATACCGTCCCAGGAATCCTACACGAAAGCGGAGAATATCGCCGACGCCGCACCGGCTTTCGCGATGCCCCAGTCTCCGGCGGAACCGGCCGAACCGAAAAACGCGGCCCCGCCCGCTCCCGTGAAAGAGGTTTCCGAATCCGCACCCGCCGCCCCGAAGGCGAAACCCGTGCGCGAACGGGATCAGGATTTCTTCGAAAACGCACAGCCGGACCTTCTGGTGGTGCCCTCCTCCCAGCCGGTCGCCGCCGCCTCCTTCGGTCCGCCCGAAGATGATGACGACGGATATGTCCCCGCTCCCGAGCCCATCCGCGCCACCTATGTGGAACCCGCTCCCCCCGCTCAGAACCCGGACGAATACGACTCTTT
>CAZORN010000065.1:11604-15338 GCA_964581935.1 uncultured Victivallales bacterium
TCCCCGGAACAGGTCAATCAGGCGCTCGAGCAGAAGGGCAACCAGCCCAGCGTCAACATCACCGAGCTCCAGGAAATGTCCATGGAGAAACTCAGCACCATGGCGCGGGAAATGGGAATCGAAGGCGTCGGCGCCCTCGAAAAATCGAAACTCATCTTTGAAATCCTCCGCGCCAACTCCGAACGCAACGGCATCATGTACGGCAGCGGCATCCTGGAAGTCCTGCCCGACGGCTTCGGTTTCCTCCGTTCCCCCGCCTACAGCTACCTGCCCTCCTCCGAGGACATCTATCTGAGCCCGTCCCAGATCCGCCGCTTCTCGGTCAAGACCGGCGACTTCATCGCCGGACAGATCCGTCCTCCGCGCGAAAAGGAACGTTTCTTCGCCATGCTCAAGGTGGAGACCATCAACCATGACTCCCCGGAACGCAAGAAGAACATCATCCCGTTCGGCGACCTGACCCCGTACTTCCCCACCACGCGCCTCATCCTCGAAAACGAACCCAGTGAAATTTCCATGCGAGTGGTCGATCTGGTCTCCCCCATCGGCATGGGGCAGCGCGGCCTGATCGTGGCTCCGCCCCGGACCGGCAAAACGGTCCTCATGCAGAAAATGGCCAACGCCATCTGCAAGAACAATCCGGAAGTGGAACTCATCATCCTCCTGATCGACGAACGCCCCGAGGAAGTCACCGACATGCAGCGCTCGGTCAAGGCGGAAGTGGTCAGCTCCACCTTCGACGAACCGCCCGAACGCCATGTCCAGGTCGCCGAAATGGTCATTGAAAAGGCCAAGAGGCTGGTCGAATACGGCAAGGACGTCGTCATCCTCCTCGACTCCATCACCCGTCTGGCGCGCGCCTACAACACCCTTCAGCCCCACAGCGGCAAGATCCTCTCGGGCGGCGTCGACGCCAACGCGCTACACAAGCCGAAACGCTTCTTCGGCGCGGCCCGCAATATCGACGGCAAGGGAAGCCTCACCATCATCGCCACGGCCCTGATCGACACCGGAAGCCGAATGGATGAAGTGATTTTTGAAGAGTTCAAGGGCACGGGCAACATGGAACTCCATCTCGACCGCTACCTCGTCGACCGCCGCATTTATCCGGCCATCAATATCGAGCGCAGCGGCACCCGCAAGGAAGAACTGCTCCTCCATCCCGACGAGCTCCAGCGCGTCTGGACGCTCCGCAAGGCCATGAACGGCGTTCCTCCGGCGGAAGCCATGGAACTCATCATCGGAAAACTCAAGAAAATGAAAACCAATGCCGAATTTCTGATGACCCTTCAGATGTAAGGCGCAACCGTCGGACGTCCCGCCTTCCGTGTTCCTTCCCCGGCGGGATGTCTTCAGGAGGTGTTTTTCCATGGACAACAAAGTTCAAAAAATGCTTTCCCTTTCCCTATACGCCCTGTTGGCGGTCATCTTCGCCTTCTCGGTGATTCTTGTCATGCCGGTCTACCGTAAATACACCGCCATGCAGAAGACCGTCTACAACCTCGAACAGGAACTCAAAGAGGCGCAGGAGGAATGCCAGGAACTGATCCGCGACGTCCACGATCTGGAACACAAATCGTTCGCCGCGGAAAAGGTCGCCCGGGAGAAATTCAACTTCTGCCGCGAAGGCGAACAGATCCTCATCTACAAGTAATCTCCCGGCACGCGAAAAAATGGAACACCCGTACAACCAGACGGGCTTTCCCGGATTGAACTTCCGGAAAAGCCCGTTTCTTCTTTTTCAGAAAAGGGATCCCTTCCCGCGCGGTCAGTATTCAAACACGACCAGCGCATATCCCTGAATCAGTGGAAGCTTCACCGTGCAATAGCCGTCCTTCACCGTGAAGGGAAGCTTTTCACGCGACGGTGCAAGATAGACCTTCTTCACCTTTTTCCCGTCCGTGCGAAGGGAAAGCCCGGTATTCACGAGAGTCGAGCGGTCCTCGAGCGCAACGGAGGCGCCGCGGCTTTCCGGGGCGTATGCCAGGACATGGACCAGTTCCATGTTTTTATTTTCCTGAACGAACACGCGGGCGAACGTGGGCAGCGTGGAGGATTTGAACTTCGGATCGGGAAGGAAGCGTCCGATCAGATTGCCGAGCAGGACGCGCATCTGGTAGGGAGCCAGCTTGAAATAGCTCTTGAAGATCTCGCCGCTGACATACGCGATGTTTCCCTTGACGGCGAGGAACGGCTCCGCCGTCTTTTCTTGCGGAGGCGTATAGTAATTGGAACGGAGACCATCCCACGCGCGGTTCACGTAAGGCTTGACGCAATACATCTCGACTTTGGCTCCGCGGACAGGCTTGACCTCGGTTCCGCCGGCATAAACGGAGAGCGGCATGTTCTGAAGCCCCTCGGCGGCCGGGCCTTCCGGCTGAAAGAAAAACGGATCGTGGGAAGTCGGACGGACATATTCGACCGGCCAGCCTTTCAGCACGAACTGCTTGTCCTCCGGATCGAGTCCGGAATAGGCGCTCGCGATCACGGCGCCGCCTTTGGCAAGATGCTTCTCCAACCGGGACGCCGTTTCTTTGGAAAGGCGCACATTGTCGGGCAGGATGAGAAGGCGGTAGGAATCCCATGAAGTATATTCCGTGACGATGTCGAACTGGAGTTTGAGTTCCGTCAACATGCGGGTGGCCGCCTGAAGCGAACGGTCGGAGCGGAGCGCCGCGATGGACTTCGGAAACACGACCGCGATTTCCGGACGGTTCACCGCGTCGTCGCACCAGGAATCATACTGCTGAAGGTTGGAATAGAGGGAACGGATCAGGTCGAACACCGGCTGGTCCATGTCGCCGCGCGGATGGAAGTGTCCGCCCACATCGGGACGCATTCCGTTGGCGAGTCCGTAGAAAAGGTCGTATTCGATTCCGACGTCCTTGCGGAGCCCGCCGAAGTCGCCCCAGTCGTAGAAGCGTCCGGTCATGTTCAGCACGCTGCGGTCGGGGCCGGCGACCGTTCGCATATAGTGCGCCATCACCGGCAGATATTCGTAACCCCATCCGGCGGTGGGCAGGCATTCGCACTCCAGATGGCTGTGCATGTCCCCCATTTCCTCGAAGGAGGGATTGTTGAAGAAAAGCAGGAGGTCCGGCTTGACCTCTTTCAGGGCGTCATACAGAAAACGGCAGAGGCGGTTGACCGAGAAATGCGAAAATTCGATCGCATCCGCTTCCTTCGCGGGATCGAGTCCCATTTTCTTCATTTCCGGAGCGCAATTTTCGCAGACGCACGGGAACTGCTGAAGACAGTCGAAGAAAAGGCCGTCGACCGGATAATTCCGGATCAGTTCAATCGCCATGTCCCGCAGGTGTTCGCGATAGGGCGAATTGTAACAGAGGGTGCGGACATAGGGGGTCAGCCGTGGCTCCCGGAGGGTGCGGCCGTCGGTGAAGATCATCATCCAGTCCCGGTGATGCAGGGCCTCTTCATCGCTGAGTGACCCATTTATATAACCACTCAAACGGATTCCCTTGCGGCGGCAGGATTTCGCGATGTCGCCGAACAGGTCGTATTTCAGGGAGGGATGGCGGGTTCCGATTTTCGTGTTGTAGTAGGCCCCCCCCTGATTGCATCGTGCGTGCCAGGTAAGGAAATCGACTCCACAGGCCTTGACGTTGTCCGTAAACTTCTCCACATCAAAACGTTCCCCGACATCCGGAATCGTGATGAGCGTGTGAAAATCATAGAACAGCGCATACTTGAACTTTGCCATAAAAAGACTCCTT
>CAZORN010000066.1:0-15331 GCA_964581935.1 uncultured Victivallales bacterium
TCCGGAGGAGCATCAGCAGGGTGTTGGCGAAATAGCATCCGGCGGGATGCACCGGAAGGTTGCCGGGCTTGGAGACGACCAGAAAATCGGGGGTTTCATGAAGGACGGAAAAATCGGTCCGGACCTCCGGTTCGGAATCGTCGGCAAGCTCGAAAGAGAGCGTTTCTCCGGCATGAAGGAGGCGGGATGGGCGCGTCGGGAGTCCGTTGAGGAGGATTTCCCCGGCGCGGACGGTTTTCTGCCACTCGGCGCGGGAACGGTAGGTGAACCGGGCGGAAAGATACATGTCCAGCCGGGAGCCTTCGGCTTCGGAAGGGACCGCCGTCCGGACGATTCGTTTCTCCTGATTGCCTTCCATTTGCGCTCAGGGAAGAATGACATAACCGGGCAGGGCGCGGACGTCGGAGGCGGGTTTGCGGTTTTTAAGTTCGGGCGAGGGGCTGAAGCCGGGAGTCATCAAACATCCGGTGACCGCGGCGGCGGGTGCGATGGTCTCCCAGATGGTGAATTCGCTGACGTCCACGGTATAGGCCTCGAGATTGGCGAACCGCCGCCAGACGGGCCAGACTTTCCCGAGCAGTTCGCGATTTTCCTTTTCCGTCAGGTCCCGGCCCTCGGTGATCCGTTTCGGAAGCATGGAGGCCGAAGCGCCGAGGAACTGGTATCGTGCGGAGGATTCGTAATAGAGTCCGTGCGCCATGCGCGCATCGCTGTAGGGGATGTAGTAAGTGAAAAAATACGGAGTGATGCCCGGAACGGATTCGGCGATATTGTCGCAGTAGGAAGGGATGTCGAGGAAGAAAACCGGATAACGGTAACCGAGTCCGCTGGTCATGGAAAGGCCGAGGGGATTGGCGCCGTTGTGGAAGTCGTTCGCAAGGAAAGCGCCGTCACGGTATTTCGTTTCGCCGGTGAGACGCCAGGCGGTGATCAGGTAACGGGCGCGGACGAGCGGATGGCAGGTGCCCCAGCGCATGTTGGCGGAAAACGCGTGCTGTGCGGGGTACCACGGAGTGCGGTAGGGATAGTTGTTTTCCAGCATGTCGAGGGCGTATTCTCCGAAGCGGATCACCAGCGCCTGATAACGCTGGCGGATCGCGGAGAGTTCCGGGATATTTTCGCTTTCGAGCTGGAATTCCGCGAAGACGAAGGGGGAGAGGCTCCATGAATAATTTCCGAGCGCGCGGTCGATTTCATTCGTGCGGGAGGTGATGTCCTGAAGGTATTTTTTGTCTCCGGTGAGAATATACAGGTTGAACGCCGCCTTGAAGAGGTATTCCGTGGCAACGTCGGGGGCTTCCATGTAGCTGAGTTTCTCTGTTTTCTTGTTGAGGGTCACTTCGTAGTCGGACTTGAATCGGTTGGCGTGATTCATGGCGAATTCGTAGGCGCGCGCGGCGGAATCCAGCCAGAGTTTCATCTTTTCTGGCTGTCCGATTTTTTTCATGACGAGGGCCGTCATGCCGGCGTGCGCGGCATAAAGCATGGTTCCGCCCCTTGTGGGTGCGGAAAGGTAATACTGCTGACGGTCGGTTGCGGGATCCTTGTGGACCGGATGGCTGGAGGCTTCGATCCATGTGCCGACGCCGCCGTCCGGACGCTGCGCCTTGCGCCAGACTTCCATGCCGTAGAGGGCTTCATCGACGATGTCGGGGATTCCGTTGCCGCTTTCGGGGATGTTGAGCTGGCCGTCGGTGAAGTTGGCGGGGAAGAAGAGGTAGGCGGCGAGAAGGTCGTTGACCGCGTTGAAATGCTGGGGCCTGCGGTCGAAGTCGGCGGCATCATGCCAGCCTCCGGAAACGCCCGGCAGAATTTTGCGCTGTCCGGGATTTTTGTCGTAATTCGCAATGATGTCGAATTGCCTGAGCGCGACTCTTTCCTTTTTTTCATTGAAGAAGCCGCGGTCGGTCAGACGGTCGTTTTTCGCATAGTCGCGGATATCGGGAGGAAAATCGCCCTCCCGCGTCGTCGTATGGCAGGCCCCGGAAGTCCATTGCGTCCAGGGGAGTTCCTTGGCCATGCCGCAGCGCTTGTGGTAGAGTCCGCGTGCGTGGATGTAGAAGGCCTCTCCGATCGTGTCGTTTCCGATGGCGAACGGAATTGAAAGTCCGACGCCGGGAATGCGGATGCGGTAATAACCCGGTGTTCTGAACGGAGAAAAGTCCATTTCAAGGGTTTCTTCTCCCGTGAAGGGAGCTCCCTGCTTGTTGAGGGGATCGTTGGCGCGGAGCTTGGCCGGGCCGGAAAATACGGTCTTTCCGGTGGCTGCGTCGACGAGGTCGAAATTTTTACCCGCGAACTGCTTCATGGGAAGGGGACCGAGGTCGCCGCGCCAGGATCCGGCATAAGCGAATTTGCGTCCGGCTTCGGGAGAGTATCCCACCTGGTTGACTTTAATCGCGTCGGAGACGTTTTTCTCCGGATCGTAGCGGAAGGTGGTTTTCTGTCCCAGCGGATCTTTCAAGGCGTAGCTGCCGGGTTCCAGCGGTTTTTCCAGACTCAGAAACGCGAAATGGAGGACCGCCGCATCTTTTGTTCGCCGTTCTCCGCTGCTCCCGAAATCGGGGAAGCGGGCCTGTCCGACGGCATTCAGCCACGACCCGCTTTCCTTGATCGGGATGACTTTTCCGGCTTCATCCGTCAGTTGGAATTTGTCCGATTCCTGATAGGCGGCCTGAATTGCGGGACGGAAGCGGAGAATGGTTTTCGCGACGGCGTAGGCATACTCGTTGTTCCGCATCCAGTCGCGGAGTGCGGTCTGTTTCTCGAGCTCCATGAGGCGTTTCCCGTAGGTGTGGGCATACTGGGAGATGAGGAAGTTTCCGTAGTCGCCGATCAGGACGAGTTCGGATCCGGTCAGGGCGCGGACCTCGGTGCTGCCCCGGATCGGCTCGGATTCGGCGGCATGGCAATCGAATGCCGCTACGCAAATGAAAAACAGAATGATTCCTGAAAGCTTCATGATTTACCGCCGGTTTCGGAGTCTATCTTTTTTTCGACCGTTTCCCGGAGGAGAAGTTCCGCGGAAGAAAGACGCTTGAGAAGTTTTTGATGAATTTCTTCCGCGGATTTGCGGAAGGCGGCGGGATTGTTGCGGAAGGCGATGACGTTTTCATACAGGCGCATGAAATCGCAGTTCCGGACCGTTCCCGCGGGGGTGAATCCGAAGTTGGAGAGGAAGTTGTCCACCTTGCTGCCGCGGGAAATTCCCACGATCGGAGTGCCGACGTTGGCAGCAAGGATGAGCAGATGGAGACGGCTGCTGACAATCACGTCGCAGTTGGCAGCGACCGATTGGACACGGCCGGGTTCGGGGCAGTTTTCCAACAGGCAGGCGCGGTCGGGATGTTTCAGTTTTGCGCGGAGTCCGCCCATGAGTTCATGATCGGTTTTCGGGTTCATGGGAATGAAAACGATCCGGTTGGAGGCGTCGTCCAGAATCCGGTCGAGCATTTTCAGAAGGGGCGCTTCGTCCGTCACGCGGCGCTGGGCCGAAATGCAGAAACCGATTTTGTGGAGGCCCTCTTCGCGGACCACCCGGTCCTGCGGCGTTTCCCGGAGAATGATCGCCGAATCCGCCCCGATGACTGCTTTGCGGAAGCCGCAGCGGGAGAGCTCCAGTGCGGTCTGTGGATCCCGGACCACCACCAGAAGACAGTGTTCCAGCGCTTTTGCAAGACGCTTCCGGGTTCGGGATGCCAGAAAATGTTCGTATTTTTCCACGAAATCGATGGTGCGGAGCGTAAGCGCGGAGACGAACTCGAGGAGCTTTCTGCGGCGTCCGGCCACGCGGAAGAAGGCCGGATTGAGTTCGGAATCCATTCCGACGCCCCAGACGACCGACGGTGTGCCCGCGTGCCGGGCGGCCTCGAGAAGCCGGATCGCCGTTTCAGGATAGTCCGAAAGTCCGGTCGCGCCGGCCCAGATGTAGAAGTCGTGCCGGGCGGCAAGTCTGCGGAATTCCTCCAGCGGGGCGTTCGGGTCGAAACCGAACAGTGGAGCCGTTTCGACGTTCAGGAGCTTTGCCGTGTTTTCGGCGTCCGCGGTGCATACGGTGATGGAACAGCCGGGAAAGTTTCGGCGGAGGATTTCGACCGCGCATGCCAGGATCGCTTCGTCGCCGATGTTGTCGCAGCCCAACGGAATTCCGCCAAGAAAAATCTTCATCTGAGATCCTTTTCCTACCGGACAACCCGGAGCAAATCCGGCAAAATGGCATTCCCAAGGGGATTCGAACCCCTGTTACCAGGATGAAAACCTGGTGTCCTAGGCCTCTAGACGATGGGAACACGAATATTATTAAAAAATGGCATTCCCAAGGGGATTCGAACCCCTGTTACCAGGATGAGAACCTGGTGTCCTGGGCCTCTAGACGATGGGAACGCGTGAACATTCATATTTTCAAAGTGGCATTCCCAAGGGGATTCGAACCCCTGTTACCAGGATGAAAACCTGGTGTCCTAGGCCTCTAGACGATGGGAACACGCGCCAGAAACAGAGCGGGTAATATAGCTGTTTTTCAGGGAAAGTCAAGCTGTTTTTCACGGAAGGAGCGTCAATTTTGAAATTATTTTGCGGAATCTTTTTCCGCCATCCGCAAAAACAGCGGGAAACGGTTTCCGCGCCCTCTCCCGGGAAAAAGGTCCCGTCCTGATCATTTCTGCGGAAGTGTTCCGTCCACAGGTTCGACGCCGCATTTCCGGGAAACGGACAGCTTGGACGCGAGTCCGGCGACTTGCGCACGCTGTTCCGGATCAAGATATTTCCAGTCCTCCAGAATTTCCATCAGAAAATGGTCGACCGGTTTTTCAGCCGGGCATTTTTCAAGATAGCAGAAGGGTTCCACCGCTTTTTTGGTCAGAAGCCGGATGGCGTCCCTTCCGCGGGGACTGATGGGTTTTCCGTTTTTCCAGTTGAAAAGCGTGCTCTTTTCAAAACCGATGATTCCGGCGGCCTTCTCGTAGGTCCAGCCCTGATCTTTGATGTATCCTTCAAACAGTCGGAAAAGCTCTTTATCATTCATGTTTTTAATTTCCTTTCTTGGAAATATAATAGACTCATTCAATAGAAAATCAAGAAAAAATCACAATAAATTGAATTTTAGTTTAATTTCATCTTTAAATAAACTTATAATGGACTATTATTATACCAAATGAAACAATGGGGGTATAAATTGGGAAGAACTAAAACCAAGAAGGAAAAACCTTTTCAGCCGCAGTTACTTGATGAAAATGGAAAACTCCGTTCCCGCATCGACGTCCTTTATCACAAAACAAAAATTCAGAAAGACGCACTGATCGGCAAAGCCCTGGATGTCGGGCTGGTCCTCCTCGAAAAATCTTTGAATGCGCCGTCAGGCCAATCCCATGCCGCGAATCCGGGAGATTTCCGATGACCGGTCACGATGCGGCCTTGATCGCGGTCATTTTCGTCAGCCTCGCTTTCGGACTCGGCATTGCGCTGGGGCGGAGCATTGAGAGACAGCTCGGGAAAAAAGACGATTCACCAAAGTGAACAGGGGGGATATCGGTCCCTTTATTTTTTCCCGGAGCTGTCGCGGAAGAATCACTTTGCTTCGAAAGCGAAAATCCGGGTTCCGTTTCCGGAACGGACTTCGTCGATCACCAGACGGAGAGTCGACGCCTTGCATCCAAGCGGAATTTTCACGAGACGCTGGTAGTTGTTCGTCTCGCGGAAGATCTCGACCCCGTCGGCTTCCAGATGGAACTCCTTGACCAGCGAAGCGGGCGTTTCGAACTTCGGCATCCACTCCGGCAGCGTCTTCGGATAATAGGAAATCATGTTGTAGTGTACGCGGTCAAGGTTGGAGTCGAAGACGATTCTGGCTTCGGAAAGCGAGGTTTCCTTTCCGAATGAATATTCCACGTAACTTCCTCTTCCGCAATTCCATGCGTTGGATTCTCCCTGAAGCGGACGGTCCACCCCGTTCCGCAGCGGCTCGGGGTTTCCTTCCGACGCGGTGAGTTTCGCCGCCGCCGACAGCGCGGCGACCGGGCGTTTGAGGCCGGGCAGATAGCAGTCGTCGTCCATCAGAGTGTTCTGGATGTCGCGGATGTGTTTTGCGCAGACCTCGCGGGGAGCCAGACCGTACTTGATCGCATGGAAGACCGCGGTTCCGACCGCCTGTCCGATGGTGGCGCAGGTGGCCATGACGCGGGTCGAACTCAGGGCCGTATGGCTCGCGCTGATGTTGCGTCCGGCGAACAGCAGGTTCGGAATGTTCTTCGAATAGAGCGACCGGAGCGGGATTCCGTAGGGCTGTTTCGGGAGGATATTGGTGTTGGGAGGGCCGAAATGGTTGAAGCCGCCCGGATGGTGGTCGTCGATCGGCCAGCCGCCGTAGGACACGATGTCATCGAATTTTCCCCCGGAAAGGACTTCCTTTTCGATGAGGATGTGATCTCCGACGTAACGGCGGCTTTCGCGTTTGCCGGGCAGGAAGCCGACCCAGTCCAGCACCCAGTTGTCCGCCCCGTGGTCGCCGTGGTTCTTGATGTGGTCCCAGAGTCCGAACGTCACCTTGAGAAGCTCGTCGCGGATGTCTTCGGTGTCGCGGATGGAGTCCTGCTCGCCGCCCAGCTCGATCCACCAGAAATTCTGGAACCCTTCCAGAATGTGGCCGCGGGTCGGAAACGCGTCGTCGGAGGGGTATTTGTAAGCCCATGCGGGCGGGATGAATTTCTGCGGAGAGTCCATTTCGCGAGCTTGCAGCAGACAGCTCATGCCCATGGTTTTCTTGTCCGCGACCTCCTGCGCCAGCGTTTCGCCGAACTCGCTTCTGGCTTCGCGGCCGATCCGGAACTCGGCGCCCGTGAGCGGCGCCAGAATGCTGTCCCCGGAACAATCCGCGAAGAAATCGGCCTCCACTTCATGGAAGCATTGGGTGGTCAGCTGCCAGCCCTTGACGGAACGGATTCTGCCGTTTTCCATGGTCGCGTCCATGCACGAACAGTTCAGGAGACAGGTCAGATTTTCCTGAAATCTGACCTTTTCATAGAGGATGCTGTCCCAGACGGAATAGTTCGGACTGTTGTTGCGGTAGAAATCTTCCAGGCGTATTTCCTCGACCAGTCCGGTTTCCAGGCATTTATAGGCGCTGCAGATCCACATGCGAATTTCGCTGGAGGCATTGCCTCCCAGGACGGGCCGCTCGTGCATCAGAACGGTTTTTATCCCATGTCTTGCGGCCGCGATGGCCGCACACATTCCGGCGACGCCGCCGCCCACCACGCAGAATTCCGTCTTGTGTCTGATCGTTTCCATTTTCCGGTTCCTCATTGTATATGTTTGATTTTACGCTCGATTTCCTGAGCGTGTTTCCAGAGCTTTTCCACCATGGGTTTTATTTCCTCTTCGCGGACGATTCCCGAAGCCGCAATGGCCGCGAAAGAAGGAGTTCCGATGGTCACGGCAAGGCTGTAGTGATCCGGAAATTCCACTGCGGCATAACGCTGCTGACGGATCTTTTCCAGCACTCCTTCCTTCCCCTCCGGGATGACGGCGTCCGCCTGTTCCGCGAGCAGGGCCTGCCCGATACTGGAACTCCAGGCGTCATAGAGGAACTGGGGATTCAGCCCCAGTCCCATGCCCTGTCCGCGGGTCTTATGAAAGAGGTAGCAGACTTTTCCTTTCCAGAGCACGCCCAGCGCGACCGTCGGGACATGTTCCTGAAGGTCTTCCAGCGATTCATACGCCGCGCGGAGGAGTCCCGAGGACGCCATGCTCTGAACCGCCAGCACGTGCATCGCCGGACCCGCCGCATATTTCCGCGAGGCGGTCCGGTAGGCGAACCCCAGATAGGCGAGGGTTTTCAGAAGACGGTTCACCTGAACCGGGCTGAGATCCAGACGGCGCGACAGCTCCAGCCCCGAAACGGGCGTCTGTTCGGTCGCCAGCTCCTGAAGAAGCTCCATCGCGTGGATGGCTCCGTTGACTTTTTGTGCCGGTAATTTGTTCATGATATTACTAATATAGCAATATCTTGAAAAGTCAAGGAGAGAATCGTAAAATAAATAAGGACGGGATGGTTTGGGGGTGTCCGAGCACTTTGATTTTTCAAAAATGTAAAAAAATGCCGTCTGTCGTTTGTGTCGGAACGACAGACGGCATTGTAATATATTTCCGGAGGAGAAAAAAATCAAGCGGGATCGGGACGTGGCCTTGTCCGGAGGCAGGGCCATGTCGGATTTGAATACGGAATATCCGATCCGCTTCGGGAGACGGCTCTTGTTTTTCAGACGATAAAACGGATAAAAAATGGGGAATTGCCCTTGAACCTTCCGCGATTTCGGTGTACAGTAATAAGTTACTGGAAAAATCTTCGGAAGGATTATGTGAAAATGGCTAAGTTTCCTCTTGAAACGATCCGGCACAGCGCGTCGCATCTGATGGCGGCGGCGGTGCTCGACCTGTACCCGGACGTCAAATTCGACATCGGGCCCAGCACTGAAGACGGCTTTTACTACGACTTCGATTTCGGGACTACCAAGCTTTCCGTGGACGATCTGGAGAAAATCGAGGCGAAGATGGCGGAAATCGCCGCAAAGAAACTTCCCTTCGAGCGTTTTGAACTCTCCCGCGCGGAAGCCCTCCAGCTTCTGACCGACAGAAAACAGAACTTCAAGGTCGAACGCCTCGCCGACATTCCGGAAGGGGAGGCGATCTCCTTCTACCGCTGCGGCGAATTCGTCGACCTCTGCCGCGGCCCGCACGTGGACAATACCGGCGACATCGGCGCTTTCAAGCTCACCAGTCTGGCCGGTTCCTACTACCGCGGCAAGGAAACCAACCCGATGCTGACCCGCATCTACGGAACCGCGTTCGCCGACAAGAAGGAGCTCAGCGCCTATCTGACCCGCATCGAAGAGGCGAAGAAGCGCGACCATCGCCGTCTCGGCAAGGATCTGGATCTCTTCAGCGTCTCCGAAACGGTCGGGCCCGGCCTCGTGCTCTGGCATCCGCGCGGCGGACTGGTCCGCAACCTGATCGAAACTTTCTGGCGCGGAGAACATATCGCCAACGGATACGACCTGCTGTATACGCCCCACATCGGACGCTCCAACCTCTGGGAGACCAGCGGTCACCTCGGCTTCTACAAGGACAGCATGTACTCTCCGATGGAGATCGACGACGTGGACTATTTCGTCAAGCCGATGAACTGTCCCTTCCACATCGAAATCTACAAGTCGCGCGTCCGCTCCTACCGCGAGCTTCCCTGCCGCTGGGCCGAACTCGGCACTGTCTACCGCTATGAGAAGAGCGGCGTGCTCCACGGCCTGATGCGTGTCCGCGGCTTTACGCAGGACGATGCGCACATCATCTGCACCCCGGAACAGGTCGAGAGTGAAATCGAAGAAGTCCTCCGGTTCTGTCTGCATATCTGGAAGACCTTCCAGTTCAAGGAGATCAAGGCGTATCTCTCCACCCGTCCCGAAAAATCGGTCGGGGATCCCGCGCGCTGGGAGCAGGCGCAGAAGTCGCTGGTCGGCGCGATCGAAAAGAGCGGGTTGTCCTATGAAGTGGACGAAGGCGGCGGCGCGTTCTACGGTCCCAAGATCGACCTGAAGGTCAAGGATGCGATCGGACGCGAATGGCAGACCTCGACGATCCAGTTCGACTTCAATCTGCCGGAACGTTTCGGGATCAACTACATCGGCGAGGACGGACAGCGTCATCAGCCGTACATGGTCCACCGCGCGCTGTTCGGGTCGCTGGAACGTTTCTTCGGCATCCTGATCGAGCACTACGCGGGGGCGTTCCCGGTGTGGCTGGCTCCGGAACAGGTCCGCCTGATTCCGATCACCGAAGCCCAGCAGGAATTCTGCCTGGACGCCGCGCGCGAACTCAAGAAGAACGGGTTCCGCGTCGAATGCGATCTCCGCAGCGAAAGCATGGGGGCCAAGATCAAGGACGCCCGGCTGATGCGCGTTCCCTTCATGGCCGTGGTCGGCGAGAAGGAGATGCAGAGCGGCACGTTCGCGGTCCGTTCCCGCCGGGAAGACCAGCTCGGCCAGATGGATCTGGATGCGTTCATGAAAAAATTGAAAAACGATGTTGACAACAAGCTGTGACCGTGATATATTATAAGGTCACGCGGACTTTTATGGTAAAACTGAATTGAACGGGAGGATACTGCCATTAGCAAGCTGCTGAAAAACGACACGCGCGCTTATGCCGACAGGGACCTGCTTGTCATCGGCCCGAACGGCGAACAGCTCGGAGTTCTCAAACTTGGACCCGCCTGCCAGGCTGCGAAAGACGCCGGTCTGGATCTGGTTATTGTAGCGGAAAACAGCGAACCGCCGGTTTGCCGGATCATGAATTTCGGGAAACTGTGTTACGAGCAGAAGAAAAAGCTCAAGGACCAGAAAAAAAACCAGCAGGCACAGAAGGTCAAGGAAGTCAAGTTCCGGCTGAACATCGCGGATCATGACTATGCGCACAAGATCAATCAGGGAATCGAATTCCTGAATGAAGGCTGCAAGCTGAAAATCACACTTACGTTCAAAGGGCGCGAAATGGCGCATACGGAGATCGGTTTCGAGCTGATCAACAAGATTCTGGAAGACCTCAAGGAGCACGGCGTGATCGAAAGTCCCGCCAAGCTTCTGGGCAAAAATATCAACGTGTCCTTCAATCCGAAGGGCAATCGCTGAGACAGGCCGATCGGCATCTGCCGTCTCAGTCAGCAAACCCCTGCACCATTAAACAAGGAGTAAAACGATGCCAAAGCTGAAAACAAGAAAGTGCATTTCCAAGCGAGTGAAACGCACGGGATCCGGGAAGTACAAGTACTTCAAGGCCGGGCGCCGGCACCTCATGACCGGCAAGTCGGGCAAGAGAAAACGTCATCTTCGGAAAGACGGCATTCTCGAAAACAGCAATATGAAGCGTATTGCCAAAGCCCTGCCTTACGGCTGACCTGAAACTTCTAACGGAGATCACGAAAAATGAGAGTTACATCCGCAGTTCCATCGAGGAAACGCCGTAAGCGCGCATTGCAGAGAGCCAAAGGCTTTTACGGTGCAAGCAGCAAGCAGATCCGTACCGTATATGATGCCATCGACAAGGCCGATTCCCATGCCTTCAGAGGACGCAAGCAGAAAAAGCGTCAATTCAGAAGACTGTGGACCGTCCGTATCAACGCGGCTTGCCGCCAGATGGATTTTTCCTACAGCAAGCTGATCGACGGCCTCAAGAAAGCCAACATCGCCCTGAACCGCAAAGTCATTGCGGATCTCGCGGTGAAAGACATGGACGCATTTAAGGCTCTGGTTGAAAAAGCCAAGGCTGCCTGCTGATCCATTTCAATTTCCATTCAGTTCCAGATGCGGGTCGCCGGATTCGGCAGGCCCGCTTTTTCTTTTGCACAACGGGAGATTTGAAAAATGCTCAATGAACTGCTCGAAAAGCTCAAGGAGATTACCGCCGGAGCCAAAGACGCTCTCGCCGCGGCGACCTCCGAGGCCGAGGTCGAGAACGTCAAGAACAAAACCGTCGGACGCAACGGTTCCCTGACCGCGCTTTCCCCCATGATGGGCAAGGTCGCCAAAGAGGACAAGCCCCAGGCCGGAAAGGCTTTCAACGAGGCGAAAAATTCCCTCCAGCAGATGATCGACGAAGCGCGCCGGCGTCTCGAAGACGCTTCCGGGGACTCCGCAAAGGAAGCCATCGACGTCACCCTGCCCGGACGCAAGTGGCGCATCGGCACGAAACATCCGGTCAACCAGACCATCGACGAATGCTGCGCCATCTTCCGCCGGATGGGGTTTGTCGCCGCCGCCGGACCCGAAATCGAGACGGTCAAAAACTGCTTCGACGCCCTCAACGCGCCCGCCGACCATCCTTCGCGCGATCCCCAGGATACCTTTTACTTCGACGACGGACGTCTTCTCCGCACCCAGACTTCCACCGTTCAAATCCGCACCATGCTTGCGAACAAACCGCCCATCCGCATCGTTTCTCCGGGCCGCTGCTACCGTCGCGACACTCCCGACGCGACCCACGGAGTTCATTTCCACCAGATCGAAGGACTTTACGTCGACCGGAATGTTTCTCTGGCCGACCTCAAAAATACCCTGGAGGCCTTTGCTTCCGAATTCTTCGGCAAGGGCGTGTCCATCCGGATGCGTCCGCACTTCTTCCCCTTCACAGAACCGAGCGCGGAATGCGATTTCTCCTGCGTGATGTGCGGCGGCAAGGGCTGCCGCGTCTGCAAGAATTCCGGCTGGCTCGAGATCCTCGGCTGCGGAATGGTCAATCCCAACGTTCTCCGGAACGTCGGAATCGACCCGGAAGAATGGCAGGGGTTCGCTTTCGGAATGGGCATCGAACGGCTGACCATGCTCAAACACCGCATCGGAGACCTGAGACTGTTCTCGGACAACGATCTCCGGTTCCTCAAACAGTTCTAAGCGGGAGAATCCGAAAATGAAAATTTCTTTGAATTGGCTGAAAAATTATATCGAACTCAAAAAGTCTCCCGAAGAGCTGGCCCATTCGCTTACAATGGCCGGGCTGGAAGTCGAGGAGATCGCCACGGTCGGGGCAATTCCCGAAGGCGTGGTCGTGGCGAAGATCCTGAGCCGCGAAGCGCACCCGAACTCCGATCACCTCTCCGTCTGCAAGGTGGACGCCGGAAACGGGAACGTCCAGCAGATCGTCTGCGGCGCGCCCAATTGCGATGCCGGATGCGTGGTGCCTCTGGCCACGCTCGGGACCGTCTTCAAGGACCCCGAGGGCGGCAAGGATTTCGTCATCAACAAATGCAAACTCCGCGGCGTGGAATCCTCCGGGATGATGTGCAGCGCGAAGGAGCTGGGGCTGAGCGGCGACCATAACGGACTGATGATCCTTCCGCAGGATTGGACCATCGGCGCTCCGTTGAGCAACTACATCGAAAAAGATACGGTTTATACGGTCGAAATCACCCCGAACCGGCCCGACTGGCTTTCTCACTGGGGAGTGGCGCGCGACGTTGCCGCTCTCTGCGGCGGACGCCGTTCCTTCCCGGACACCCATCTTCCATCGGTTTCCGGGTTCGAGAGCTGGACTGGCCTCGTGTCCGTTCAGGCCCCCGATCTCTGCCCGGAATACACCGCGCGGGTCATCCGCGGGGTCACGGTCAAGGAGAGTCCCAAGTGGCTGAAGGACCGCCTGGAATCGGTCGGCATCCGCGCCATCAACAATATCGTGGACATCACCAATTTCGTGATGATGGAATTCGGTGAGCCCCTGCACGCGTTCGACACCCGCTTCCTGAGCGGAAAGAAGATCATCGTCCGCCGTGCCGCCGACAAGGAGAAGATCACCGCTCTCGACGGCAAGACCTATGAGCTCGATTCCAACATGCTCGTGATCGCAGACGCGGAAAAACCGGTTGCCATTGCGGGCGTCATGGGCGGCGAATACAGCGGTGTGGTGGGCGACACGAAGGAAATCCTTCTGGAAAGCGCCTTCTTCAATCCGACCAGCATCCGCGCGACTTCCCGGAAGCTCGGCCTGAGTTCCGATTCCTCCTACCGCTTTGAACGCGGCGTCGATCCCGATATGCTGGAGACTGCCGGCAGCCGCGCGGCCGCCCTGATTCTGGAACTGGCCGGAGGCGAACTGGCGAGCGATCTGATCCGGGTGAAAAACACGTACCCGCCCCGTCCACGGATTCTCTGCCGTTTCTCGAAGATCAACAGTCTGCTGGGACTGGCCCTGACTCCCATGCAGATGGTCGATATTTTCCGCAAACTGGGACTGGGCGTGTCGGATGTCAACGAGGACACCTGCCTCGTCACCGTTCCCGGTTTCCGTGCCGACCTCAAGGAAAATGCCGATCTGGCGGAGGAAATCGCGCGCATCCACGGGTTCGACAAACTGCCGTCCGCACGAGTCAGCGCCACGCAGTGTTCTCCGTTCGCCGCCGACGCCCACGCTCCGGTCGAGCGGCTCCGCAATCAGCTGATCGCCGCCGGTCTGGACGATACGGTGAATGTCAGCATGCTGGATGAAAAAAGCGCGCTGGAAGACCTCATTTTCGAGGCGGGCGACTTGCTCCGCATGAACAATCCGATCAGTCTCGACCTTGCCGTGCTCCGGCCGTCGATTCTGCCCGGCCTGCTGGCTTGCGTCAAACGCAACGTTGCGCGCAAGAACATGAGCATGGCCCTGTTTGAGATCGGACACGTTTTCTGCAAGAATCCGGCCAAGTTCGCGGAGGAGCGCGACGAGCTTGCCATCGTCATGACCGGCCGCGCCCATCCGGAATGCTATTCCGCCGAACGCGCGGTCGATTTCGATTTCTATGACCTCAAGGGCGTTCTGGAAGCCGTTCTGGAAGCGCGCCGCCTGAAGAATTTCTCTTTCGCCGCCGCCTCGGACCCCCGGTTCGTGAAAGGCGTCTGCGCGGAACTGTTCATCGACGGCAAAAAGGCCGGAGTCCTCGGAAAACTCAACGACAAGATGACTCGCGGGATGCGTACGCAGAGCGATATTTTCGCGGCGGTCGTCCAGGCGGGAATCCTTCTGGAAGCGGAAAAGAAATCCGTCAATTATGAACCGATTTCCCAGTTCCCGCCGACAACCCGCGACGTGGCATTCCTCGCCCCGATGGAACTCGAGAACAAGACCGTTCTGGAATTCATCGACAAGGCCAGAGTGCCCAATCTGGTGAATGCCGAAATCTTCGATCTGTTCACCGGCGCGCCGCTTCAGGAAGGAAAAAAGAGCATGGCCTACACGCTTACCTTCCGTTCCTGGGAACGCACCCTGACCGATGCCGAAGTCAACGAAGCGCACGAAAAACTCCGTGCGGCGCTGGCGTCCGGACTCGGAGTCGAACTGCGGTAAGAGAGTTGTGAAGTAATTCCCGGGAGGAAGAAAAACCTTTTTGAAAAAAGCTTTTTTCTTCCTCCCGGCCCCTCCATCATTTTCCAAAAACTTCTACGTTATCATTGATTGCGATGCAATCAATGATGATTTAAAAATCTTTGGAAGGGATTGGGGTGCGGGGAAAGGGAGAACCTTTCAGGAAAGGTTTCCTTTCCGCTCAGAGAAGGGCTTTCCAGATTTCGGGCGAGGCGTCGGAGGGCATCCGCCAGTCGCCGCGCGGGGAAAGATTGATGGTTCCGACCTTGGGACCGTCGGTGGAACAACTCCGCTTGAACTGCTGCGAAAAGAAACGCCGCAGGAAGGTCGACAGATATGTCTTGAGTTTCTCTTCCGGATATTCATTCCCGAAAGCCAGCTTCGCCAGAAACAGGAGCTTGCCCGGTTCCGCGCCGTATTTGAGGAAATGATACAGGAAGAAGTCGTGGATTTC
>CAZORN010000067.1:0-15272 GCA_964581935.1 uncultured Victivallales bacterium
GTAAGGAGAATCGACCAGCTCGACGCGGAGCTTTCCATCGGCGGGCGCGGGCTTCCCGAAAGAAACGCTTCCGGCGAAGGACTTCTCGCCGCGAACGACCTCGGGAGCGGTGACCCGCATGGTTCCGACGGGCGACTCAACGGAAATTTTGCTGACGCGGTATCCGCCATTGCGTCCGAGCTCATCTTTATAGAGGGTTCCGGCGCAGTAGGGAGGGGTCACGATATTATTGAAGGAATCGCGTATGCGCACGACCGGGGATTCCGGTTCGGTTTCGCGTCCAGCGGCAAAACGGGAAGCAAGTCCGGCCAGCGCGATTGCGTTCTCATACTGACTCCGCCAGGTGTTTCCCATGGGAATCGGGGCGGTCAAGGTCAGATCCTGAGGGATCGAGGGAGCTCCTCCGTAGGCGAGATGGACCACACGTCCCTTCCCCACCTTCCAGGCTTTCAGGACGGTTCTTTCATTGGGGAACGGAAATCCTGTCAGGAAAGACGGGGCGGGAAGCTCCTCCTGATACAGCTTTTTGAAAGGAAGTTTCCGGAGTCCGGTCGGCTGGACGATCAGGAGGCCCGCGCCGTCGCGCACGGCGGAAAGGATTTTGAACTGGGCGTCTTCGGGAAGTTTGGTAAAATCGAAATTGCCGATGACATAGAGGTCGCGGGGCGTCTCGAGCTTCTGCGCAAGTTCGCGCTTTTTCTCAAGAACGGTCGTTCCTGCGATGGCGCTCTCATACATGTCTTCCACGGCCAGATAGGCATGGTTCGGCGTCAGAAGATGATCTGCCTGAAGCGGAATGCGCTGTCCGAGCTCGACGGCATCGCGCGCCCCTGAACGGGAAAGGATGAACAGAGCCCGGATCGGCTGTTTCTCCGACTGGACGTAAAACTTGTGGTGCGGTGTAACGTATTCATCCGTGATTTTGTTGAGGAACGCGCCGTCGTGGACGGCCAGCGCCGGAAAGGTCACGGCTGCGGACAGGAACGCGGACAGTATGTATTTCATGGATTCTCCTTGTTGAACGGATCAGAGGCCGACGATCGTGTAGGTGGCGCTGGTGGGATTCAGAGGAGTGTCCCCGCGCACGAAAAAGGTGTTGCCGCGAGTTCCCACCCCGATAGCCGGATAGGATTCGTAGCACGGAACCTGACGCCGTTTCAGTTTTTCCAGATGACCGTCGAAAAACACGCCGTTCGCCTGTCCCGAATGATTGAACGCGGGATTGTCCGTGCCGTTGTTCGCCGCCAAGTTGACAAGTGCCGAAGTGCGGCAGTTGAAAGTGCCGTGACCGTAGTTTTCCAGCATCAGACATCCGCGCGAAGCCGCGGGAATCCGCGAAAGCGGACGGTTCTTTTCGATCTCGAACCAGCCGGAGGAAATTCCTTCAATCGCTATGACGTTGCTGCCGTAAAGGGTTCCGACCCAGGAAGCGCCGTTGAGAATTTTGAGTTTTTCCGGAAGCAGCGTCGGACAGAGGAAAAGGTTGGGACTGTATTTATTGCCGAGGTAGTGCTTCGCCAGATAGCTCTGATAATACCACTCCTGCACGCTGTTGTTTCCTCCGTAGCTTTTGAATGGCGACGGAAGCAGATCCTTGTAATCGCCCGCATAGAGCAGATGGAGCTGGGCTACCTGGCGGATCTGATTGCCGCAACTGATGGTCCGCGCCGACTCCCGCGCCCGGTTCAGCGCCGGCAGAAGCATTCCCGCGAGAATGGCGATGATCGCTATCACGACCAGGAGTTCGATCAATGTGAAATTTTTACGCATGATTCCAATCCTTTCCATAAAATATGTTTCAGTTGAAGTTCCGTTCCAGTTCGATTTTCCATTGCAGTTTCTCCAGATTGGCGGCAAGGGCGTCCAATTCCTGATACCGGGAAAGGGAAAGTCCGTCCGTCTTCAGCAGTTTTCCATGGTCGGCGACCATTTTTTCATGTTCGGCGGCCAGCGTTCCGGCTGCGCCTGACGTCGCCTTCAGCAGGGAATCGATTTTTCTCTGTTTTTCCGCGATCATCTCGGAAAGAGGCTCCGAGCATACGCCTTTGCCCTGATCGTAAAGGAGAGTTCCGCCAAGTTCCATACACCACGGGGGCGCGACACGTTTCGCAAGCATTTCGCGAGTCCGTTCCGGCGAAGATTTTTCACCCGGAGCGAGGAAGGAAAGAAAACCGAAATTGCCGGTCGAAGCATAATTTCCGCCGGGCGCGGAGGTGACTCCCTGGAATTTCCCGGAAGTCCATGCGTAGCGCACGTGGCAGAAACGCCAGACGTCTCCGGGGCGGGCCGGAGCTCCAAGGTCCTCCCACGGGAAGAACGCCTCGATCGTCCAGCGGTCGGAATCCACGGAAACCGCAGAATTCCAGCCATTTCCGTTCCATTCGTTCAGCGTGACGGCGCCGTCGAGCCGTTTCATGTCTCCCTGAACTCCGCGCGCGCTGACAATGAATTTGGCAAAGCCGATGGCATTGCCGCGGCAGTCGATATAAATCTCGGCACAGTCGTCGGTCCAGAGCTGCGGATTGTCGCGGTCAGTGATTCCACGGCGGATTTTTTCCGGCTGGGTCTCGTAATTGGTGATCCCGAGATAAAGACCGCGCGAATCATAGAGGAACCGGCAGTCCGTCCGCAGGACGCCCGGTTTCGGGTTCGGTTTGAAATATTCATAATAGCGCGTATGGACCGGCGCATTCTTCCAGCAAGGGTCATCCAGTTTCCCGTCGAGCTTCGGGGCGGACGCGGTGAAGGCCGCGTCGTCGAAAGCGACCTCGCGGAGAGTTTCCGAGGCAAACGCGGAAATGCCGCATGCGAATGCGGAGACTAACAGAATTCTGACTGCCTGATTCATCGGACGGGCTCCCCTCTGTGATTATGGATTTCAGACATGAATTTCAGTGAACAAGCTGTGAAGGAAGGAGCATTCACCAGACGCGCCAGCTCCTTCCCCATCTTCCGGAGCGGAAATTCCGAGTAGAAAACATGCTCTCCGGCAGGACGGCAATTTCTCTGAAGGAGGTCGAATACGCCGATGGGGCGTTCCCAGCCGGAGGCGACCGCGCCTTCATACAGAAAGGCATCCATCGTAAGAATTCCGTCGAACTGATGTTCCTTCTGAAGGTCGCGGAACCTGTCCGGGGAAACCGTTTGCCTTTCCTCACGCAGCATCGTGAGGTTCTTGCGGGGAATCCCTGCTTCTTCCATGGCTTTCGAAAATCCGCGAAGCATGGGGGAATCGTCCTCAAACAGTATTTGCGCAGAACCTGCCGGACGTCTGGAACCTCTCCGGATCAGTTCTTTCATCATCCTGTATGCGACCGTCTCCTGATCCTTCTCGCCGACAACCCAGCGGGAAAGCGTGGAAACCTGCTGTTTGACCTGATAGGTGCCGTCATGAATGAACCCGACACGGCATCCGCTGTTCACAAGGAACGGAAACACTTTCAGGAACCAGAATCCCATCATGATCACGCGTCCGGATGAATGGATGTTGAACAGTTTGCTCAGATCGATATCGTCCGAGTTGTTCGTCGGCGATATGGCCGGAGTTTCCACTTCACAATTCAGTTCAAGCGCGGCTTCGATCACCCCGCCGAGCACCTCCGTCACGAAATGCTGGGCCACGCCGAACTCTCCGGCGCAAGGCAGAAGAAACGTAATCTTGTTCCGCAAAACAGTCTCGCTCACATACGTGCCGTGCCCGCGGACACGCTTCACAAGAGATTCCTGCTCCAGAGTGTCCAGCGCGCGCCGGAGCGTTCCGCGGGATACGCCCAGAGACGAGGACAGTTCCTCTTCCGCGGGCAGAAGTTCGCCGGGACGATAACGCCTGTTCAGAATCGCTTCCCGCAATCCTTGATATAATTTCTGGCTTTTGATTGGGCTTTTCATTTTCTAAAATATACCTGCGGTTTCTTTAAGTATATTATAAATCGAAAATTTAATTTTGTCAAGAGCAGGAATCCTGAAAGTTGAATAAATTATTGGGGAGAGTTCTGAAAAAGCAAGTTTCTGCCGACCATGATATCGGATTTCAGAAAAAGCGGCGGCACAAGATGGGTTCAGATTTTCTTCATTTCCGATTTTTTTCATGGAGAGGCTTGACAAATCAACAAAAGCGCTGTATAATTAATTATCCGCGTAATATTATGCGCGTAACTAAATTTTGGAAAGAGAATTCTCATGCGGGTCACATTAAAAGAAATTGCGGATAAGGTCGGGGTTTCGCGCCCGCTGGTGTCGTTTGTGCTGAACAACGCCAAGGGAAGCATGGCTATTTCGGCCGAAAAACGGCAGCGGATCATCGACGTGGCGCGCGAACTCGGCTATATTCCGAACCTTTCGGCTCAAGTGTTGTCAGGCAAACCCTCCCGGACGATCGGCCTGGTCAATGTCTGCGTCATTCAGTATTCGGTCGCGATCCAGATCAATCATTTCCTGAATTTCGCGCCGCATTTCGGCTACCAGCTGCTGCTCGATCCGATCGCGCATCCGATACGCGAACTGGAAAAATACCGAGAGAGCATGCGGAATATATTGTCGAGGAGCGTCGACGGACTGATCTTTCTGGGAGTTCCTCCCCCGGAGATTCTGGAAATGGCAAAACTCCCCAATGTGATAGTAAAACTGCCCCGCAGACTCAATGACCCCTCCGACGAGTTCGACATCGGAACCGACCTCAAGAGCGGCGCCTGGCTCGCCGCCCGGCACCTGCTGAAGCACGGACACCGGAAAATCGTCTTGCTCTGCACCAACCGCAATTCGGCATATCTGAAACTGGAAGGTCTGCAGGAGGCGTGGAAGGAAGCCGGGCTGCCGGAGGAAAATGTCCGGATGATCCAGTCTTTCGAGGAGCCCGCCGAAACGCTGATTCTCGATTCGATCCGGAAACACGGCATAACCTGCGGATTGATGAGCAATGACTTTGTCGCCGCAAGAGTGATGCAGTATCTTGACCGGAACGGCATCCGCGTTCCGCAGGATTTCGCGTTGATCGGATTCGACGGTTCCGCATTCGCGTATCTGCTGAACCCTCCCCTGACCTCGGTCGTGTCGCCTTTCGAGGAGAATGCGCGTCTGGCGTTCGAGCTGCTGATTTCGCGGATCGAACATCCGGAAGGACCGAAGGAGCGTCTTAACCACAATGTAAAACCGTCCATGTTCCTGGGAGGCAGCTGCGGGTGCAAATGGAATCCTCCAGACCAGCTCGTGCGCAAGCGCGATATGCTGTTCCTGCGTGAAAACATGCCGGACCAAGTGATTCCCTGCAATGATTTCATTGAATCTTATACTTAAAAAAGGAGATGACTGTCATGTCGAAAAAGAATCCAGTATTTACACTCATTGAACTTCTGGTCGTAATTTCGATCATCGCCATTCTGGCGGCGATGCTGCTGCCGACGCTGAACAAGGCGAGAGCCAAGGCCCAAGGCATTTCATGTCTCGGACAACAGAAACAATTCGGCCTCATATTCACCTCATATCTTCAGGACTACAACGGCTGGTATATCCAGTGGTCGCGTGATGCGAGCGACTATTCCACATGGAACTGGAGTTTCGGACTCCGTGACCTGTACCGGCTCCAGCCCAAAGTTTACAAATGTCCGGGGTCTTCCATGCTGACCGGCATCTACACCAACGGAAAAGAGGATGTCGTCTCGAAACCGAACGTCGCGTCGCGATACCGTTATATCGGATACGGCTACAACTATTATCATATCGGAGGAGATTTCGGCGGGGACCTGGTTCGGTCCGCCCGGGAAAACGAGATCAGAAGGCCCACGGCTAAAATCCTGCTCGTCGACAGCTTCGACAAGGGAACGGGCGGCGTTTTCTGCGTCGACGACAAGGGCGCCGGTGTCATGAATTTCCATGACCGCCACGAGGGAGGCGCCAATATCCTGTGGGCCGATTCCCACGCGTCCTTCGAGAAAAATTCCTGGAACCGGCTCCAGCGGGCGGCGCACGATCCCGACGGCCGGAATCCATATATGCAGCGGAAGTGAATTTCATACATCATCGAACAGAAGAAATAGCAACGATACAAGGAGTCATCCTTCATGTGGAAATATTGTACCGCCATTCTGGCGCTTTGCGGCTGCGGTCTGGCTGCCGCGCAAAACTCGGACGGCGAACCGGTCAAACGGATGCTCGCCCTGACTGAAATGGGCGACAAGGCCATTCCCCGCCTGAAAGAATGCAGGACTCTGCTGAAATCGGCCGATCCTGTGGAACGCATCGCCGCGATGAAAGTCTTCATCTCGGCGGGGGCCGAATATCCGGAGATCGTACCGGACCTGCTGAAAATGATCAGACAGCCCGGAACGGGTACGGCCAACGAAATTGCCTTCGGCACGGCCATCGTGACTCTGCTGACGGTCTGCAATGATGAAAAGGTGTTTGCCGAACTGCTGGGCTCTCCCAATAAACGCATCCGCATGGGAATGAGCAATGCGCTTCTGGACAGTCCCCGGCTGACACCGGAACTGCGCAAAAAGCTGGACTGGCCGCTCCCCGACATTACGGGAAAAGAACGTTCGGTGATCGTCAACGGCGGCTTTGAAGCCGACAGCGCCGCTCCTTCCGGATGGACTTTCACGCTGAAGGAGGGCGCGGAGGGCAGTTACGCCATCGACCGTGACGTCGTCCGGGACGGCAAACAATCCCTCCGGATCGTGAAAACCAACGGCAGAGGATATGTCGAACTCCGCTCCGCAGAAGCGGTCGAAGTCCCGGCTGGAGCCGCCTGGAACTGGCGCGGATATTACCGTTCCGACGACTGCACCGGCTCCTCCCTGCTCTTCTTCAGGCTCGAAGACGAAAAAGGGGTGGTCGGCGCCTATGACGAAGTTCCGCGGTCGGGCTGGGGATGGCAGAGCCAGTCCTACCTGCTGAACTCGCCGCCCGGAGAATGGAACCGCCGCGTCCTCGGACTGCGTGCCGAAAAAAAGGCGCGCAAATTCCATCTGATCGTACGGGTTTACGGAAATCCGGTAACCCTCTGGCTGGACGATCTGAGTTTCCCGGCCCGGACGTGGAAAATCAACCATTCGCCCCTGATCCCGGAACCGCCCGGATACACGCTGGAACAGGCGAAAGCCATCATCGCGAAACGTCCCGCGGCAACCGCAAAACTTGAAAAAAACGCCGCCGGAAAAGTCGAACTCAAAATCAACGGGAAAACCGTGCCGCCGGTGCTGTATTTTCCGTTCTATCCAGGCTACGGCGACTTCAAACTGATGGAGAAGGCCGGCATCAGACTGCATAACGTCCTTGTGAAAATCAGCGATTCGCCCGGCATCAACCCGAACAATCCCGCCGAGTTGTCCACCGGCCCGGTCTGGCCTTCCGCCGCGAACGACAACTACAACTTCACCCCGCTTCTTAACGAAATCCGCGAATTTGTCCGACGTTCACCGGAATCGTATGTGATCCTCGGAATCTACATTCAATGGCCCGCGGACTACGTCGCGAAGAATCCGGATACGAAATGGCTCAATGAAGCCGGAGAAGCCGGATACGGAAACACACTCTACATGATGGGTTTCAAAAAGGAAAATCAGATTCCTCCGGGCCATACGCTGTGGCCGTCGCCCTACGTGGACAAGCCGTTTGAGGATGTGGCGAAAATCATCCGCGCCTTCGTGCGGAAACTCAAGGAGGAAGGACTGGACAAGGTCGTGGTCGGAGCCTTTGCCAGCGGCGGACACGACGGTCAGTTTGAAGTCCTCCGCCGGGACTACAGCGAAGCCGGAACCGCCGCGTGGCGCCAGTGGCTGAAAACAGAATATGCTTCCGACGCGGCCCTCGCCAAAGCCTGGGGCAAGCCCGGACTCACCTTTGCGGCGGCGCCCGTTCCCGTCTGCCGCTATGAAAACTACGACCGCGGGAACTCTCCCAGTTTCTACTCTCCGCAGACGGAACAGGCGGACCGGGATTACGAAAAATTCCGTCAGGAACGCACGTGGAAAATCAAGGAATATCTGGTCAAAAGCATCAAGGACGAATTCGCCAAACCCATGCTCGGGGTCACATGGCTCATGGGCGGCGCCATCAGCAAATACAGCAGGCCGCTGCTCGAAAGCAAATACATCGACCTCGTCGTCACCCAGCCTACCTACCAGAACCGGCGTCCCGGAATGCCGAACGGCAATGTCAACCCGTTCGATTCATTCCAGGCGAACAATAAGCTGTGGATCCTGGAAATGGATCTGAGGTCCTGGCTCCGCGAAACATACTATAATGAAATCGGTTCCATGAAAATCGGCACGCCGCTCTCGCCGGACGAATTCCGCAGCGCCAACAGAAAGCTGACCGGAGAATTCCTCTCCGCGGAAAACGGATGGTGGTATTTCGACATCTCCGAAAACGCCTTTTCCAACCCGGAAATTCTGGAGGAAATCAAAATATCCGTCGATACCTTCAGGCAAATCCAGCAGCATCAGATGCCCTTCCGTCCTGATATGGCGATCGTGACCGGATCCAGAGCGCCCAACAGCGCCCGGATGACCGTTCACCGGTTCCGCAACAATCTGGACTGGCTGCTCGCTTATCAGGGCAATGCGATCGCCGCCTCCGGAGTGCCTTACGACAGCTATTTCTTCGAGGAGCTGATCGACTCTCCACACGGCGGAGATTACAAAGTCTATGTATTCCTGAACGCCTATGAGCTGAATTCATCCGAACGGAAATTCATCGAAGAGAAACTCAAGCGCGACGGCAAAACTCTCGTATGGCTGTATGCGCCGGGCTATCTGAACGGGAAATCCCCCTCCGATCCCTCCGGCGTATCCGGACTCACCGGCATGAATGTCAGAATGGACCTTGCTCCGAAGGAGTTTGAAGTCTATCCGGCGGGATCGCATCCGCTGTCCAGAGGCTTGCTGCCCCGGCAGGGCTACGGCGACCTCTTCCGCCTGACGCAGAATCAGGATGTCATGGATGCCCTGAAGGTTTCCCGCTTCACGGTGGACGATCCCCGTGCGGAAACCGTCGCCCGCTACACGGCCGACAATGCTCCCGCCATCGCCGTCAAAAAATTCCCGGCATGGACTTCGGTCTACGTAACGGCCTCCTCGGGTCTGAGCCCCGAGCTTCTCGGCAACATCGCCGGACAGGCGGGAGCCTACCGCCTTTGCGATCCGAACAGAGTGCAGACAGCGATGAACGGTTCCTTCCTGAGCGTCCACGCAATCCGCGGCGGGGAAACCGCTTTCACCCTGCCGGTTCCGGCGCGGGTGACCGACATCCACAGCAAAAAGGAAATCCCGGTCAGCGGAAAAACCTTCACTCTGAACTTGAAAGCTGGCGAAAGCCGCTGGTTCCGGATCGAATCTTCCGTAAAAAATTGACTGCGGAATGATGCGGATGCCCCCGAAAACTCTTTCCGCTCACGGCTTTACCTTCCGTGCCGTGAGCGCGAAAAGATAAGGGACGGCTTCGGTTCCCATCGAGGCGAATTCGATCCGTTCGATCGGCACGTCGGGACGGGGATTGACCCACTCATACTGGTAGAGGCACGTTTCCTGTCCGTTGACAGGCGCGCCTTCCCAGACATAGCGGGCGTCAATCAGGTATTTGTTATTCAGGGCGGAAACGATCCGGCCTCGGAAAGGCTGCCAGTTCCCGCAATTCACGGAGTTGCGGACATAGACCGGCAGACGCCCGCCATCGGCATAGACGACGGTATAAACGCCCGTCTTCAGGCCGTGGTATGATCCCGAACGGCGCGGTCCGGCCGCGGCAATCATCGCCTTCTGTTTTTCCGGCGGACAATACTGCGTATGGAGGAAGATCAGCGAAGACGCCTGAAGCCCGACCGGAACCGCCACGGGCGTCTCCCCGCCGCGGATGATGTTCGGCGATGCTGACGGATTGATCCGTGCGGGGATGAAGCCGATTTTCGTTTCGCCTTGCGGCAGGCCGTCGATCCGCCATTTTCCCGCTGACGGATGCGCATAAGAATCATTGCAGAGGGTGCTGAAATTGAGGGTAACGAATTCGCGGGAGGCCCTCGGATTGGGCATCACTCCGTACATCGGCATGACGTTGGAACCGTTCTCATACAGCCAGTCTTCCAGCGAAGCGCCGGAGTCGGTCCAGAAATTCCAGGACCGGTCGGCGGTGCGGAGCATCCCGGCTGCGCCATAGCCGTAGTCCGGAGTAATGCTGTCGTAATTGATCACGCCCAGCCCCGTGAAGTTCCGGCATCCCTTCAGCGGAGCGGACTCGATCTGGGGATACAGGTTTCCAATATACCAGGAAATGTGTCCGAGCTCGGCGAACTGTCTTGCCGCCGCCGCGCCGCCCTGCCCCCATGTGCAGACAATGATGTCTTTCGGAAGTTTGTCGGCATTGAGATAGTTGTCGTAGGGCTTGCCTCCGTTGTGTCCGCGCTGGAGCATGTCGGAAAACATCATCATCCGGATTCCGCGAGACTGGAAGTAATCATGAATCTTCAGCACGGTTTCCAGATAGATTTCCCGTTTCTCGCGCCCCTTGAACTGAGAGGAAACGGGACCGGTCGGCTTATGCCACCATTCATCCAGCCATGTGTCGAAATAAGCCGGTTTTGTAGCGGCGATCAGCTCGCCGTATATGCCGAACAGACGCTTGAAGAACTCCGGATTCGTCGGATCGGCGTCGTAGTGGTTGTATCCGGGCATGATCAACTCGGGGAACTTGTCCGTAAGCCAGTGTGCGTGGGAAGGACCGTTGAGGGCCGGTGCGAATTCCACATAATGACGGCGGCAGTAATCGGCCAGCTCCCCCAGCCGGGCGGGCGTAAGAAAAGCGTTGCGGTGTGCGAATATCTTCGTCTCTGGATTCTCATACCGGATCGCGGTGGGACTCTGAAGCGAGAAGAAATTCATCTTGGAGCCGATCGCCAGACGCGTCAGATAGTCATAATGCACCGCCAGAATCTCTTCCGGAGTATCCGCGCCTCGGGTGTTGGGCGTATAGACGGAATTCCGGGCGTCCGACCACGATTTCCAGATGCGGTGCGGCAGTTCCGGCCAATCCCTGATGACGACGCCCTTGAGGGACTCCTCATTCCTGAGAAGTGCATAGCGTTCCAGCTGCGAGAGGGTCGCCGCGGCGTAAAACAGACCGGCGGGGTCGCGTCCGTTCAGGATGACCGCGTCCTCACGGATTTCCAGAGAATAGGCGCCGGATTTGTCGGGAAGAGTCGCCGCGGACGGCGTTTGCGGGGCGACAGCAATCACAATCCATTCCGGCTTGAGTCCGGAAGACTCTTCCGGTACCAGAACGGTCTGGAGGTATCCGGAAAGGTCGTCGCGGATTTTTTCCGCCGTCCGTTTCGCCTCGGGATTCCCGGCTCCGTAAAAGATTTTCTCCCTGCCTGTCATCCTCATTGCGGAGGTTTTCCACAGAATCTCTTTGGGTTTTGGATTCAGGACGGTTGTACCATATTCCAGATTGCGTGCGAAAATCATATTCGCGCGGAAAGCCTCAAACGTGGAATGACCGTCCGGAGAGGTCACGCGAACCGTCAGCCGCTGCACTCCGCTCTGCGGCATGAATCCGGAAAAAGACATTACGGAAAACGCACCGCAGGTCCCCGCCATCCGGAAGATTTTTCCCGCAGGAGTGCTGAGACGGGCATCCAGTTTCCAGCCCGACTCTCCGGAGAATGCCGTGACCAGCAGCCGCGGCTCGTCTTTTCCGAAAAACAGCTGCATTCCCCTGATTCCGGGAGAAGGAATTTCCTTTTCCCGCGAATCCTTTCCAAGCACAAGGACACCGAAATTCGAGGGCATTCCGGATCGCGGGGACGGCGACCAGAAACAGTTCTGATTCATCGACGGATTGCTGACGAGAATCTGGAAACCGTGGAGCGGTTCCGACTCCGGCTCCGGAATCAGGCGTCGCGGGATGCGCAATTCCGCGGACCAGCGGCGGTCCTCCACTTTGACCGCGCTGTCCCATTGTCCGGCAAAAAGATTGCGGACAGTGGCAAAGTCGTCCTTGACCTGATCGAAGTAGTGGTGATAGGTCTGGCGCACATTGAGGGAATTGACAATAAACTGGTGGTAAGTGCGGTTGTCGTCGCCGGGAGAAAACAATACCTGAAATGAATCGTCCGCCCATACGGTGCCATCAGGATTGCCCTGATCCCGTTTCAGTTTCCGTGTGTCGGTTTCCTGCGAGAACCCGATGTAAATATTGTCCTTGTCGTATCCCGTCATGACGCGGACCGGAGCGGCCGCGTCCGGAACCAGACGCGTGACGGCTGCGCTTCCGCTCCAGCACGGATCGTCAAGGACGCCGTCCAGCTTCGGAGGAACGCCGAAGGGGAATGCTTCCAGGGTGTTCACCGGTTCGAGACGCGGAGAATCCTTCAAGCATATTTCGATCGGCCCCAGATCGAAAGAAATGTCACGGGCGGGATTCCCGTAAAAGTAGATATTGCGCAACTCATTGATCCGAAGGGGCTTCTTCTCCCGGCTAAAAAGACGTGAAATCTCGATTTTCTGCCAACCGTCGCCGATCAGGGAGATTTTGAAAGAGTGATACAGGGGGTTTCCGGAAGAATCAACTGAACTGAAAAGAAGAGTTACTTTTTCACCGGATCCGTCGGGCTTGAACCAGAAGGAGATACGCTCCGGTTCCGCATCGATTTTCCCGATGGCATCCGCAAAGGCCGGATCGGGTTTCCCGCTCACGCTGGCATTGCCGCCGGAATGCCGCCACTGGATCCGGAGAGCAGGTTGTCCGTCGGGAGTTTTTTCAGAGTTCTTTTCCACATCGAAGGCCGGGTTCCTGTTCCATTTGAGCGACTCCATGGAAACGGTCAGATGTTCTTTGCCCGCGGAAAGACTCAATGCTTCCGCCGTCGACTCCTCTCCACACCACAGTGCAAGGAACAGCAGCAGTCGTCTTCCGCGACGGACGAGACCGCCTGACATAATGTTTCTTAAAATAATCTCCTTCATGATAGAGCAAAACCTGCCTTCCTTTTTTTCTTTCTGCCGCTGAAGTCGCACCGAGCCTTTTCTTACAGCTGAATTCTTCAGAAATTCTTGTCGCCGTCCTGATAATAATTCGCGGATGAATAGAGACTCGGGTCGTAGATCAGCCACACGGGCAGTTCCCCCCGACCGCTTACGCCAACGGGAGTCTGGACGACCGCCCCCCCGGCTTCGACGTAGTTGAAACGTCTGTTGTGCCGGTTGGCGATATAGGCAACATGCGAACTGGAATTCTGGAGATATTCATAGTTGTTGGTGCCTCCCATGGTGGCGCTTTCCCGCCGGGTCGTCAGCCAGAAATCGGCGACCAGCATGATCCGGGAGGCGATCCGGGAAGAGCTGATCCGGCAGACATCGGCGACCAGAGTTTTGGACGCGGCGGACCCGTATTGTCCCACAACGCCGTTCATGAAATAGCCTCTGGAGCCCTCCGGCTTCATGCCGTCTCCGGGAGTTCCCTGCGGACAATGGAACACCGCCGGTCCCGTCCCCGAGGAAATGCCCAGCTTCCGGTAATTCAGGTAGCCGCTGATCTGGAAATCCCAGCAGAATCCGCGCGAAGTGGTGGAATCCATCCCGAGAACGCTCGGGAACCAGTCGCGGCTGTCGGACGCATACATGTTAATCGCGGTCCCGATCTGCTTGAGGTTGCTCCGGCATCCGACGTCGCGCGCCATATCTTTCGCCCGGTTCAGCGCAGGCAGAAGCAAAGCCGCCAGGATCGCAATGACCGAAATCACTACCAGCAATTCTATCAGTGTAAATTGTTTCATCCGCCATTCTCTCCGTCTCGAGACACCCATCGCCACACCTCCGAAAATTAAAATTATGTTGTTTCCATCTTCAGAAAATAACATTTTTTCTCCCTCCCAAAACTTTCACCGACTGCCGTTCGATGACGCGGGCCGGATAGTCGTTCCTGTGCTTTTCCGGCGGGAGCGGCATCTTTTTTTCGATGGATTCGATCAGGAGTGCGACGGCGTCGAATCCGATCTGTTCAAAATCGTGGTCCACCGCTGAAAGCGGAGGACTCACATACCGGTTCATTTCCAGCTCATAGGTTCCCATCAGGCTGACGTCGCGCGGACACTGGAGACAGAGAGCCGCGGCCCACGCAACAATGATTTTAGGATCGCCAACCACAAAAGTAGGACGTGTCTGCGGCTCCATCCGCTTCCACTCCGCTGCCATTTCAGAAATAAATTGCTCATCCCTGTCGGTCGGATTGTCCGTCATGAATTCAAAACGGAGAGAAAAACCGGGGACCATTTCAGCGGCCTTTTCTTGAAAATCCCGGAGACGCTCCAGAAAACTGTCTCGTTTTTCCACCCGGTTGCAGAACCAGAAACGAGAGTGTCCGTATTCGATTCCGGAAAGGATCGCCTTCCTCAGACCGTCGATGGGATCGGCGCAGAAAGTGGGAAATTTGCGCTCATAATTGAAATTGCGGTTCAGGAAAATGACCGGCATGGAATATTTCTGGAGTTCACCGGCCACATCGTCGGGAATGCGCCCGGTCGCCAGGATTCCGTCGACGCTCTGCTGCCTCATCTTCTCCGGGAACACGATGTTCTTGAGGTCGGAGAGCTGGGAACGGGCGATATACAGTCCATACCCGCGCTCCCGGCATCCCTGTTCGACTCCGGCCAGATAGCGGTTGAAATAGCTGTTGCGGAAACCGTCGCGGATCGAATCGGACAGGACGTATCCAATTACGCCCGTCCGGCGCGTGGCAAGACTCCGGGCAGTGTTGTTGGGCACATAACAGAGTTCCGCCGCCGCTTTCCGGATCCGCAACACCGTTTCGGCGCTCAGCTTGATGGTTCCGCCTTTTCCGCCGAACAGGGCTTTGGAGGCGGCCGGCTTCGACACTCCGGCCGCCAGCGCGACATCGGCCAATGTGATCTTTTTCTTTCCCATCGCTTCGGACATTCTCGGAGCCCTTTTTAATTAACCGGTTTATCTTTCCTTCAATAATTATATAATTAACCGGTTGATTTGTCAATACCCGGTTTTCATTTTTTTTGATTTTTCTTTTTCTGCGACAGGACAGGGATAAAAAAAAGCCTCCCGGGAGGGAGGCGGTTCGACGGAAAGGGAACGGTCAGTATTTGCTGTCCGCATAATCGACCCAGCCGCCGGCCTTGACCAGATCGAGGTCGAAGGAACCGATGGTGAAGGGGTAGACCTTTTTCGAAGAGGCATTGGAAATGGTGAACGTGAAGTTTTCCATATCCGTCTCGCAGGAGGCTTCCGAACCGGCGAAGGTGCGGAAGATTTCCT
>CAZORN010000068.1:0-15110 GCA_964581935.1 uncultured Victivallales bacterium
TTATGCCCTTATAGGGCTGGTGCAAGCTACCGGCTCAGCCGGTAGTTTTGACTTTCGTGCAAGGGTCCGATCCGTTACTCCTCCTTCGCCGCTCGTCCGTCAGCCGGGAAAGCGCCCCGTAAGAAAGATTTACCGTCCTTGAAAACTTCGGCGTTCCATGCGATTTTCCTGAAAAATGATGTTTTTTTGTTTTTCTCCCCTTGACTATCGATGGAACCACTTTTATAATTATAGCAAAGAGGTTCCAGTGGTTCTAAAAGATACCAGAGGTTCTAATGGCAGACATCTATGAGACATTGAAGATCAATCACCAGAGCGCCACTCCGATTTACATGCAGGTGGTCGAAGGGGTGGAACGTTTTTGCCGGGAAGTGCCGACCGGTTCCGCCCTTCCGCCGGAACGCGCCATGGCCGCCGGATTCGGGATCAGCCGGAACTCGCTGCGGCAGGCGATTGCCGAATGCTGCGAGCGCGGGTTGCTGGTGCAGCGGTGGGGCAAGGGAATTTTCACGGCGGAAAAGGAGGCCCGAAAACGGATTCTGGTCCTGCTTTCCGACAACATGCACATCTCCATGCCGTGGAATTATACCCTGCTTGGAATCAACGAACGGGCGCATGAGCTTTCCATCGAAGTGGAAAAAATCTCCAACTCGTATATCTGCCATCTGCCGGGGGAGAGCGTTGCCGATCTTTTCAGGCGGGAGCAGTTTACCGGCATTCTGGATATGGACTATATGGCCAGTCTTGAGAAACCCGCCCTGGACGCACTGAGGAACGCGGACATTCCGGTTCTTTTCCCTCACAGTTCGTTCCAATGGGCACGAAACGATGTCTTTCCTGCCATGTGCATCGATGAACGCCGGGCATTCCGGGAGGCTCTGGAGGCTCTGGTCCGGTGCGGACACAGGGAAATCGTCACATTGGGGCCGTTTCAGGATCCTCAGCAGGAATATGTTTTCCGAGGATACACCAAACCGGAATATTTCGCAATGCTCAAAGAGATCGGAGCCGATCCCTCGCCGGATTTGTTTCTGGAGACCGGATACGATGAAAAAACGGTGGCAGAAACCCTGGAACTCCTGAGGCGGTCCGGACGGAAACACACCGCCATCATGTGTTTTTCCGACTTTTATGCAATCTATGTGATGACTTTTCTCAGCCAGCGCAAAATATCGGTTCCCGGCGAGGTTTCCGTGATGGGATTCTGCGGATATCCGGGAGGGAAATTCATGATGCCGGGGCTGGCGACCGTCGACTTCAACTATCACCAGATCGGACGGGATGCGGTGGACCGGCTGCTTGCCCTGCCGCACGACTGGCGGAAAATGGAGGAGTCGGATCGGATCAGGATTTCCCCGCATACGTTGATTTTAAGGGACAGCGTCAATAATATAAGAAAACAGAAAAAAATGGAAAGGGCCGGATAAAATGTCGCACAAAAGAAACCGTTTCACGTTAATAGAGTTGTTGGTTGTCATAGCCATCATCGCGATTCTGGCGGGAATGCTTCTGCCGGCCTTGAACAAGGCGAGGGAAAGTGCGCGGAAGACTTCGTGCACCAACAATTTCGCACAACTGGGAAAATCGGTCATGATGTATCTTCAGGACAACAAAGAATGGCTGCCCACTTTCCGCTCTTCGTCCGTCGGGTTGTTCGGGTCGGGACAGTATGGACAACTGAGTCCTTATCTGCCCGCGCTCAAGCTCGGGTATTACTCCTATATCGGGATCATTACGGATACCGGGAACCGTTATTACATGGCGTGTCCGACCCGCACTCCGGTCGCCGGGAAATATGTTTACACGATCGGAATGAACTGGTATACGTCCAACGACGAGAGCACTGCGCGCTTTTCGAATGTCGTCCAGCCGGGCGCGACCATGTTCCTTTCCGAACCGGAAGACAATGCTGCGGATCCAAGGGTTTCGTTTCAGACCACTTACGGGCGTTTCCTCACAGGAAGCGTCCATTCCTACGGGGCGAACTCGCTTTTCCTGGACTCCCATGTCGAATGGCGAAAACTCAACAACATTCCGTCCCTTGCCAACTATTATGTCAATGCGCAGAATCAGCGCTACTGGTACTTCAACTTCAAATAAGATAACAGAAACGGAACGGAATTATTCATGAAAGCATTCATCTTCGGAATCCTCTGCGCTTTTCTGTCCGCCGCCCACGCCGGGAACAACCCGCAGTGCAATCGCGTCGCGGAGGTCAATGGGCTCCCGGTCCGCGCGGGAAAAATCGTCATCGTGGTGGAAAAGAAAACGCCCCTGCTGTCGTTCGCTTCCAATGAACTGCAAGGATTCCTGACGAAAGCGACCGGCGAGAAGCCGGAGGTTGCCGATGCTCCGCCCGCGGACGGCATCGCGCTGATTCTCGGCGATAATTCGTATTCACGGGCGGCCGGACTCGATGTCAGCCGTCTTCCCGCGGACGGTTACTTCATCCGGCGGATCGGAAAACGGATATATCTGCTCGGGCGCGATTCCGCCGCCGCGGATCCGAATGCGTCGAAATGGGCGGAACTCTATCTGCGCGGAACCCTCAACGCCGTTTACGATTTCCTCGAACGTTTTACGGACGCAAGGTTCTTTTTTCCGGGAGAGAACGGAACGGTCATCCCGGCGAAGGGCGGACTTTTCCTTCCGGAGACGATTCATATTGTCGAGCGTCCCGATTTCCCGGACCGCTCCTTTCTGCACACGGACGGCAAATGGTATGAAAATGAAACTTACGGAAAAATCGGGGGCAAAGCGCTCAATCAGCTGCGTCTCCGCATGAGCGGAGTGCGGATCCCGAACTGTCACGGACTGGTTTACCTTGAATACATCCGGCGTTTCGGAAAGACGAATCCGGAGTATTTCGCGCTCATGCCGGACGGCCGGCGCAACAACGATCCGGAGATCTCGCATTCGGGACATTTGTGTTTCAACAGCGGTGTCACCGAGGTCATATATCAGGACGCCAAGGCCTACCTTACCGGAAAAACGGCGGCGGCGCGCGGGCTCAAAGGCTGGAATCCGAACACGGCGCAGGGCGATTATTTCTGCATCATGACACAGGACTGGATGTATTGGTGCGGCTGTCCGGCCTGTTCGGGAATCGCCGAAGTCGGCAGGGGACGCGCTTACAGGGAGGACAGCCAGGCCGTCAGCGATTTCATGTGGAAGCTGACCGCCGATTTCGCGGAAAGGCTGAAGAAGGAGGGCGTCGACGGCAAGCTGGTGCAGGCGGTCTATCCTCCTTACGACAAGATTCCTTCTTGCGGCATTCCGGACAATGTGATCGTTGAGATTGCCATCGGGGACCCGGGGAACGCGGATCAGAAAACCATGGATGCGAAGCTCCAAGGCTGGTTCGGCAAAACGGGTCGGAAAATGACGACATGGTCGTATCCGGGCAAATACGGCGAGAAAGCGATTCCGGGCGTGCCCGCCCTGATGCCGCGCCATCTGGGGAAATATTATCAGGACCGCGCGAAATGGTTCCTCGGCGGATTTCTCGAGTCCGAAACGGATCAATATCTCTTCAACTATCTGAACTATTATGTCTATTCCAAAGTCGCATGGAACAACGCGGCCGATCTGGAATCGCTGCTGGAAGACCATTACAGAGTCATGTTCGGAAAAGGCGCGCCGTTTGTCAGGAAATTCTTTGAGGCGCAGGAGGACATCTGGTGCGGGAAAATCCTTGGAAACACGGTTGAAACCGGGCTGGGGCCCGTTACTCAAGTCCCCTCCGCGTTCGAGATATGGACGAAAATCTACACGCCGGAGAAGCTGGACTCGTTCAAGCGGCTTTTCGACTCCGCGGAAAAGACGGAAACGGGCGAGCCCCTGAAAAGGATCAGATTCATACGACGAAATCTGCTGGAACCGATCCTTGCCGAAGCGGAGAATTTCAAGAGGAGGCAGTCCGCGTTCGAGCACTGGGAGTTTCATGTGCCGGGCAAGGTCTGGCTCCGTTCATGCACCTCGGATGCCAATGAAGTCGCCACGAGCGTGGAGGTCACTCAGGACGCCGATCATTTCATCTTTTCTTTCGAGTGCGAAGAACCGAGGATGGACGAGGTCGTTGCGTCGCGGAACAAGCCGGACTCCGACGTCTGGGCGGATTCCTGTGCCGAGCTGTTCCTGAACCCTTCCGGCGACCGCAGGAATTATTACCATTTCATCGTCAATCCGAATGGAACTCTGGCCGATTACAGGTGCGTTCTGAATGAAACGCCCGATGTCGGATGGAACAGCGGCGCGACCGTCGAGGCTTCCCGTGATTCCGGCTTCTGGAAAGTGAAAATCATGGTCCCGAAAAAATGCCTCGGAGATTATTCCAAAGACGGTTTCCCCGTCAATTTCGCGAGGAACCGCGTGCTTTCCGGGAAACAGCCCCTTGTGGCCGCCTATCAATGGAGCATCATGCCGTTCGACGCGAAGCGCGGATTCCATGCGCTCGAGAGTTTTGGACGGATGATCCCCGTTCCGGCAGAGAGGGATTCCAACCTCGTGAAAGACGGTATGTTCACGGTTGAAAAACAAACTTCCTACAAGGCTGGCAGCTGGATCCTATGGATGGGCGGCGGCGAGAACGGCGGACAGAAAATCGAGCTCGATGCGAGCTGTTTCATCGTCGGAGGGAAAAGCCTTCATCTCGTCAATGTTCCCGGCAAGAGACTCGCGGTTTCCCAGTATATGCCCGAACTGAAGCCGGGAAAGAAATACATCCTTTCCTATTTCATCAGAACGAAACTGGCTCCGGCCGACGGTTCCTGGGCCTTCGGGGCGTATGCCTTGGTCGTATACGCGGACGGTTCCACGCGGAATTTTCCCCATCCCCCTGTCAGCGGGAGCGTCCCGTGGCATCGGCTTTCTTTTGAATTCACCGTTCCCGAGAAGGAAAAACCGGGTGTGAAACCCCTCCTTTCGCTGAGTATCAACAATGCAGCGGGGGAAGTCTGGTTCGACGATGTTCGGATCGAAGAAGTTACGCCCTGAGCATTTGACATTGTTTCCGGAAGAGATATATTCTTTCCCATGAAACGTAAGTTACGCCGGACCGCTCCGTTCGGTGTGACTGACGGAAAACAACGTTGAAAAGGAGGGGAGAATATGCGGACAGGGAACGGTTCGGGAGGGTGGGGAAAACGGTGGACGGCGGCTCTGTTTACAGTTTTGGCGCTGGCGTCCGCCTCGGTTTTCGGGCGGGACGAGGCGATCATCATCGACCACAACTGCACGGATCTCGGCAAGGTGCCGGTGAAGTTCATTCAGAAGGCCGCCGATGAGTTCAAGGTCGCCTATGGCCACACCTCGCACGGAAGCCAGATCGTAAGCGGCATGAATGCCCTCCAGAAAAAGAATCCGGAACTGTTCAAGTTCGGGCGCGACGGCAAGGGCCTTGCCTTTCTGGACGGGACCCCGCAGGGGGATCTCGGGAATCCGGACCGCCGCACATGGGGCGCCCGGACGGATTACTTCCTGAGGAATGCCGGCAAGGACCGCAATCTCATGGTGTGGTCCTGGTGCGGACAAGTCGGGAATGCTTCCGAGGACGACATCAATGCCTATCTTTCCCTGATGAGCAAGCTTGAGAAGGATTTTCCCAACGTGACTTTTGTCTATATGACCGGGCATCTCGACGGCACGGGCAAGGACGGCAATCTGAACCGGAGAAATGAGCAGATCCGGGATTTCTGCCGGGAATATAAAAAGGTGCTGTTCGACTTCGCCGACATCGAAAGCTACGATCCCGACGGCAAGGTCAACTATATGGAATTGAACGCCCGTGACAATTGCGATTACCGTCAGGGAAAATCCCGGAAGAACTGGGCGGACGACTGGTTGCAGAAGAATCCGAATCATACATGCGCACTGCCGGGAGGCGCGGCGCACACGCGTCCGCTCAACGGCGCCCTCAAGGCGCAGGCCTTCTGGTGGATGCTGGCGCGTCTGGCCGGATGGGATGGCGCCGGTTCCGCCGTGAAATAATCTCAGGGCGATTCAGTCCGTTTTCCGGAGCCGCCTTGTTTCAGGGTAGTTCGGAAGGAGCACCGCTTGCAGAGTTCTTCGACCGCGAGGCCCGCGTCGAAACCGCGCCGGACGGCATGGGTCCGGGCGTTGCTGAGAATCCGGGCGAGGGGGGCTTCCGAGGCATTCCCGAGCTCAATGTCGCCGTTGCGGTCCAGACAGCAGGCGCTGACCTGTCCGTCGGCGAGGACCGCGAACTGGTGGCGGCATCCGTGGCAGTAAGCCGGTCCGGGCAGGATCGGCGCGGTCATGGACGGCCATTCAAATTCCCTGTTGAAGTGGAGGGAGATGCGTTCATTCAGTTGAATGGAAATTCTGCCGCCGTGCTCCGGATAGCGGCATTCCACATATAAATCCCGGTTGATTTGTTGGAAACATTCCACCGTCCGGTCGCGGTTCTGTCCGTAGTTCCAGAACCGGAGATTCAGGAAAACTTCGGGAGAGCGCGTCAGGAGTTCCTTTGCAAAGGCTGTGATCTCCGCGAGTTCGGCGTCGGTGACGGCGGAATGGAGCGAGACGTTGACCTGTCTGAAGCATCCGAGAAACAGGGCTTCCGCATTGGGATGGCGGAAGAGCGTTCCGTTGGTGGTGAGACCGGTTGAAAGTCCGGCTTCCAGCGCGGTTTCCATCATCGGTCTGAACTCCGGATGCAGAATGGCTTCCCCCATCACGTGGAGATAGGCGATTTCCGCGAGCGGGGCGGTTTCGGAAGCCAGTTTCCGGAAAAGTCCGGGGTCCATGAAGCGGGGGGCGCGGGCGGTCCCCGGGCAGAACGCGCACTTCCGGTTGCAGACGTTGGTCAGCTCCAGATAGGCGGTCCGGAATTGTTTTCTCCGGGGGCGGCTCATCGGTCCTCTTTTCCGTTTCGGGTTGTTTCCGGCCCCTTCGCGGGAGAGGGGGCGGAGAACGGATAAGATAGCATCGTCCGGGGCGGAATGCCAGCGGGATTCCGTCACTTTGCGGAAAAGAGGATTTCCAGTTTCCCGGATTCCTCCGGCGCGAGTTCAATCTGTTTTTCGGCTTTCCGGTAAGTATAAGGCCGTTTTTTACCGTTCAGCAGGACCGCGGAAGGTTTTTTCCGGATGCCGAAACGGATTTTCGGGCGTGTCCCGATGAGCTCAAAAGAGACTTCTGCGAGGGGAACTTTCCAGTCGGCGGAGAGGATCCGGAGGTCCTGCCAGTGTTCGAGCCAGAGGGGATGACGCTTCATGGCGTTCCAGGCGAGAAGCTGGGCTTCCAGATAATGTTCCGGGAGACGTCGGCTGAAAATATGGATTCCGCGCCATTTTTCCATGAGAGTTCCCCGTTTTTTCGCGGCGGCGATTTCTCCGGGGAGGCGTCCGGCGGGGAATTTCGGGTTCAGCGCCATATCGATCAGCATAGAGGCGGTCTGCTGCATGGCGCCCCAACGGTTGTCGGGTGTGTCCATGCCGTCCGCGAGGGCTTCCCGCAGGAGATTCATGACGATTTCCGTTTCCTTCGGGTGGAATTGTCGCATGGCGGTGAAAATTTCGGGATAGATTCCTTCCGTGGTGAGGTTGTAAATGCCGTCCGGACGGAACTTTTTGCGCCAGAGGTCAGAGGGGACCGTCTGGAATTGGTAGGCGGGGTTTGATTCCTCGTGGAGGCATTTGGCGATATGCCAGGGGGCGACCCCGTAATATTTGCTGAAGTGGTTCTGCGAGGCGTGGATGAGGGCCATGCGGAGCGCGAACTGTTTGGAGCCCAGATAGACGGCGCGTTCATACGATTCCTGGTCGCCGACGGCTTCGGCCATGTTGATGAAGGAGGTGAAGGCTCCGTAGTTGGCGCCTTCCACCCAGGAGATGGCATTGTCGCTGTAGCCGCTTCCGAGACAGGCCCAGTCGTGCATTTTCTCGAAGAAGCTGTAGACGCTTTTCAGGAGGGGCCAGTTCCTGCGGATCTCCCCGAAACTGCCGGAAGCCAGCGCGCAGAGATACATATAATAGAAAGTGAGTCCTGCGTCCCAGTCGTTTTCGATGAGCGGAATCTTCAGTCCTTCGATTTCCTCAGGGGTTCCTTCCCTGATGAGTCCCCCGCTGAAGAAACAGACATTCAGATAGCAGATATGTTACTGCGTTCCGGTGAAAGGTTCCGTACGGCTGTACAAATTCCACAGACGCCGGTGCCGCATGGCGGGGTCGGAGTAAATCTCTTCGACGCCCTTGTCATCGGGCATGGTCTCCATCATGAACCTCCAGTCGATGACGGGATAATCGTAGGTCCGCTCCGGGTCGCAGGCGCCTTTGAGACGTTCCGCCGCGAGGGTGCGCAGACGTTCCCGGTCTTTGCCCTCCATGAAATTCAGCAGGGTTGTCGTCCGCGCGAAGGGCTCCATCAGCGAGCCCGCATACGGATAGGCCTGCGTGGTTTCCGGGAACTTCACGGCAAACTTGAAGTAGTCCTTTATGCACTTTTTCATCAGTTTTCCGGGCGTGGTGTCCGAAAGATCCCGGAGCGGAAATTTCCGGGCGGAGGGCATGAAGGGAATGCGGTAGGAAGAGGTGTTGCCGAATATTCCGTGGAGAGGCCCGAACTTGGTCGGGAACAGAACATCGACCGGTTTCGTGTGTGCCTTCATCATTTCGCAGAGGGGAAGGACCGGGGGGAGGGGAGCCAGTTCCAGCGGAGGCGTATGCCAGACGTCTTCGATCCGGCGGTAGGAGAACTTCTGGACGACGGTCGTCATGCGGGTTTCATGGTCCAGCTTGAAATACTCTTCGCAGCGGACGGGATAGGCGAGGAAGGCGCGGCTCCAGAAACGGGCGCGGGTCACGGCGTCGCGGAGGAATTTCCGGTTGTCCGGACGGATCGGCTCAAGACTCTCAAAACCGAACGGCGTTGCGGTGACGATCAGAAAGCATCCGTGGAAAATGAGTTCGGTAAGACGGTTCGTGGCGGGATCGGGTCTGACTTCCATGCGTTCCGGCGGGTCCTTGAAAACCAGCAGGAGCGGGAGATCCGGGAATTCCGTGCATCCGAAAAGAAGCAGGAAGTTTTCCGCCATCCGGATATCCTCGACGTCGTGGAGGGAGGCCACTTCGATTTTGCCTTTTCCGCGCGGAATGGCAATCCACTGGTAATTGCCCGCGTATTCCAGACCGGAGAGCCGCATGACGCCCGAATCGCATTCGGTGATGATGCCGGGCGAAGCGAGGGAATAGGTGCACGAATAGGAAGTGTTTCCGAACCGGGTCCCCCAGCGGACGCTCAGATGGTTCATCTGAATGTCATCTTTGCCGATGCCGGGGGTGAAGCCTGTCAGGTCGGGAGTCCGCCGGGAGACCCTGTACTTCTTTTTCGGGATCGAAACAAGAGTCCGCTGATGGACCATTTCTACGGGGATGAGGTCTTTCGCGATGGGAATGTGGATTACCTTACGCGGGTTGTCGGCCAGCGTGAAGCCCTCCGTCTGAATGACATTCGTGCCTTTCTTCAGGGAGGTGCGGAACCCCAGTCTGGAAAGGTGGGGATAGATGTAGACCGGACTGTTCCGGTCGAGCGGACCGCTCCATTCTCCATTCACGCAAAACCGTGTCACCCGGGTATTGTCGGAGACGTAGTCGAGGGCTGCCCATGTCAGCAGAACGAAAGCGCCGCCTTCGGAATCGAACTCGGACTGGAGGATGAATTTGTTGCTTTCAAAGGAAATCGTTCTCCAGTTTTCGAGTTTCTTCTCGGTGTCGAAGTCATAATGAAAATTCCAGTCGCAGGACATGATGGCCGTCTCCTTGTCATGAATGATCCGATATCTGAATATACGTTCCGGTCCGCGGTTGGCAAGGGGGCGGAGTTTCCAAAAAACAGGACATTCATGCCAAATCGGGTTTGACATTGCGCGGAATCAGGACTATCTTGCTTTGCGGGAGGTTTTTCATGGAATATGTGCATCTGAATATGACGAACGTGCCGAGGCGTCTCCGTTTTCCGTTTCCGGTGCATTCTCTTGGCTGTATTATTCACAGCCAGCCGCAGAAGGGACGGAATGTCTACGCGGGGAAAATCGAATTCTGCCTGAGGCTGGGATCGGCGGAGGAAGAATACGCTTTGGACATTCTGGACGGAAAGGAATACCGGACGCCGTTTCCCCATGTGATCATCAAAGAGCCTGGAGTGGAACACCGTTTCGAGGTCAAGGGCGGACGGGAGGCATTTTACGTCATCTATCCGGAATCGGTCATGCCCGCCCTCCGGCAGGCCGGATTCGGACTGAGGCCGTATCTGTGGGAGATCGCGGTTTCCAGCCGAATGACGGAGGGGATGAGGCGTCTCCGGGAACTTTTCAACGAGTCTCAGGAGCCGGGGGTGGCGGAACGGATAGACCTTCTTTCCTTCGCCCTGCTGGAGGAGATGTTCCTCGCGCGGCAGAATCCGGCCGGGGAGGAAAATTTTCACGAGAGGAAAATCCGCCGGATCGCCTCGCACCTTCAGCTTCATTTCAAGGAGAAGGTGGAGGTCGGAAAACTGGCCGCCGGAAATGGTTTCTCGAAACGTTCCTTTTTCCGGCATTGGAACGCGGTCTGCCGGATTTCTCCGTTTCAGCATGTGCAATCGCTCCGGCTTTCCGAGGCGGAGCGTCTTCTCTCCGATTCCGACATGCCGGTGGAAACCATTGCGGAACAGGTCGGCTTCGATGACGCCTCCTACTTCATCCGTCTTTTCCGGAAGCATCGCGGAATGACGCCGTACCGTTACCGTCTCCGCATGACGGAGGACGTAACTTTTCTGTAGCAATCGCCCCCTCTTCATTCCGGCCTCTCCGCGGACATCATGATTTTTTTCCGCTGGCTTTTCGGGAAATCCATGCTATAGTAAATAGTTTTTTCATCCGGAGGTAAGATAAAAGTGTTTCCCGCAATCAAGTATTCTGAAAAGGATTTGCTCACGCGCATTCAATCGACGACCGACGCCGACATGGCGCGGGCACTTTCCGCCCGTGAGGCTTCCTTCAACGACTTTCTCAGTTTCCTTTCGCCGCTCGCCGCCGCAAAATATATGGACGACATGCGCGCGGAAGCGGAACGGATCCGGAGAATGCGTTTCGGGAATGTCGCCCGTCTTTACGCCCCCATCTATTTTTCCAATTTCTGCGTCAACGGCTGCGTCTATTGCGGTTTCCGCACGACCAATCACTTCAGGCGGCGCCGTCTTTCCATCGACGAAACCATTGCCGAGGCGGAAGTCCTCCGGAAATGGGGCATGGACTCCGTTCTTCTGATTGCCGGGTCCGACCCGCAGACGGTCAATCTGGACTACATGCTCCCCATTGTGAAAAAACTGCGGACGATGTTCGCCTATATTTCGATCGAGCTTCATCCACAGACCGTGGAATTCTACAAGGCCCTGATCGAGGCGGGCGTGCACGGCATGACGCTGTATCAGGAAACTTACGACCGGGAGACCTACAAGCGGCTCCATCCGTCCGGTCCGAAAAGCGTGTATGAAAACCGGGTCGTCGCTCCTGAAAACGGGGCGCGGGCGGGGTTCTACAACGTGGGAATCGGCGCGCTCCTCGGTCTTTACAACTGGCGCAGCGAGGCGGTGTCGATGGCGGCCCATACGCTCAGCGTCCGCAAGGCCAACTGGAAGGTCAGGAACCAGATTTCGTTCCCGCGGATCACTCCGATGGAAGGCGGTTTCGAGATTCCGAATCCGGTCGGCACGGAGGAACTGGAACAGATGATGCTGTCCTTCCGCCTCTTCTTCCCGGAGATCGACATGTTCATTTCGACCCGCGAGCCGCACGATTTCCGCATGAGGGCGATCCGGACTTGCGCGACCCACATCAGCGCGGGTTCCAAGGTGAATCCGGGCGGATACGTCGAGTCGGAACAGCAGGCGGCGGGCAAGGACGTCGGCCAGTTCACCGTGGTGGACGACCATTCCGTGGAGAATGTGGTCGAGGGACTCAGGAAAGTCCATATTGAACCCGTCTTCAAGGACTGGGATCCGCTTTTCACATGACGGGGAGCCCCCTTCCATTAGTTTTATGAAAAAAAGCGGAGCGGTGTCCGGACGAACTTGAAAATTTTTTATTCCGGCTGTAAGTTACCGGATACTTTCGACAAAAAACTCAACCGTGCAATGGAGGCAGAAACATGGCAGGCATATTCAAGGCGTATGATATCCGCGGCATCTACCCGGAACAGTTGAACGAGACGATCGCCGAGAAGATCGGCCGTGCGGTGGTTGTGTTCCTCAAGGCGAAAAAAGTGGTGGTCGGCCGCGACATGCGTCCGCATTCCGTGCCGCTTTTCCACGCGCTGGTCAAGGGAATCACGGAGCAGGGCGCGGACGTCATCGACGTCGGAATGTGTTCCACCCCGATGTCCTACCACGCCAACGGCAAGCTCGGCGCGGACGCCAGCGTCATGATCACAGCCTCCCACAATTCCGCGGAATGGAACGGCTTCAAAGTCTGCCGCGAACAGGCGATTCCCCTCAGCGGCCTGACCGGAATCGGCGACATCGAGGCTCTGGTGACCAAAGACCAGTGGCCCGCCGCTCCCCGCACGGGAACGGTTTCCAAGTTCGACATCTCCGCCGAATACGCCAAATTCCTCCGTTCCCATTCCCGCGTGACCCGCAAGCTCAAGGTCGTGGTCGACTACGCCAACGCCATGGGCTCCGCCGAAATCGCCGGCATCGAGGACCTCTTCGACATCGTTCCCCTTTATAAGGAACTGGACGGTACCTTTCCGAATCATGAGGCCAACCCCCTGAAGCTCGATACCCTGAACGCCATCCGCGCGAAGGTGGTGGAGGTCGGAGCCGACTTCGGAGCCGCGTTCGACGGCGACGCCGACCGCTGCGGATTCATCGACGACAAGGGGCAGGTCATCCAGATGGACCTTTTCACCGCGCTGATCGCGGAAGACATCCTTTCCGAAAAAGCCGCGGGCACCGTGCCCATCCTCTACGACCTCCGCAGCAGCTGGGCTGTCCGCGAAAGCATCGCCGAACACGGCGGAAAGCCCATCATGTGCCGCGTGGGACACGCCTTCATCAAGGCCCAGATGCGCGAATACGGGGCGGTCTTCGCCGGCGAACTTTCCGGCCATTACTACTTCAAGGAAAACTACGTGGCCGAGTCCCAGGGACTCGCCATGATCAAGCTCGCCAACCTGATCTGCATGAAAAACAAGCCCGTCAGCGAGCTGGTCGCGCCTCTCCGGAAGTATTTCTCCAGCGGCGAGATCAACTCCAAAGTCTCGGACGTCCAGTCGGTGATGAATAAAATCCGCACCCGCTACTCAGACGGGCACATGTTCGAGCTGGACGGCATTTCCTCCGAATATTCCGACTGGTGGTTCAACGTCCGTGCCTCCAACACCGAACCGCTTCTGCGTCTGATCGTGGAAGCCAAGGACAAGACCACCATGGAGGAGAAACGCGACGCGCTCCTTGCGCTGATCCGCGGATAATCTTCCGGCGGAGTTTTCCGCTGTCCGATTTCGACCGGCCCTCTCATTTTGCAGGAGAGGCCGGTTTCTTTTTTGCCCTTGAATCCTCTTTTTCCTTTGACGTTTTCCGCAGCTGAAGAAGACTGCTTTTGTGCGTGGGACCGTCTCCTCCGTGCCGTTTGTGGCGTTTTCTTTTCCTTTTCGTTTGACGCTCCGCGCATCCTCGGAAACACGGAAGCGCCAATCCTGCGGATCAAGGCCGGGTCCAAAGGGGATGCCTGCTTCCGGTTTGATGGAAATAGATGAAAAGAGATTAGAGAAAGGAAAACAGAAAATGAGCGCACTTGCCTCCAGCCGCAATACCGCGGAAATTCTTTGCCATGCCCAGAAATTCCACCGCATCAGAAACGTGAAAGACCATATCGTCCTGTATGCCGGAGCGATTGCCGCGTCCGAAGCGGAAAGCGGCCTTGCGGAACCCGCTTCGGATACTCCCTGCCTCATCGTGCTCGGGCGGGTCGAAGGATTCACCGCCGACGGACGCGCCATCATCAAGACGGGCGTATTCAAATACGACAACGGGGCGGGTGCCGAGGCCTTGGGGGTTGCCGACATCAACCGGACCGTCTACGCGCTGGACGACCATACCGTCGGCAGGCTCGGGGGCGTCCACAAGGTCAGGGCCGGAGTCCTGCGGGACATCGATGAAGACGGGCAGGCGATCATCGAACTCGGCCTTCTTCGGCTCGATTGACGGAAAGGAGCATTCTCATGGAAATCAACCGGAACAATCTGGACATTCTTTTCCGCGTGCTTCGTCTCCAGTTCAATGCCGCGCTCGAAAATACGAATGCCGACTGGCGGCTTTTCTGCGGAATGAACGTGAACCTGGAAGAAAGTCCTTCGTCCGCCGAGTTTTCCGGCGGAACCGTCCGGCGGCGGTTTGAAAAGACGGTCGCGATTCCTCACGGCGACATCGAAAAAGATCTGTATGGGCTCTATTCCCTGCTGATCGCCCGGATGGGCTGTGAAACAGGACGCTTTCTGCGTCGGCTGGCGCTGGAAGCCCTGCTTTCCGATCCGGTCCGGCGCAACGGTTCCGCCTTCTTCCATTCCGTCCGCGCGAATGGCGGAGGAACCCTCTTCAACACTTCGGGGGAGGGGCTTTCCGAAAAAGCTGTTTCGGCAGCTTTGGAGAATCTCAAAGCGGGGAACGACGCGGATGTTTTTCCCGATCTTCTGATTGCGGGGGCTTCGAACCGGAGCGCCGCAAGCGCCATTGTCCGGAAACATCCGGCAATGAATCCTTCCGGGGAACGGAAAAGCCCTGTCCGGCTCCTGATCCTGCCCGAACTTGAAAATGCCTGGTTCCTCTGCGTTTCTGAAGGGGGCGTCCTGCCTGTTTCCATCCATCTGGATTCGAGTCCGGAATTGCTTCGGGAAGACGGCGCAAAGCAAAGCGTGTATGGCGTTTCATTGCGCGGCGAAGCGGCTGTGCCGTATCCTCATCTCATTTATCGCGGAGACTCGGACCGGTGAGTCAGCGTTTCCCGACGAGTTCCGTCCACTGGGTGACGAGCCGCTTGAAGGTGTCGCCGCGGTCGGCATAGTTTTTGAACATGTCCATGCTGGCGGTGGCCGGGGAAAGCATCACGCAGT
>CAZORN010000069.1:0-14727 GCA_964581935.1 uncultured Victivallales bacterium
CCTCGCATGTCCATGAACATAAACTCGGAGAGCCGGAATTCTATGTCCCGTTCGGAATCATACGGTATGAGGAGGGGAAATGAAAATTTGGAAGAGCGCTTTTCTGCTGTCTGTCCTGACGATTCTGAGCGGTTGCGTTGGAATGTCGGATCCGAAGGGGGACTGCAAATACTTTTATCCGGAATTGCCGGACAATGAATATTGTTTCCGGAAGATCGCCGAATATAATGTGTTCATACAGAATCCAGCGAACCGGGAGAGAACAGAATGGAAAACGGAAGACGGAAAAACTCATGTTTCATACGTGACGATTCCGGAGACTTCACCGGAAGGCTATCTCGGGATACTGATCGGGCGTGGAGCCGTTTCGGAATATTCTGTCTGTCTGGATAAGGAGCAGAGGCGGAAACTCTGGAAAAAGTTTGAATTCAGACTGCCGGATTGTCTGCTGTGGGTGAAGAGCGCAGGGGAGTCGGTCGGACTCAGGGATTATTTCAATTTCCGGGATGAAACGCATCTGGCGGTTGTGACCTTTTACTATAAGACATCGGATAGTGAAAAATTTCAGGTGTGGCTGAGGCAGAATATTCCTGTCAAAGAACTGCCGCGCCGGAGTGCGAAAGCGAAATGAATTTCCTCAATTATCACGTCAGTTGAAAAAATAATAAGTGCAATCTCTCAAAGAATGGAGGAAGGCGACACGGTGAGGGCGGTCTTCCGATCCGGCGATGTTTCAGGGAGTTTTTTCCGGAACAGAATTGACAATTCGCGGTTTCGTGCTATATTATAAGACATGATTTAAAAATGAAGTTTTCTTCAGGGCAAGGTGCCGCGATGAATCGCGAAGTCCTTACCGGCGGTGACAGTCCGCAAGCCGATGGAAGATCCGGCAGACATGGTGCAATCCCATGACCGACAGTAACAGTCTGGATGAGAGAAGAAACAGAAGGCGCCGGAAATATTCCGGTTTTATTGAATTTGTTCGCCTCTTTTTTTCTCCCGCCCATTCAGCCCCGTGGAAAACGTATTACCGCCAGAAGGAGGCTGAATATGGAGTTCGAGTTCGACAGCGTGGAAGCGGTTCTGGAAGATGTCCGCCGCGGAAAACTGGTGATCGTCACCGACGACGAGGGACGCGAGAATGAAGGCGACCTGGTCTGTGCCGCCGAGAAAATCACGCCCGGCATCATCAATTTCATGATTACGCACGCCAAGGGGCTGGTCTGCGCGCCCATCACCGAACAGCGTGCGAAGGAACTCGGCATTTTCCGTCCGCCTTCCACCGACCACTTCAAGACGGCGTTCACGGAAAGCGTGGACGCGTTGTCGGGGACGACCGGCATTTCGGCGGCGGACCGTGCCAATACCGTGCTGTCCCTGATCAATCCCGCGAGCAAACGCACCGATTTCGGGATCCCCGGACACATTTTTCCGATAGCGTCGCGTCCGGGCGGAGTGCTTCAGCGGACAGGACACACCGAGGCGGCGGTCGATCTTGCGCGCATGGCCGGAATGTATCCGGCGGGCGTGATCTGCGAGATCACCAAGGAAAACGGCGAGATGGCGCGTATGCCGGACCTGATGGAATTCAAACGCATTCACGGAACCAAGATTCTTTCGATTGCGTCGCTGATTGAATATCGCCGCAAGACGGAGCACCTGGTTTCCTGCGAGGAGTGCGTGAATCTTCCCACGGCCTACGGGGATTTCAAGATGTATCTCTACCGTTCGCTGATCGACCGGAGCACGCATCTCGCGCTCGTGATGGGCGATGTCCGGGACAAGGAATCCGTGTTGACGCGCGTCCACAGCGAATGTCTGACGGGCGACGTTTTCGGTTCGGCCCGCTGCGACTGCGGGGATCAGCTCCACACCGCCATGCGGATGATTGCGGACGAGGGAATGGGCGTGATCGTCTACATGCGTCAGGAAGGCCGCGGCATCGGTCTGGAGAACAAGCTTCATGCCTACCGTCTTCAGGATGAGGGGTGCGACACGGTTGAAGCCAACCTGAAACTCGGATTTCCGGCCGACCTCCGCGAATACGGCGTGGGGGCCCAGATCCTGCTCGACCTCGGAATCAAGGGCGTGCGTCTCCTGACGAACAACCCGCAGAAACTGATCGGGATCGACGGCTACGGCCTGAAGATCGTGGAGCGCGTTCCCATCGTCATCAAGCCCCAGCAGCACAACTCGCACTATCTGGAAACGAAGAAGATGAAGATGGGGCACATGCTGGATTCTTCGGGAAAGTCTTGAGAACCGGGTTGAAAGTAGACGTGAAAAAAGTTATATTACAGGGATGATTCGGAAACTATCTATTGAAAGGGATTGCATCATGGCATCTTTCGAGGGAAAGACATTTGAGGGAATGCTCAGTGCGGAGGGTCTCAAGATCGGGATCGTCTGCGCGAGATTCAACGATTTTTTCGTGAGCGAACTTCTGGGCGGTGCGCTGGATACGTTCCGGCGCATGGGCGGGAATCCCGCCGACGCGGATGTGGCGTGGGTGCCGGGCTCGTTCGAGATTCCGCTGATCGCCTCCAAGCTGGTCGATACGGGGAAATATGACGCCGTCATCGGACTCGGCGTGGTGATCCGCGGTTCCACCGCCCATGCCGACTACATCAACAGCCAGGTATCGAAAGCCCTCGGGCAGCTCTCCATCGACAAAGGGATTCCGGTAATTTACGGAGTCGTCACCACGGAAAACATCGAGCAGGCGATCGAACGCAGCGGCACCAAAGCCGGCAACCGGGGCGCGGACGCCGTCCGTTCCGCCATTGAAATGGCCAATCTTGTAAAGTCCATTTCCCGGAAGGGTTGAAGCGGGACCATGAACGATATTGAAGACAATCCCTCCGGCAAGCTTCCGGCAGGCCGAAAAGACCGTAATGTGGTTCCGATGCTCCATTTCAAACGGCTGGGCCGCGAACTTGCCATGCAGTATCTCTTCCAGTGCGACGTCGCCGGGATGGAGAATTTCGACCAGAGTCTCGACAATTTCTGGAAACAGGCGGAATGTTCCGGAGAGTTTCCCACGAACCGGATATTCCGCAAGGCCCGCTGCTACGCGGAAAAAATCATCGCCGGCGTGTTCGAGCACGAGATGGAGATCGACAAGATCATCCGCGACTTCTCCGCACGCTGGGACATCGAGCGTATGCCCGTGGTGGACCGGAACATCATCCGGGTGGCCATCTACGAGCTTTATCACTGTCCCGACATTCCCGCGCTGGTGAGCATCGATGAAGCCATCGAAATCGCCAAGGATTTCAGTTCCGGCAAATCCGGAACCTTCATCAACGGCATTCTGAACGGCGTCAAGGACTCCCTGCCTCCGGGCACCAAGGATCCGGCGCCTGTGAAAAAAACCGAGAAAAAAGAAGAGAAGTAATGGCTATTTTCGATACTTTCAAACGCGGACTCATGAAAACCGCGGTCGCAATCGGACGCGGAATCGGAGGTCTCTTCACCGAGGTGAAAACCTGGGATGACGCCGCGTTCCTGAAATTGGAAAATGAACTCATTCTGGCCGATTTCGGCGTTGCGGCGTCCCGCCGGATCGTTGACAGTCTGCGCGACCGTTACCAGCAGGGCAAGCTTAGCGGAGCCGACGACATCCTCCGGGTGGCCCAGACCGATCTTTGCGAGATGCTTTCAGCGGGAACCCGCCCGATGCGCCTTTCCCAGGAGGGCCCGACGGTCATCCTGATGGTCGGCGTGAACGGCAGCGGCAAAACCACCACGGCGGGCAAGCTGGCCAGTCTCTGGACGGCGCAAGGCAGGAAAGTCACGCTGGCCGCCTGCGACACCTTCCGCGCGGCCGCCGTGGAACAGCTCAAACTCTGGGGCGAACGCACCGGTTCCCAGGTGGTCGCCTCCAATCCGGGCGCGGACGCCGCGGCGGTTGCGTTCGACGCCGTTTCCTCGGCTCTGGCGCGCGGCTCGGACTATCTCATCATCGATACCGCGGGACGTCAGCACAATCAGAAAGGCCTGATGGAAGAACTTGCCAAAGTCCGGCGAATCATCCAGAAGCGGATGCCCGACGCCCCGCATGAAACCCTGCTCACGATCGACGCCAGCATCGGTACGAACGCCATCTCTCAGGCGCGTGAATTCGCGGCGGTCTCCGGCGCGAGCGCGCTGGTCCTGACCAAGCTCGACGGCACGGGCAAGGGCGGCGCGGCGGTCGCGGTTCAGGATGAATTCAAGCTCCCGATCCTGTTTGTCGGACTCGGCGAAGCCCCCGCCGATCTCCAGCCGTTCTCCCCGGAACTTTATTCGGAAGCGGTTTTTTCCTGCAAAGATGTGAACCGCTGACGCGGGAGGAGAGTGACTCATGACGGACGGAGATGTCCAGTGGATGAAAAAAGCGCTCCGCATTGCGGTCAAGGGCAGGGGAACCACGAGCCCGAACCCCATGGTGGGGGCCGTCATCGTCCGCGATGGAAAAGAACTGGGCTCCGGCTATCATGTCCGACCCGGCGAACCCCATGCCGAAATCAATGCGATCGCCTCCTGCGGAAAACAGGCCCTGAAAGGCGCGACTCTCTATGTGACGCTGGAGCCGTGTTCCTCCTACGGCCGGACGCCTCCATGCACCGACGCAATCTGCGCGGCGGGCATTTCCCGCGTGGTGTTCGGCTGTCTCGATCCCAACCCGAAACATTCCGGACGCTGTGTTCCGATTTTTCAGCAGGCAGGGATCGAGGTGACTTTTCCCGTTTGTGAAACCGAATGCGTCCGTCTCAACGACGCCTTCTTCAAGTGGGTCCGCACGGGAAGACCGCTTGTCATTCTCAAAATGGCGCAGACTCTCGACGGCCGGACCGCCACGAAGAACGGCTGTTCCAAATGGATCACCGGGGAACCCGCGCGGAGACGCGTTCAGGAGCTCCGCAAACAGGCCGACGCGATCATGGCCGGAGCCGAAACCTTCCGCCTCGATTCTCCCTCATTCACGGTCCGCTCCAAAACCGGGAAAGTCCTGAAAACGCCCCGAAGAATCATTGTCACGAACCGTCCCGAGACTTTCGACAAGCCCGGCTGGGAGTTCGTGACGCTTCGCGACAAGTCTCAGTGGGACGAGTTCCTTTTACGTCTCGGATCTGAAAACGTCACGTCCGTCCTGATCGAAGGCGGCGGGGAGCTGGCCGCGTCGGCTCTCGCCGCTCATGCGGTCGACCGGATCGAATTCCACATTGCTCCGAAACTTCTGGGCGGCGCCCACAGCCGAGGGAGCGTCGGCGGCCCCGATCCCGAAAATCTGGACGGAGCGTATCTTCTGGATTCCGTGGAAATCCGTCGGTACGGAAAAGACTATGCTTACAGCGCAACGGTGAACTATCCGGAAACGGAGGCGTGATTTAATGTTTACGGGACTGATCGAAACGACCGGGATTTTCCATTCGGTGTCGCTTTCCGGCAAGGCAGGGAAACTGCGGGCGGAAGCGCATAAGCATCTCGAAGGCCTTGTTCCGGGGGAAAGCATCGCGCTCAACGGCGCCTGCCTGACCCTCGAAAAGGAGTCGGGGAATCTGCTGGAATTCCACGTGATGGAAGAAAGTTTCCGCCGTACCAACCTGGGGCTTCTGCGCCGGGGCGGGGTGGTGAATCTGGAACGCGCGATGGCGCTGGGCGGACGCCTCGGCGGACACATCGTCAGCGGTCACATCGACGGCACGGGCGAAGTCCTTTCCCTGGGACGGGACGGCGACGACACCGTCTTGAAGGTTGCGATTCCCCCAGAACTCCGGAACTGGATGGTCCCCAAAGGCTCCATCTCCATCGACGGCATTTCTCTGACGATCGCCACGCTCGGCGAGGATTTCTTCACGGTCAATGTGATTCCGACCACATGGCGGGAGACCAATCTTTCCTTCCGCAAGGATGGAGACATCCTCAACCTCGAATGCGACCTGCTCGGGAAATACGTGCTCTCCATGCTGGAACGCATGGAACTCAAATCAACAACATCCAAGATCACTCTGGAGACACTTCAAAATGCCGGATTCGGAACCCGTTAAGAATGTCATCCGTCTGCGCGATTACTATCCGCAGCTCCGTTTCGGCTTTGCCGCCGCGCGCACGGGACTTCCGCCCTCGCGCCTGTCCGAGTGCGCCGACCTGAAATATTTCGAGGCCATCGAGCTTCACCGGGAACAGTATGAGGCCATCCCCCATGCGGAACGGACCGCCTTCCACCAGCGGTTCAGGAGCATTCAGGCGGGAAGTATTCTGGAGACTCCCCTGGCATACAATATCCTGAATGCCCCCGAATCCATGCAGATGGATTTCGTGCGGACGGTCGCCGCCGCGATCCGCGGTCTGCCCGGAGCCGGAATCGAATATGGGACGCTCCATTTTTCCATCGTTTCGGCGCTGGAAGATCCGGAGCGCCGGAAGGCGCTGTCGCGAATCCTTCACCGGTTGGCTCCTGTTCTGCAGGAGACTTCGCGTTTTCTGCTGCTCCCTGTCAGGATTCCCTCGCAGAAGGAGGAAGGCGTTGAGGCTGTTTCGTCGTTTCTGCGGGAGATGATGATTCCGAACCTGAAAGTGCGTCTGGATCTGTATCCGCACGAGATGGCGCACGATTTCGATCCGGTCAAGCTGGCGGGCACGTTGAGACTGGAGACCCGTTCCGTTCTGTTCTGCTATAATGCGGATTGCGGAAACCGGCTGGTCCGGGCGCACCTGATGCCGTGGCTCCGGTATTTTTCACTGGTTGCATTCACCGGACCGTTTCTGGTCTGCCCGTTTTCGCGGGACAACCGTCTGGCCGCTGTCGAAGGCGAATCTTTCTCCAAGCTGGCCGGCGAGGTCAAGACGCTTCACGAATAAAGACTTGGAATCCCCTGCCTTTTACAGTTCGATCCGGCGGAGCCGGAGGTCCTGAAGACAGCAGACTCCTTTTCCGCCTCCGCAGCAGTAGCCGAGAAGCAGAGCGTTGTCGTCCGTGAAGAGCATCGCAATGTAACAGTATCCGTGATCGGGTTCGGATTCAAGCATCCGGTGCTCGTGCCAGGTCTGCCCGTTGTCCGTGCTGCGTGCCATCACAAGCGGCGTGCGGAGCCAGCTTCCTTCCTGCTGTTTGACATTCCAGCGGGGATCGAGGTCCGCCCAGACGGCGAACAGTTCATGGGTTTCCGGATGCGCCTTCATGGAGAGCGGGGAGTGCATCGAGGGGAAATGATGGACGCGGAACGGGGCGCTCCAGGTCTCGCCTGCGTCATCGGAATAACTGCCGTGCTGGGCTCCGTCGGACGTCCTGAACCAAGCGAAAACGCGTCCGTCTGCGAGTTCGATTGCGCCGGGTTCCTGATAGCCGGTCGTGATTTTATGGGACAGCGGGAAAATGATTTCTTTGCCTTCCCGCCATGTGGCGCCGCCATCGTCCGAAAGAAAGAAAACCACGATTCCGCGCATGTCGAGACCGACTTTTTTCCCGTCCGCATTCTGATAGCGGTGGAGTCCGACAGGGAGGAGAAGTCGTCCGTTCTTAAGCTGGATCAGCCGGTCGTTGTTGACCACCAGATAGCTGGGCGGAAGTTTCGTGATGTCGATGGGCTGCGACCATGTTTTCGCTTCGTCCGAGGAGAAACGGATCCACGGGCGGCAGTCGACCCCTCCGTTTTCAAAACCGCTTTTGCGGAGGTGGAGCAGGGCGATACGGCCGTCCTGAAGGCGGAGCAGGGAGACGCTCATCAGATTGAGCGAATCATTCGGGATCAGGATCGTGTCTTCTGCGTTCCACGTGCGTCCGTTGTCCGAAGAATATTTTGCCGCAAGGTCCGCGGTGGCATGATCATCCCAGGAATTGCCCCGGTAACGGGTATAGACGAACAGAATGCGTCCATCCTTCAGCTTGAGAAAACTTCCTTCGGAGTTGCGCGGGTTCCCTTCCTTATGAGGCAGATTGCAAACGTAATCCATGATATTTCTCCTTGATAAAATGCTGAATAAGTGTATTATGTCCAACATTATAGTCTGGAAATAATAAAAAGTCAAATGCGAATTTAAAGAAAAAACATATTTCATAAAGAGACTCGTAACTTGTTGCTGAAGTTTCAAACAAGCTGATATGGATGAAAAACGGTCTGGAAATATTTGACATTTTTCTGAAATGATATATATTGACTACCATGGTGGTTAGTGTATATCATGTTTTCTGCATAGGGAAGAAAAAAAACGGGAGTGCGAAATCATGGATGATTTGATTGAGAGTCTGAGACAACTGGGGTTGAGCCATTATGAAGCGCGGAGCTATCTTTCGCTTCTGAACCTTGGCCGGGGGAATGGATACAGCGTTTCCAAGCATGCCAACATTCCGAGTTCAAAAATCTATCAGGTTTTGAACTCTCTGGTGGAAAAAGGATTTGCGGAATCGGACGGCATGGAGAAAAGCGAATACGTTCCGGCCGATCCGTCTCTTCTGCTTCCTCAACTGAAGAATGAGTTCATCCGGAAGATCGATTTTGCCATGCCCGCACTTGAGAAGTTCATGCATGGGCTGAAACCCCTGAAAACAAAAAGTATTGCGGACCATAAAGGGGTAAGAAACGCCCTGCTCGAACTGATGGGAAATACCGGAGAGAAATTACTGATGACCGCATGGCCGCAGGAGATAGACAGCGTGTCCGTTGAATTGGAAAAACTGGCGCGGAGAGCCGGCGTCCATGTTCTGGCCTATGGGGAGGTTTCCATTCCGGGCGTCAGGATGTATGCGCACAGAAGACCCGATCTTGTCAGCAGTGAACACGGCGGACGCCGGCTTCTGGCCGTAAATGACGCGGGAGAAGGGATGGCCGCCAGTTTTGTCGCCGACAGTGTGAATGCAATCTGGACTTCGGGACACGGTATAACGCAGATATTTGCCGATCATATCCTGCATGACATTTCGCTGAATCATCTGATGACGTCTTTGCCGCGGAATGCCCGATATGAAGAAGAACTGACAAAGCTCAGACAGAGTTTGCATATTTGAACCTGAAGTGAGGAAACGGTTATGGCTGTGAGAAATCATGAGATTTGCCGCTCGGTAGTCGATGCGGTCGGACGGACTCCGCTGGTGGAGCTTTCCAGACTGACGAAAAATCTGGAAGGTCGGATTCTTGCCAAACTGGAATATCTGAACCCGGGGTTTTCCAAAAAAGACCGCGTTGCTTTGCAAATGATCGAAGAAGCGGAAGCGGCGGGCGAACTGACCCCCGGACGGACCGTAGTCGAACTGACCAGTGGAAATACGGGTACAGGACTTGCCATCGTCTGCGCCGTGAAAGGGTATCATTTCGTTGCGGTCATGAGCCGCGGAAATTCGGTGGAGCGTGCGAGAATGATGGCGGCTCTCGGGGCCGAGGTCGTTCTCGTCGATCAGGCTTCCGGTTCTGTTCCCGGACAGGTTTCCGGAGCTGACCTTGCACGGGTCGAGGAGGAGGCTTCGAGAATCGTCGCGGAGCGAAACGCCTTTCGGGCGGATCAGTTTTCCCTTCCGGGCAACAGCAGAGCCCATTATCTTCATACCGGACCTGAAATCATCGAACAGAGCGGCGGCAAAGTAGACGCGTTCTGCGACTTCATCGGATCGGGAAGCTCTTTCGGAGGCATCTCCGCCGCCTTGAAGGAATTCAATCCCGCTGTGAGATGCTACATCGTCGAGCCGGATACCTGCGCTGTGTATTCGGGAGCAGAAATTACCAATTCCAGCCATAAAATCCAGGGCGGCGGCTATTCGATGCCCGAACTCAAATTCATTTCCCGGAACAGGATCGACGGATATGTCAGGATCAGCAATGAAGACGCAATTCTGACCGCCCGGAAACTGGCTCGGGAAGAAGGCATTTTTGCCGGTTTTTCTTCCGGGGCGAATGTCTGCGCGGCAATGAAACTACTGCAAAATGAATGCCGGGGAAAAACGATCGCCGTTCTCTGCTGTGATTCCGGACTGAAATATCTGAGTACCGACCTATGGGAAAAAACGGTCTGACCCGTTCATATCCCTGAATGTGTTCTCATCCGCATGATGGAAATATACGTTCCGGCGAAGTCTCGTCCCTGAGCGTCTATGAGGCCAGACGGAGATTTTGTATCAAATTCACCTTGCCTTTATCGCGACTTCGCGATGATTCGGAAAAAATCGGGAGTTGGTTTGAAAATTATTATTTATGAAGTATAATATGAAAAAGTAACAAGTTTCAGAAACGGTTGAAAATCGGACAGGAGAAGCAGCGTGATCAGCATGAGCGATGTCGCCGTCCGTGCGGCGGTTTCCAAGGCGACGGTTTCCCGCGTCCTGAACGGGACAGGAGTTGTTTCTCCGGCGGTTCGGGAAAAGGTTCTTGCCGCCTGCCGTGAACTCAATTACACGATCAATTCAAACATTCAGGACCTGATATTGAAAAGTCGGACAGGAGCCACGCGGAATATCGCATTTGCGATGGTCGGGAAGGAGTTCGCCGATCCGGCCTATGCGAGGCTGGTGGATGAAATCTCGACGCGGGTCAACCGTCACCACTACCATCTGATGCTGGTGAAGCTGTCCGGCAGTGAAAAGAGCATTTACGATCTGCCGCCGGTTCTCCGGGATGAACGGTCGGACGGGATTCTGCTGTCCGGATCAATCAGGCAGGATACAGCAAGGATCATGGAAGAACTGGGGATTCCGTGCGTGGTGGTGGGAAATTACGATCCCGTTCTGCTGCGTTCCCTCAGCAGTGTGCGGGTTGACCAGCAGGCGATCTCGGGAGTGATTGGGCGTCTCGCGGCGGCCGGAAAAAAACGGATTGCGTTTGCGGACGAGGTATTCGACAACTTCAGCGTAAAGGAAAGTTTTTCCGCCTACAAACAGGCTCTTGCGGAACACGGTCTGCCGTTTGACGAGGAAATCTGCTATTTCGGGTCGGGACCGTTTTCCGGAATTTACGATGTTCTGGAGCCGGTTTTCCTGAGAAAGCGTCTTCCGTTCGACAGCATCCTGTGTCCGGATTTCCGTCTGGCAAGTGAAATCAGTCACCTGATCGTCGGGAGGTTCGGGCTCGGCAAGAAGGTCGATCTTCCCGTCGCGGTGTCGCGTTCCTTCGATTATTATAGGCTTCCGATCCCCGCGATCTACATCGAGGGGACCTGGTCCGAAATGACCGAAGCGGCGCTGGATCTGCTGATAGAGCGGATCGAAGGCCGGAAAGGTTCCCTTTCGATCACCATTCACGGAACGGAAAATCATTTGAATTCAGAATCCATTATAAAAAAACATGGAAAGCGTGAGTAGAATATGACTGTAAATATCAAAGATGGAGAATACCGTCCGGCGCCGTTCTGGTTTCTGAACCACCGCCTGGAAAAATCCGAAATTGCGCGACAGCTCCGACAGATGAAAGAGTGCGGCGTCGGCGGATTTTTCATGCATCCGCGTGCCGGACTGAAAACGCCTTATATGTCCGCCGAATGGATGGAAATGGTCCGTTTCGCGGTCGATGAAGCGGAAAAGCTCGGCCTTCAGGCGTGGCTGTATGACGAGGATCCGTTTCCCTCCGGCGCGGCGGGCGGTCGTGTTTTCTTCGACCATCCGGAGTTTGCGGCGCGGGAGATCCGTTTCTTTGAACTGGCTCCGGACTGTTCGGGGCGCCTGGAAGCCGATCTCGGACGGGGGACGGTGCTGACCGCGGTCGCATTCCGGTCAGAGAACGGAATGACCGTCGAAGAGCTTGACGTCCGCGACCGCATCGGAGTGATCCGGAGCGATTTTTTCAAAGCCCCGTGGTTCAATTCTTATTACAATCAGCTTACCGGTATTGTAAAATACCCTCATTTCCGGTCGGAAACCTTCTATCCTCACCTCCAGATTGCCCTTGAACTGCCTGCAGGTGAATGGACGGTTCTCGTGACGACCGCCGAGGTGATTCCCGGGACCGAAAAATACATGGCGAATCCGGATAACCTGAACCCGGAATGCGTCCGCTATTTTCTGGAGCATACGCACGAAAAATACAGGGAGGCATTCGGGGACAAGTTCGGAACCGTCATTCCGGGGATCTTCACGGACGAACCTTCGGTGGGCTGCTCCATGCCGTGGACGGCCGGGCTTGAACCCGCGTTCGAGAAAGCGCACGGTTATCCGATCCGCGGAAAATACCATCATCTGTTCCGGAATATCGATGATTCCTCCCGCACGCTGCGGAAGCATTTCTGGGAGACGGTATATGCTCTCTTCGATGAGAATTTCTTCGGACAGATCCAGAAATGGTGCGAACGGAACTCCCTCGAGCTGTGCGGGCACGGCATTGGCGAGGAGGATCCGCTTGCGACCTCCGGCGGAAGCAATACCTTCGGCTTGCAGAAACGCTTCGCCATTCCCGGATTCGACCATATCACGCACAATGTTCCGGACGGCGTTTTCACTTCGCTGAATCTCGGCGGAAAAATGGTGGGGTCAGCCGCATTACAGCAGGGAAAACGGCGCGTGCTGAGCGAGTGTTTCGGATGCAACCCGTTCAATTTCAATACGGACGGCATGAGGAAGGTCGCCAACTGGCTTTACTCCCTGGGCGTCAACTGGCTGGTGCCTCACGGGTTCTTCTATTCCTACGACGGACACCGCAAGTTCGACGCCGGGAAATCCTTCTTCTTCCAGGATCAGGATTTTTCAAATTTCCGCCGTTTCGCCGGATACGCGGAACGGACCGGCGAAAAACTGGGACGAGCCGACTCCATGAATCACGTCTGCGTCCTCTTTCCCGTTTCCGTTTTCCGGAGCCTCTTCCCGGGGGAAATGAAACGCGCCGAAGGGCTCCGGTCCGATCTGTTCCGACTTGTCCAGAACCTTATTGAATGTCATATCCAGTTCGACCTTGCGGATGAGGAAACTCTTCTGGGAGCGGAGCATGGAAAGGGATTTCTGCGGTGCGGTTTCCAGAAATATGATACGGTCGTAACACTTCATTTTGACGGGATCGAGACGGCTGACGTGAAAGAAGTTCTCCGCAGATGTTCCGGAACCGTGCCTGTGAAATATTCCGATGAGATTGAGTCTCTTCCCCCGTTCGCGGGAGAGATCCGGATCACTCCCGCTGAACGCTCTCTCATGGGGACGCTCAAGAAGACCGATGCGGGGATTCTCCTGTTCCTTTTCAACAACAGTGCGTCTCCCCGGAAATTCAGTATGGCGGCGACGCGGAGGCGCGAGGCCTGCTACTGCTTCGATGCCGAGACCGGAGCGTATTCCTTAATTCCCGAAAAAGACGGGCTTTATTCCTTTGCGGTCGGCGGTTTCGATGCGGTGATCCTCGAATGCCGTACTGCCTTTACGGAAGAAGTTCCGTTCTACCGGATGCCTGAAAATCTTCCCGTGAAAACTTTCGGGTTCGAAAAGAATCCGGAATGGGACTATCTTCCGCCCGGAGAAAATTGGGCGGCGGCGATTCATCGCTGGGATATCCGTCTGACCGGAAAAGACGGAGCGGAGCAGGTCGAAACGGATCACCCGTTCTGCCTGATCCGGGAACTGACCGGAACAGAGGTTCCGCTGGGAAAGAAAATCCGCCCGCGCCCGATTTTCGACACCGTGCCGGAAGTTCCTTCGCAGTATCCTCAGCGGATGGAATGCACCGCGGAATTCACCCTTCCGGAGGAAGCTCTTGCCGGACCTCTGCATCTGGTGCTGGAAAGCGAGACTTTCGCGGGAGAGAGCCGCCTTTTCCTGAACGGTTCTGAAATTGTCTCCGACCTGCTGAAGAGAGCCCGGATCTATGATCCATGGAACCTTGCCGCGGATGTCCGGACGCTGTGCCGTTCCGGGCGCAATACGCTCCGGGTCGTCTGGGAAAATGCGAATGAGCCCGACGGCCTCCGGAGCTCCCTGTATATATTCACAGGGAATCTGCCGGAGGAATGAAATCTCCGGAGAAAGGACGGTTCAGAGGCCGATTTCGCAGAGGTGGAGCTTGAAGCCGAGTTTGCGGAGCCGGTCCTGAAGGTCGGCTGCCTTCAGTTCCCAGGACTCCTTGCCTTGTTCGATCGACATGGCGGCGGCTCCTGATTCCTTATTTTTTTGACGGCTTTGTGTAAGTATTTGTCTGTTTTATTTTCGCGAGTTGAAAAGGAAAAAGTCTTTGGTTGATGCTGAGTGCTTTTGGAGAAGATGTCTTGTCGATGAGAAAAACCCGGATATTGCATGGCAAGTCAAAACTTTGTCGAATTCTCCCGAATTCGGGACTCCGGAAGGGGCAAAGAAACACGAAATTTTTCAGATGGAACTGAACCGCCTCATTCAGTCCGATCCCGAATATGCCGCACTTGAAAAGGAAAAACAGAAGCTTCAGGAAGAATATCAGAAAGCTTTGGATGACTTCGCGGCGAAGAGCGACACTCGAGAGGCGGTCGAATACCGCAAGGTCAAGGCATTGCTGGACGAGCTTGACAAAACAGCCTCGGACAGCGGAAAATAACAGGGACCACTTCAATCATTGATATAAGGGGAGGGAAAAGAAAATGAAATCTGGAAAAATCATGATCGCCGCGACCGTGGGATTTGCGCTTTTCGGGGGGCTTCTCCAATCCTGCGTAAAGGAACATGTCGCAACGGACAGCGAGATTCAAACGGAATTTCAGTCCGCCTTGAAGGAGAACAAGGAATATTCGGAGATCCAGGCGAAAACCGATGCAATCAGGAAAGAACTTGATGCGTTGCAGGAGAAGCTCGCCGCCGACAAGCCGGAACTCAAAAAACTG
>CAZORN010000070.1:0-14339 GCA_964581935.1 uncultured Victivallales bacterium
CCGCTCTCCGCCCTGCTCAGCAGTGTCCACGAGGGCGGCCATGCCCTCTATGAACTCGGCATCGACAAGAAGCTCAACCGCACTCCCCTCGCAAACGGCGCTTCCCTCGCCTTCCATGAATCGCAGTCGAGACTCTGGGAAAATCTGGTCGCCCGTTCCCTTCCCTTCTGGGAATGCTTCTTCCCGGGATTCCGCGAAATCTTTCCCGCACAGCTCGCCGGAAAGACCCCCTTCGAGGTCTATCGCGCCGTCAACAAGGTAACCCCTTCCCTGATCCGCACCGAAGCCGACGAAGTCACCTACAACCTCCACATCATGCTCCGTTACGAAATGGAAAAAGAACTTCTGGACGGCTCCCTGTCCGTGAAGGACGCTCCGGAGGCATGGAACCGCAAATCAACGGAATATCTCGGAATCGAACCCGAAAAAGATTCCGAAGGAATCCTTCAGGACATTCACTGGTCGATGGGCGGTTTCGGCTATTTCCCCACCTATGCGCTCGGGACCCTGCTTTCGGCCCAGATCTGGCAGACCGCCGAAAAGGAACTCGGCCCTTTCGACGCCGATTTACGCGAAGGAAATTTCGTCCCCCTTCTGGACTTCCTGCGGACGCGTCTCCACATCCACGGCGCCATGTTCACCCCGAAGGAAACCCTGCGCAAAGTCTGCGGAGTCACGGAAATCGATCCCGGATGCTTCCTCGGGCATCTGGAAGAGAAGTATTCCGCCCTCTACGGCTTCTGAAGAAAAAAAGGATTATTTTCCGTCCGCGAAGTTGGTGCGGAGCGGGTCTTCCTTCGGCGGGATCGGAACCTTGCCGGGCTGAATGTTTTTCAGAAGCCACGCCAGGTTTCTTCCGAGAGTCCGCATGATCTGAAGACCTTCCCGGTCCCGGAGGACTTCTTCCGGCTCCATGCCGTGGACCGCGTTCCAGTATTGCGACGCGACGACGGGCATCTGCGCAATGGTGAAATATTTGTTCAGACGGTCGAACGCCGCGCTCGCGCCGCCGCGCCGGCAGCTCACGATCGCCGCGCCCGGCTTATGGTGGAGATGCGAGTTGTTGAAGTAAAACAGACGGTCCAGCACCGCGCAGAGCGCCCCGTTGGCACTTGCGAAATAAACCGGAGACCCGATCACCAGCGCGTCCGCTCCCTTGACCGCCTCCACCAGCGACGGCAGGACGTCGTCCTTGAAAACGCAGGCCTTGTGTTCCCGGCAGTAGCCGCATGCGACGCATCCGTGAACGGGCTGGGTTCCGAGCTGGAAAAACTCATGGGAAATGCCTTCCTCATTCAAGGCGTTCGCCACTTCCGAAAGGGCGGTGAAGGTGCATCCGTGCGAATGCGGGCTTCCGTTCAAGAGCAGTGCTTTCATTTCAATCTCTCCCGTGCTGTGGTTCCAGTTCGACCCGGTTGCGGATCATTCCATAATAATAGCATTCCCCGGGGAATTTATCAAACGGAATCGACGGAATTCCGTCGACGGAAACTCAAGCGTCAGAAGGAAGGGGCAGAGAAGGAACGGTCGCAGGGACGCCCCTGCACATAGGTCTTCCCGAAGTCGTAACGGGTAGAGAATGAGACTTCGGACGCCAGGTTGACCGTTTTCATCCCGACCGATCCGTCGTCCCCGATCTCGAAAACTTTGAAGTCGAACGGCGTTTCCGTGAAAGCCGAAACCGTCACCTGATGCGCCCTCCCCTCGCGGACGCACAGATTCATGTGCGTATGCGCGCCGAGAAAAAGCGCGGGATTCCTGCGGCGGATAAAATCCCGGACGACTTCAGAAAAATTCCCTTCGGGCGGATGAAGCCTCTTTTCCATCCCGCACTGTTCGGCAGGCATCCCGCAGGGCGGCGCATGGGACACGATCACCCGGATGCTTCCGGAATCGCTTTCCAGCTGAGCCGACTGCTTCGCTTCAAAATACGGAATCTGCGGTTCCTCGGCTTTCCAGAGGTAGGGAACGGAGCCCCAGTGAACGGACAGCACATCCAGTTCGACCGGCCCGTGTTTCACGGTGAAATCCGGCTTGCCGCCGGGAAAGAAACGAGGGGCGTGCCGCAGCCACAGCCGGAGAGAGTCCGGTTCCGTGAGATCATGGTTCCCGAGGGCGAGATGCACCGGCGCCCGGACACGGGAAAAAAGTTCGGCTGACAGCTCAATATTTTCCAATGTTCCGGCTTCCGCCATATCACCCCCGTGAAGGATGAAACCGATGCCGCCGTCCGCTTCGATCCAGTCGTTCAGACGCGCGATCAACTCCCGCTGATGGACCAGATAGCGGTTCTGTTGACGGTATCCGTAATTGTCCTGCCCGCCAAAATGAGTATCCGCCAGATAAATGAATTTCATCCTTACTCCCTGTTTTTCAAAATGACCGGACTGTTTTCCGGTTCTCTTCCGATTCGGACGCAACGCATGTTCAGGATACATATACTCCCTGCCTCCGGTTTGTCAAGGGGCGCATGAAAATTCCGACACGGCATGCTGTTGAAAAGTCTCATAAATGTACAGCCAGGAAACGGTACCGGTCTTCTCGGCAAACACGGAATCATACAAAAGACGATTCCGCCTGTCTGGAACTGACGGGATCGTCTGCATCCAATGAAAATGCTCAAAAAACAGATGGGGATTGGTCCTTTTTCGAGAATTTTAGAAAATATTGTCCTGTTTTTTGACCTCCACGGCGATATTTTTCAATTCGACCGCATCCTTGGTTTTCGGGCTCACAAGAATCATCGGACGGAAATAGACTGCGCCGGGCCACCATTTGCCGGTGTGGTTCGGATTCTTTCCGTCGCTGACTCCGCTGACGACGCCCGTCATCCTGGTCCATTCGCCGGAAACGGGATTCCGGAATACAAACAGCGGACTGCTGTAAATGTGCTGGCGGACCTTCGTCCCGGCAGGCCAGTCTTTCTTCATCGGAGTTTTGAGCGTCAACTCATAGGCACCGTCTTTTGCGGTGATTTCATTGATGCCTTCGACGAGGACCTCGCGGTTGGGCAGATCGGAAAAATCGTCCTTGACATTGAAGGCGATCGTTTTGATGTTCTTGCGCCACTTGGAGGCGTCCTTGAGCCGGAGGGTCGTATCGCCGACGGCGGCAGGTGCGGCCAGTTCCGTTTCCGTTCCCTTCACATAGACAACCTCGTATGGCTGGATCTCCTTTTTATCGGCGTCATAGACGGCAAAGGCTCCCAGCATGGTGAGCGGCTTGGAGGAAACTGCGGGGCCTTTTGCTTCAAGACTGAGCGTATATTGGGCGGTCGGTTCGATTTTCGTCATGGCGGAGGAGGTAATCCGCCACTGATCCTGATAGGTCAGTACGCCGTCCTTGAACGCGCCCTTGTTCTGGCTCCAGTCTTCCGGTTTGTTGAAATCGAGGGTCTGTGCGCTCGCGCCGCAGGCGACGAGTGCGAGGGAGATGGCGAGAATGCGTGTTTTCATGGATAAGTCTCCTTTTTTTTTATTTCAGGATCAGGGTTTTGAAAAGCGAGGGATCGTTTCCGCCCGCAACGCCTTCCGTGAGGGCGATCCAGTATTTCGCCAGACGGTCGGCGTCGCGATTGTTGTCCATCACGACGAAGCTGAAGCGGACGCCGTCGCCGGGTTTCGGCTGAAATCCGAGTTCCGACCACGGGACGGCGACTTCATACAGGGTTGTCTTATCTTTTTCAGAGCGGGTCACTGAAGATGGGAAAGCAACGGGTCCGGCCGGATTTTTCCCGCCGTTCCAGCGGAACATCTCCTTGCCTTTTTCCGTCAGGGCCAACCCGAAATTGAACTCCTGTTTTCCGAACGCGGAACTTTCCGTCCTGGGACGGATGCGTTTCGGGGCCATATCACGGGTGGAGATCACGAACTGAAGAGCGTCCTCTTTCCAGATGTTCGCCCCGGTGCTCCGCTGAAGGTGCCGGGAGTCCCTGACCTTGACCGCCAGATAGAGGTTTTCCGAATCGTAAGCAAGGTAATATCGGGCGGAGATGTCCGAACCGTCGAGCTTGAAAAGGTTCATTTCCGGAATCATGGCCGACTTCGGGAAAACATTGTCCGGCGTCACGAGCGAGCCGCCTTTCAGGGAAGCGAACCAGTCGCCGCTTCCGTTGAATACAGGTTTCTCCGACAGCCTCGGAACCGGGAGGAAATCGAGTTCAAGCGGCGCTTCCAGACGGACGCCGTCGGCAATGGCGACCGCCGCACTCCGCGTTCCCGTCAGATCCGCGGGGACCTTTGCCGTCAGGAAAGTCGATCCCTGCGGCGGGAGGGCGAAGGAAACTTTGTTTCCTCCGGGCATTTCCAGCGTTCCCTTCTGCTCGCGGTTCTCCAGATTGCGGAGGAAGACAAGCGCGGACCCGGCACTGTTGCGGTATCCCTGCGCCACGAGGGGAACCAGATTCGGAAGTTCTGCCTTGCGGACGGCTTCCGCCAGTTTTTCCACGCCGGTGCGGGAGGAAAGGTAAATGGGCGAACCGGTGAGCGTAAGCGAATTCTTCCCGGCCGCAAGCGGGGTCTTGTTGCCCATCATGTCGGTGGCGACGGATGCCTCGGGAAGCCGGAGGGCGATTGGGGCCGGTTCGTCGACGCTCCACAGCGCGGCGACGCTCGATCCGTCCGGCTTCGTGAAGGTGTAGCAGTAGAGATTCGCGCCGATGAGAATTTCGTCGGCGGGCCTGGCGAACGCCAGTTCCCGCGCGGCGACGGCATAGGCGACTCCGGGGGCTTTCGGAACGGTGGCGTATTTTCCGTTTTCGTCCTGGATGGTTTTCCAGCCGATCGACATTTCCATGAGGGGGTTGGACGGGTCGGCCTGTTTCGTGGTCAGTCTCCAGATCGCCCCGTAGGAGGAGGCCAGATGCCAGGAAGCGTAGGGCGACGGCGCCGACTTGTTGATGATGAGGCTCCGGGCCGTGTAGTCGGCCACCTGTTTTGCGATGGAAGCGTCGAACGGGGCGAAATAATCGTAACAGTATCCGCGTTCGGCGTTGATCACGAAACCGGGCCGCTTGTAGGCCGCGGAAAGATTGGCGGTGTCGACCAGGAAATTGCGCAGGCCGTCCTCCGGCGGCGGAAGGGTTCCCGTAACCGCGTTCCAGTTCCCGTTGTAGGCGTCGATGCACAGCAGGTCGAAATCGCCCTTGAGGTCGTCCAGCACGATTTTGCTCAGGGCGAACGGCTGCGGCGTATTGTAATAGTCGATCCCCATGATTCCGAGCACGGCAACGTTCGCATCCGGGTTGATTTTTTTGAGGGTCCTATAGATCAGCCGGGTCAGGGTCACATAGTTGGCGAGGACCGCCGCTCCTCCGCCTTCGTCGTCGCTGTGCCGGAATTGGGCGTCGATTTCCTTCTGGATGAGGAACAGCCGTATGCGTCCTTTCGTGAGGGTGGCAACCCGTTCGACGTAATGCCTCATGTGTTCGAGTTCGGCGTCCGTGAGGACCGGCAGGCCCTTTTTGATGCGCTCATCGGTTTCGGGCGTTTTCCGGAATGTGGGCGCGACATGGAACACCAGCTTGAAGTCGTCCGACTGAAGGAGCTTCGGCCAGTAGCCCGTCTGGAGCGCCTTGTCCACGTCATCCGCAGTCTTGATCCAGGGACGGTGAATCCCGACGCCCAGCGATCCGGCGCCCATCAGCTTGTAGCCTTCCAGCATTTCGGCGTAGATGCCGTTCTGGTCGAACCCGAAGAAAGGGTCGCGTTTCGCAATCGGATCGACCGAGGCGAATCCGCTCTGCGTGGCGACGGCATCCCTGCCGTCGGCCTTGAGCAGCGCGTCGACCACAAAATATCCCCTCGTTTTCGGCGCGGGAACGGTGAATTCGAGTTTATCGGAGGCGGACGCGCTCAACTCCAGTTTCAGGTCGGACGCTTTGTAAACGATGTTTCCGTAATAATCCTTCACCTGGACGAGACATTGCACAGACAACGGCTTCGCGGTGTTGTTTTTGAGTGCGAGAATGAACTTCGCGTCCTGCCCCGGAAGGTAATACCCCTTGTTGTCGCCCGGCGGATAAAAGGCCGCGACTTTGAGGTCTTTCGTGAATTCGGTTTCAAACCGTTTTTCCGCCGCCGCGGCGAATACCGCCGCCAGTGCGAAAAGGAGAATCGCGGTTTTTCGCATCGGGATTGCCTTTCTTCTGATAGATTACGCTTGATGACTCTGTATCGACGGATTATTCCTTCACTACAAGAATACGGTCCATGTATACGGCGTTTTCCTTTTTGCTGTCCTTCACATACAGCGGACCCGTGAATTTCAGGGACACATAGATGTCGCAGATATTTTCCGGCAGTCCGGGATTGGCCCGATCCAGCGGCGTCTGCGAGGCCCATGTCCACGGCGCATGGAAGATGGTTCCCGGCATCACGTCGAAGCGGCCCACCTTGAACAGATGATATTTCTCGTCCTGAGGAAATTCATTCAGCCGCAGGACAGGGCCGAACTGTTTGGAATGGATGTTGTACACGCCTGCCAGGAAAGGAAGCTTGTGCGTCTTTTCCGGGCCGCTCTCGCCGATCCTGACCGCTTTCCCGCCGACGGCTTCCGGATCGTCCGTCTCCACCACATTCTTCTGCGGCGCTTTCCGGATCTGCATCCAGGTGAAGTCCGTCGCCTTCCGTCCCTGAAACTCCTGCGGAACCTGAATATTCAGCTTCAAAAACGCCATCCGTTCCTTCCAGCTTTCAGGCGAATAGGGATATTTCGTTTTCTGCTGTGCGAACAGAAGGTTCATGTTCCCGTCCAGACGCTTCAAAAGCGATTCACGGTCCTTGAAGAGATTCAGTTCCAGCCTCGCGCTGTCCAGCGGAATCCGTTCCAGCCGGATTCTGTTGACGACGGCGGGATCGCCGGCCGTCTTTTCCGCCAGGTCAAGGAGCTCATCCGCCTTGTCCAGAAATTCCGGGGTCAGGTAAGTGATCTGAACCGGCTGTTTCATGGCAAACGAACCGGGCTCTTTCCGGGAGCATTCTTCGAGCATGTCGAAATACTTCCGCATCGGTTCCGCCGCTTTGCCGTAATAGCCTCCGAAGAAAATCCCGAGCAGCTTTTCCCGGTCCTGATACGGGTCTAGAAGAAGACGGTGCGACAGCCATTGCCGGAGTGCGGAAAAGGCCTCCGCACTGGTCTCGTTTTCAACCAGCATCCCGCGAACGCCGTTCTTCTCGAAAAATTTCATATCCGTGAAATAACGTTCCGTATTCAGATACGGAAAAGGAGAGGTCTTGCAGTAAAGGATCCAGTAATCCCATACGAAGAGTTCCCGGGAGATTTTCGCCCAGCCCGTGAAGATCTCATGGAATTCTTTGTTCTGAGGATCTGTGACCGCCTGCATGGTTTCGGAAATCCCGCTGCCGGTGAATTCCTTCCCGAGATTGCATAATTCCACAATGACATTGTCCAGCGGTTTCTCGAACTTCGGCGGCTGGATGGTGTAGGTGTAGGCCCACGTGATGACTTTGACGTCCGGGTGGGATTTTTTCAGCCGCGCCGCGATCTTGTTGATGAACTGGACCGTGGTGTCCGAATAATTTCCCCCTTTCCGGGTGTATTCCATGCACTTGCCGCACTTGCAGAAGCTCACATTGTCGTTTCCCGTGATGGAATAGAAACGGGGCGGCGCCTTGCTCCGTTTCCGGTCGGCCTCGATGTAAGACACCAGCTTCCGGTATACCAGATCGCAGACCTCCGGATTCGTGATGCAGAGTTGTCCGGGACCTCCGCTGTTGACGGCGCGTTCGCGGAACCCGTCGGAACGCAGGGAGAAATACTCCGTTTTATCTTTCGGAACCTCCTTGGAATACTCATAAAAAGTATGGCACATTCCGGGCGATCCGTAACTCTCCACCCCGCCGAACGAGTCCGGAATGTAAGCAAAATTGGAACGGTTGCGGAGAAGATAGGATGAGTATGCGCCCATGTCGTCCGGCAGGCCGCCGGGAACCGTATAGCGCGAGTAGAAGGCGGGTTTCTTCCGGATCGAAACGGAACCGGGGATCTCGAGCTTGTCCGTCTTCCGGATCGTCGTACAGTCGCAGTCCAGAAAATAGGCGTCCAGATACTTTTCCAGAAAATCGTAGACCCCGTAAAGGGTTCCGCGCGGAACGCCTCCCGCAATGACAAGCGAATCGCCGACCAACCGGATCAGCCATTCTTCCCTGTCGGCTTTTTTCATATCGATCCCGTTTTTTCCGGCGAAATCGGTGTCTCCGATATAGATTGCGTCTTTCTTTCCGGGACTCTTTTCATCCCGGATCGTGAATTTCGCTCCGGTGGCCTGCTCCAGAAACAACTGGAGTTCCTTGGCGGCGGTCTTCTCCGTTTCGCCGGATTTTTCCCCGTTGACCGCAATGTCAACCAGCGCCCGGCCATTCTCCGCAAGAATTCCGGCGGCGCATGAAAATTGAAGCAGAAAAAAAATTCCGAACAGAAAAAAAGAGTTCATTGGTTTTTGCATGGAAAATCCTTTTTTTAGGATCGCGGCATCATTTGAAACGGTTCTGCACGGTTTACAGCGACGTCGTGGGGGCGGTCTTCAACAGTTTGATGTTCCAGGGATGGTTTGACGTATAGTTGGCCGTCGCCCACCCGGAATTGGGACCTCTCACATACTGGGTCGGATACGTCCGCAGATTCCCGGCAACGCACAGGACCGTCGTCATTTTCTTCAGGTGTCTTGCAAACGGAGTGGTGGTGTATATCGAGTTGCCGATCCAGGCATTCAGATGTCCGTTGGCGCAGTCGTAACCCGTAATGTCCATGACCAGCAGGTGGGAAGACGGATTCGGGATGGCTTTCGTGGTCATGGCCGGAATGGCCGTGGCGCCGCCCCATCCATCCGGGTTGGCAAGACCTCCGAGCTGGTAGTTATACCCGTACAGGATGTAGTTCGCCCCGACCAGCGGAGCGCCGGAAGCGTTCACGCAATTGTGCTGGTCGGACGGACACATGAAGACGGATTGTTTGTAGCTCTGCGCCGGAAGCTGCCTGGAATAGACGTATTCCGCCATCTGCGTCACCCACGAGAGCAGGGGCGACGATGTCGTGGTCATCTTGGGAAACTGTTCTTTCTGGTCGCTGAAATACATGTTGAATCCCATCCCGATCTGCTTCATGTTGGCGGCGCATTTGATGTCGCGTGCCTTGTCCCGCGCCGAGTTCAGCGCCGGCAGCAGCATTCCGGCCAGAATCGCGATGATCGCTATCACAACGAGGAGTTCTATAAGGGTGAAAACGTGGCGTTCCCCGCGATTTTTTCCTTCTCTTTTCATGTTCTCTTCCTTTCATTGAGTTTTTCCTGAAATAAGCTTGTAATGTAAATTATAAATGGTATTTTAACTTAAACAAGACTAAAACACATCCTGTTTCTGACAAAAACACAGTATTTCAAGACCATTTTACAGAGAAAATGCTTCAACTCTTTGAAAACATCGGATATTCCTTTCACTGCATTCGCCTGGAACGGGTGACCAAGGACTGGCGTACGGAACTTTTCCGCAAGGAATTCGTCATCATTCCATACAGCCGACTCTACTTTCCCCTTGAGGGCGAGGCATACGGAGAATTCGGCGACGTGAAACTTCATTTCAGGCCGGGATTCATCTATCTCCTCCCGCCCTACGTCAAGGCAAAAGTCTGGTGCCAGGATTCCATGCTCAAATACTGGACGCATTTCAATGCCCATATCCAGGGGACTTCACTGGACCTCTTCAACGCGAGCCGTTGCGAATATGAACTTCCTGTCCAGGACCCCGCTCTCTTCACCGAAATGTTCAAGATCCTGATCCGCATCCAATCCCCCTGCTACTACATGAAACATCCTCCCTCCGGAGTGGATAAAATCGAAGCCGACGCCGCCATCTCACTGCTTCTCGCTCCCTTTTTCAGAAGCATCCTTGCAACCGCTTCAAATACAACCACATGCGATCAGCGTATCCTGGAAATACTTCTTTACATCGAACAGCATATCTCCGAACATCTCGAGCTGGCCGACATGGCCGCCGTCACGAAGCTGAATTCCACCTATCTTTCCAACCTCTTCACCGCCAAAATGGGAGTCCCCCTCATACGATACATCAACGGACGCCGCGTTGCAAACGCCATCCGGATGCTCCGCGACAAAAGCCTCTCCATCAAGGAAATTTCCGACCGGCTCGGCGCGGAAAATCCGCTCATTTTTTCACGTTTGTTCAAAAGACACACCGGACGCACTCCGCTCGAATACCGCAAACAGCTTCTCAGCGAGGAAAAATAGGCCCGCATTTTTCCCGGAACAATGACTGAACTGCTGTCACGGGCCGGCACCGACGCGCCGCGTCCAAAGCACGAACTTCCCGGCCGGAGAGGGCAACTCCACTCCGTAACCCCATAAAAACCTGAAGGCTTCGTGTTCCCAACCGCTCAGGCAACCGCAAAAAGCCCGGATATCTCGGCAAATAAAGCGGTCCTCTTTGAAAAAATCCGCCCTCCGCCGCATTGCATTTTTTTGAAAATTCAATCTTTTTTTCGTGAAAGGCTTGACAAAATTCTATTATGCGATATAATTAATATAGGAATTCTAATATATGGAATTTGTAAAAATGAATAATACACTTGCGAACGGGTTCAGAATTCTGGAAGTGCTCTCCGACGGTAAGGTATATACGGTCAAGGAGCTTTCGGAAAAATTTCAATTGCCGCCGAGCCACATCTGCCGGTTATTGAAAACATTGTTGGAAACCGGCTACATCGAACAGCCGGCGGGCACCCGGAAATATCGGGTCAGCCTGAAAATATTGACGCTGGCGAACGCCTGGATGCGGCATTCCGCCCTCCGGATCGTGGGAAGACCGCATCTCCAGCGGTTGTCGAGGGACTTGAACTGTCAGGCATATCTGTCGGAATTCTGGCACGGGCATTCGATCGTGATCGACGTCACCTATCCCGAAGGAGGAATGGCCGATCCGTCCATGACGGTCGGACAAGTTCACCGGATCGCGGCTTCCGCGTGCGGCCGGATCTGCGCCGCCTATGCCGGTCCCGCCGACCTGGAAGTTCTCGTGGAAGAACTGAGAGCCGATGGAACCCCCGAAGAAACCGTCTCCGCCTTTCTGGAAGATTTGCCAGACATACGCAAAACCGGACTCTCGGTCCGGCCGGAAGCCGATCTGCTGGCGGTCGCGGCTCCGATCCTACGGAATGGGGAAACTTTCTGCGGGGCGCTGGGGATCTTCTTCCCCGGGCTCACCCGCAAAGATCTGACGCCTGCCATCATCAACGCTCTGAAAACCTCGGCAAAAGCGATTTCAACCACGCTTCTGCCTACATAATAACAACAGAGGACGCATATCCAAATGAATGCAGACAGCATCAAGCAGCTGGCCGCGGAACTGGGCGCCGACATGGTCGGCATCGCTCCGAAAAGCCGCTGGGAAGCCTTGCCCGCCGCTCAAAACCCATTGACTCTCATGCCCGATTGCCAGTCGGTGATCGTGGTCGGACGAAAAATTCTCCGGGGTGCGTTCCGGGGAGTCGAGGAGGGAACCAACTTCGGATCGACCTACCACACGTACGGCTGGGGGTGGCAATACGGACAATTTCTGTTGCGGACCGTTCACAATCTGGCCTGTGAAATCGAGAAAAACGGCTTCGAAGCCATGCCGGTTCTCAACCTCGATCTCCGTGCGTCCGTCATTCCGGACTATCAGGAACTCGCCCGCCTGGCCGGACTCGGAACTCCCGGGCGCGGCGGCTTTTTCCTCACTCCCCGCTACGGACATCGCCAGCGTTTCGGTCTGGTCCTGACTCCCCTGAAACTGCCGGGCGATCCTGTCATGGAACTGGACTTCTGCCGAAATTGCGGGGCCTGCCTGAAAGCCTGTCCGCTCCATGCTCTGAAGAATACCGGAAACGCACTTTTTGAACTGGATCACGTACTTTGTGCCAACTGCAATAACGGAGCGGCCAATGGGGGAAACGACCGCTATGCTGCTTCCTGCGGACGGGCCTGCCTGGTCGCGCTCGAAGAAAAAGTGGAAGACCGGTTCCATTCCCCTTTCCGCAAGCGTTCCGTCTGGGAACGCGACCTGGAAAACCGGGTGACAGTCAGACCGCTTGAACCGAAGGAGAATTGAAATGACCTCGAAAGAATTGAAAGAGGCCGCCGGGAAATTCGGCGCCGATCTGATCGGCATTGCGGCGGTCGGAAATTTGAATTATCTGCCGAAAGAGGACAATCCGCTTTCCATCTTTCCGCAGGCAACCAATGTCATTGTCATCGGACGGAAAATTCCGCGCGGCGCAATCCGGGGCTGCGAACAGGGAACCGAATTGAACAATACGTTCACGAATTTCGGGTTCATGAGTCTGGAAGACAATCTGCTGGCGAAGACCACCTACGATACGGTCATCTGGATGGAGTCGCAGGGGTTTGAAGCGGTGCCGCTGTTCGGATATGATTGCAGCGGCCAGCCGGTCGGCGTGCCCGTCGCTCCCGGCAAACCCGCGCCGAACGTCATTCTGCAATACCGTCTGATGGCGCAAGCCGCCGGACTGGGCGAAACGGCTCTCAACGGCCTCTTCATCACTCCGGAATTCGGCCCGCGCCAGCGGTTCGCCATGCTGCTGACCGATGCCGGGCTGGAATCGGACAAACCGTTTGTTCCGCACCTCTGCAACGATTGCGGTCAGTGTGTCCGGGCCTGTCCGCTTCAGGCTCTGGAGGCGGAAAAAACCGTCCCGTTCGGCGTCAAAGGCGTTGAACGCAAAGTGGCCGCCCGCCGGAATGAACTCTGTCTCCGCTGCCGGAACGGAGCCGTCCAGACCAACGAAGGACGTTTCAATACAGTGGAGCGCGTCGCCGCCGCCTGTGGACGCGCCTGCATCGCGGCACTGGAGGAACGCGGCGCTACACTGGAAAAATTCTCCACCCCGTTCCGGTCGGGAACGAAGCAATGGTCCTGCAATTTACTGGGAGAAAGAGCATGAGCAATCTCGATAAGAAACTCACCTCGAGGATGATCAAGGAACTGGCCCAAAAAATCGGGGCCGGAGGGGGCGGCGTCGAAATTGTCGGCATTGCCAACATCGAACGTTTCGCGGAAGCCCCGGAACGGATGCATCCCTGCAACATTTTCCCCGACTGCAAATCCGTGATTTCACTGGTTCAGCCGATCCCGCGCAGCACCTACCGCGGCATCACCGAAGGGACGCACTGGAACAATTACACCTACTATTCCTACAACCGGCTCAACACTCTTTTCCGGCCGATCGTCACGGACGAAATCAGCCGTTTCATCGAAGATTTCGGATATGAGGCCGTGCCGGTCTATCCCGGTGTGCCGGAAAACTATCCGAATCATCCCGACCCGGTGCCGGGGCGTCCGTCGCCGGAAATCAACCTCAATATCCGGATTGCCGCCATGGCTTGCGGACTGGGGGAAATCGGCTGGTCCAAGGTGTTCATCCACCCGGTTTTCGGTCCGCGCGTCCGAATCGGCAACATCCTCACGGACGCGGTTCTGGAACCGGATCCGCTGATCAAGCCGAAAACGCTTTGCAAGCGCTGCATGAAATGTGTGCCGGATTGCCCCGGCGCCGCCATCCCCGGGAAAAACGGACCGTCGATCAAAATTCATATCGACGGTCAGGAATACGAATGGGGCGATGTCCACATGGGACGATGTACGGCGACTCACCACGGCATCAACTACAAGGCGTCGCCGTTCCTGAAACGCTATTTCCCCGGGTTAAATCTCGACATTGAAAAGACCACCATGTCCGAAGAACTCGCCTACAAGATCACCCACAATCTCGGAAGGGGAGAATGGGGACGTCAGAACCCGGAATTTCCGGGTACCTTTTCCTATCCCTATATCAGGCAGATTTCCTCCCATTGCGGATACCTGGCCGTCTGTGGAGCCAAGGGATGCATCCGGGCCTGTATGGAATTTCAGGAGAAAAGCCATAATATCGGACAGGACAAATTCAAAACCCCGGTTTTTCCCGGTTCGAAATGGGAGTTGCCGAAGCCGGAGACGGATCCAACCGGCGGAATCGTCGAAAAGAAAATACTGACGGATCTTTTCCAGACGCCCGACACCGATGCGGGGAAATGGAAATAAAGATTCTTCTGGCAGTCCGGGAGCAGAAGAGATGCTGCTGCCCGGACTGATTGTTCCTTTTCTTTTTTCGGATATGTAAAAACCGCTTTTTTTTCAGAATCCTGCTTGAAAAAATGAAAAAGGGTGGCATATTAAGGCCTATTCTGACGCGAGCATAGCTCAGTGGTAGAGCATCACGTTGCCAACGTGATGGTCGTGGGTTCGAGTCCCATTGCTCGCTCCATTTTTTTG
>CAZORN010000071.1:0-14075 GCA_964581935.1 uncultured Victivallales bacterium
CGCACGAAATGGCACCGCAAGGAAATCCGCCTCTCCAAAGAGTGGCAGCGCTATGAGTTCACCATCCCAGCCGCCACACAGTCCGCCGTCCGGGCAGGCCTCCAGTTCACCCAGCCCGGAACCGTCTGGGTCGACGACCTCCAGACCGAAATCGCCGACAAGGCCAGTCCTTACCGTCCCTCCAGCCTCGATCAGCGCAAATTCACCGCCGACAAGACGGATTTTCCTCCGCTCCCGCCCCTTCAGGCAAAGAAGCTTTCCAGAGTCCCCGTCATGGACGGCAATCTGGATTCCTGGAAGGACGGCGCGTGGTCCACGGACAACTTCTTCTACAAGGATGGGAAACCGCAGCAGAAAAACACCCTCTATCTCGGCTGTGACGACGAAAACCTTTATCTCGGACTCCGCGCCGGAGCGGCCAACCTTGCCGGACTCAAGACGGACCCCACCGAATATGACTCCTTCAAGATCTTCGGACAGGAAAACATCGAGATCCTTCCCGATCCGGGCCGGAGCAAAAAGAACTATTACCAGCTGGTGGCCGGCGCCGCCGGAAGCCGTACCGACCTCGGTCCCGGACGCAATCCGAAATGGAACGGAAACTGGAGCGTGGCGGTCAGACACAATGAAAAAGAAAAGTCCATCGATTACGAAGTAAAAATCCCCTTCGCACTCCTCGCCGCGCCAGGAGCCGCGAATGACTGGGGATTGAATATCGGCCGTTCGGACATCGCTTCCAAGGAAGCCGTCTGTCTGACCCCGTACTACGAACCCAACTTCCACAAGGTCGCCAACTATCCCGCACTGAAAATTCCCCAGGAGATCGTCCGCAACTACGCGCTCGGCATCGCCGCCCCGAAAGTCAGCGCGCTGAAAGACGGCCGTTATCAGCTCAGCGGCATCGTGGAAAACAATACAGGGAAAGAACTCCGCGTCACGCTTTCCGCCGCGGATTCCAAGGACAACAAGCCGCTCGGCTCAGCCGATCTCTCCCTCAAAAAAGGCGCCAATCCCTTCAGCATGACCGTCGCCGCCGGAGACTTCAAGAATTCACCGGTGATCCTCACGGTCAAGACCGGAGGAAAAGACCTCTGCATCCAGTATGCGCGCCCGGAAGAGTTCTCCCTCTTCTCCGCATATACGCATCTCAATTACTACATGGACGAACCGGAAGCGCTCTTCCGCGTCTCCTGCGGTCTGGAAAAGCCTGAAACCCTGACCGCGCGTCTCAAATGCGGAAAGCTTCGGGCTGAAAGCAAAGCCGCGGAAGAATTCACTATGAAACTTCCCCTGAAGGACCTTCCGGACGGAACCCATGAGGCGACTGTTGAACTCTACGGAAAATCCGGAAAAGTCGCGGAAACCAAATGCACTCTGGTCAAGAAACCCTTCCGCAAGGGCGCGGTCCGGATCAACCAGTACCGCCGATGTCTGGCGGCGGACGGAAAAAACAGACTTCCCTTCATGCCTCTCCTCGCCATCTGGCCTCATGACAAGGAAGTGGAACGCCGTGTAAAATTCCTGAAGGATTACGGCTTCACGTCCGTAATGATCGTCATCTCACGCAATGCCGTCGACAATGCGAGGAAATTCATCGAAGAGGCGGAAAAACAGGGAATCAAGGTCCTCTACTGGGACGGACAGACCCGGACCCTGACCGATGAACAGCTCGCCGGACAAGCCAAAATGCTGGGAAATTATTCCAACCTTCTGGCCAATCTGGCCATTGACGAACCGGAACTTTACACCAAGTCGGACGAGACGAAAGCCCTCCTGACCCGCGTGCGCGCCCAGTATCCGTACCTGCCCGTTTTCATGAACAACACCGTGATCGGCATTCCGAACCGTTTCGCCGACCTCAATACGGACATCCTGATGCTGGACGACTATCTCACCAACAAGGAGAACCGGACCGTCCGGGAGATCGTCGATCAGGCGGACATCATGTGGAAGGCGGGTAAAAACGAATACAGGCCCTGCTACTACTTCCTGGTCGGAAACAATATGCACAACCACTACCGGGAACCCTCCGCCGCGGAACAGGTCGCGGAAACCTACGGCTCGATCGCCGCCAGCTGCACCGGACTCACCTACTTCATGGGAATCCCGTCCTATCCCGAACACTGGAAAGCATATCTGGCGCTGAACCGCGAAATCGCCGCGCTCAACGATGTGATCCTTTCCGATGAAACGGTTCCGGACGCATCCCTCTCCGACGCCACGCTCCGTTTCATCACCCGCAAACATGACGGCTTCCTTTACATCATCGCCGCCAACATCGACAACAATCCGTCCGAGGATGTCGTCATCACCCTGCCCGCCGGGCTGAAATACGACGACACCGCCGAGGCGATGTTTGAGAACCGGACGCTTAAGGTCTTCAACGGAAAACTGACGGACACCTTCCCCGCGCTTTCCCGGCATGTCTACAAAGTGAAACTCCGCTGACAGAGCGTCTGCGGAACGCATGAAACGGCGTCCCTCCTGCGGAGAGGCGCCGTTTTTGCATCTCAGGAAAAACCGGCCGTCCTCAGGAGGAGGAATGACGCCGCCGCAGATGTTCCAGGCAGACGTAGATCGACGGTGTGACGAACAGCGTCAGGAGCTGGGAGAACAGCAGTCCGCCGACAATCGATACGCCCAGCGGCTGTCTGGATTCGCCTCCGCCGCCCCAGCCGACGGCGATCGGGATCCCCGCCATGATCGCGGCGGCGGTCGTCATCATGATCGGCCGGAACCGCACAAGACACGCCTGCACGATGGCTTCCGAGGGCGGCAGTCCGCGTTCCCGCTGGGCTGAAATGGCAAAGTCCACCATCATGATTCCGTTTTTCTTGACGATTCCCACCAGCATGATGATTCCGATGAAACCATAGAGCGACAGGTCGATCCGGCAGACCATCAGCGACAGCAGCGCCCCGAATCCGGCAAAAGGAAGCGCTGTCAGGATGGTGACCGGATGGAGGTAATCCTCATACAGGATTCCGAGAATGATGTAGATCACCAGAATCGTGACAGCCAGCAGCAGAAGCATCCCGGAGGTCGAATCCTTGAAGGCCTGCGCCGTGCCCTGGAAAGAGGCCGAAACCGAGGCCGGAAGGAGCGGCGAAACCTCTTTTTCAATCTGGCTCACGGCATCGCTCAAAGCATATCCCGGCTTGATGTTGAAGGAGATCGTCACCGAAGGAAGCTGTCCGGAATGGTTCACCGTCAACACGCCCGCCGTCTTCTTCATGACGACAAGATCCGAGAGCGGCACCAGCGCGCCCCCGTCGGAACGGACATACAGCAGGTCGATGGCGTTCCGGTTGTACCGGAAGGAATCCTTGAGCTCCAGCAGGACGCTGTACTGGTCGTCGTCGCCGTAGATGGTGGAAATGTCATTCGGCCCGAAAGCGTTGTAGAGCGCGGTCTCGATCGTTGCGACCGGAACCTCCAGCAGAGCCGCCTTGTCGCGGTTGATCTGCATGTTCAACTGCGGATTGGCGATCTGAAGATCGCTGTTGACGTCTTCAACGCAGTTGATCCGCCGGATGTCCGCGTCCGCCCGGACCGCAGCCCGCCGGAGCTCATCGCCGTCGGAGCCGGTCAGCGTATATTGGAATTGAGCCTTCGTGTTCCGCCCGCCGATGTTGATGGCCGGAGGAAGCATCAGATAAGCCTGGATTCCCGGTACGGCGGACAGCTTCGACTTCAGATCGGACAGGATCTTTTCAGCGGTACGTTTCCGATGTTCCCGCGGCTTGAGACGGATCATGAGGTTTCCCGTGTTACCGGCCACATTGCCGCCGGAAGAACCGCAGCTCGCCATCAGGGCCTCCACATCGGGGTCCTGACTGATGATCATGGCCACCAGCTGCTGCTGACGGCGCATTGCGTCGAAAGAAATGCCCTGTACCGCCTCGGTTTTTCCACGCAGCAGATTCTGATCCTCGTCCGGAAGGAATCCCTTCGGTATGAAGAAAAACAGCATGACCGTCGCCCCCAGCACCAGCGCGGAAAAAGCGATCATCCATTTCCAATGTCCGACCACGCGGCGGAGAAGGCTTCCATACAGTCTTGTCCAGCGGTCTCCTCCCGCTTCTTCCGACGTCTTCACGCCCGCCTCATGCGGACGCAGAAACTTCGACGCCAGCATCGGAATCAGCGTCAGGGAAACCACTCCGGACACCAGAACGGAAGCGGCGATCACCACGCCGAACTCCCGGAAGAAACGCCCCACCACGCCCGCCATGAACAGCACGGGAATGAACACCGCGGCCAGCGACAAAGTCATCGAGAGAATGGTGAAACCGATCTCCGCCGAACCGTCGAGGGCCGCCTGTCTCACCGATTTGCCCATCTCCAAGTGACGGAAAATATTTTCCAGCATGACGATCGCATCGTCCACCACGAATCCGATCGCCAGCGTCAGCGCCATCAGGGAAAGGTTGTCGAGGCTGAACCCGAAGAGATACATCACGATGAAGGTTCCGAGAATCGACATCGGCAAGGTCAGACTCGGAATCACCGTAGCCCGCACATTGCGCAGAAACAGGAAAATCACCAGCACCACCAGCACCAGCGTCAGCAGCATGGTGAACTCCACATCGAAGATCGAAGACTGGATCATTTTGGAACGGTCGTATAATTTGACCAGCTGGACCGAGGAAGGAAGCTGTCGGGTCAGTTCCGGCAGGACCTTGTTGATCTCATCGGCGACAGCCACGGTGTTGGCTCCGGGCTGGCGCATCACGGCCAGGACAATCGCCCGCTGCTGATTTCCGCCGGAGGTGTACCAGGCGGCGGTCTTGTTGTTTTCCACGCTGTCATAAACGGAGGCGACGTCCTGAAGCCGGACGGGGGCGCCGTTCCGGTAACAGATCACAAGCCGTTTGTAGGCGTCGGCGTTGAAAAGCTGACCGTCCGCCTGAATCGTCAGGGAGATGTTCTTCCCGTCCAGCGCGCCGGTCGGCTGGTTCACGTTGGCCTTGGAAATCGCGTCCTGCACCTCGTCGATTCCCAGCTGCCACGCGGAAAGGAGCTGAGGATCCAGCTGGATGCGGACGGCGTATTTCTGCGAGCCGTACACCTGTATTTCCGCCACGCCGTCGAGGGTGGAAAGCCGCTGGGAAATCAGCGTCTGGGCGTAATGGTCGAGCATCGACATCGGCAGCGTCCGGCTGCAGAGGGACAGATACATGATCGGCATGTCGCCCGGGTTGACTTTGCGGTAGGAGGGCGGTGTCGTCAGACTCGAAGGGAGCTGTTTGATCGCCTGGGAGATGGCCGACTGGACATCCTGCGCGGCATCGTCGATATTCCTTTCCAGCTTGAACTGAAGGGTGATCGTCATGTTGCCCAGCGCGCTCGACGAGGTCATCAGCTCGAGTCCGGGAATGGAGGAAAACTTCTTTTCCAGCGGAGTCGCCACCGAAGAAGCCATCGTTTCGGGACTCGCGCCGGGCAGACTCGCGCTGACCGTGACCACGGGAAAATCCACATTCGGCAGATCGTTGACGGCCAGCTTCGGATAGGACATCAGTCCGAAGACCACCAGGCCGCCGGTCAGCAGGGTCGTCATCACCGGACGGTTGATGAACAAAGCGGAAAGGTTCATGATTGTTTTCCCTTCGGGGACGACTTCGCGCCTTTCGCACCGGGGGAAGAGAGGTTTCCGGAATCGGGTTCGTACACCTTGGCGCCCGGATACAGGCGGAGCTGTCCGTCCGTGATGATTTTCTCATTGCCCTTCAGTCCGGAAAGAATGATCGTCTCCTCCTTCAGGGTGCGCCCCTCCTTGACGGGCCGGTATTCCACGCTCGAGTCCGCCTTGACTACAAACAGATAGCTGCCTTCCTGCCCCATGGAGACCGCGCGGGAAGGCACAACCACGCAGTTCTTCTCCACGGCGAGGGTCAGGGTCACGGTCACGAACTGCCCCGGCCAGAAACGGAGATCGTCGTTGGCGAAAACCGCTTTCATCTTGACGGTTCCGGATGCGGGGTTGACCACGTTGTCGATGAAAGTGACTTCCCCTTCCCCATGCGCTCCGCCGGAAGCCGGAACGGACGCGCCCACTTTCAGCCGCCCCTCCGCAAAATATTTCCGGATCACAGGCAGTTCCGTCTGCGGCGGAGCGAAGGAAACATAGATCGGTTTCAGCTGGACCAGCTCCAGGACCGTTTCCTCGTTGGCTTTGACAACGGTTCCCTGATAGACCAGAAGATCCCCCACGCGCCCTTCGATCGGCGCCCGGATCGTGCAATATTCCACATTGAGCTGCGCGCTCTTGACGGCCGCCTCGTCCGCCGCCACCACCGCGCGCTGAGATTCCGCCATGGCGCGGGCGGTACGGGTCGAGTTGAAGTCGATTGCCCGGGTTGAAAGGAGCTGTTCCTTCATTTCAGCCTGACGGTTGTAGTCCTCCTGCAGAATCCGGTCTTTGGACAATGTCGCCTGACATTGCTGCAAAACCGCGGCGAATGGGCGACGGTCGATTTCCAGCAGGACATCGTCTTTCTTCACATAGTCGCCGGGCTTGATCGAAAAACTGCTCACGGGACCGGTCACCATCGTCTTGATCGGAACGGAATACGCGTCGACCCGTCCGAAGGTGTTGATTTCCAGCGGCATGTCCTTGATTTCCGCATGGCCGATCGTTACAGGGACAGGCGGAAGCCCACGAACTTTTTCTTTCCGTCCGCACCCGGACATCAGCAGAATACATGACATCGCGGCAAGGCTTATTGAAATGACTCTTCTCATACAGACTCCTTCATTGCGGCTGATTCCCGGGCCGCTCCGTTCAGAAATATGGAAACCACTGTTTTTGCGGATGGAATCCCCTCTTTCCACCCCTTGAAATTCAAATCACGGGTCCGGATCAGGCCCAGAAGAAAATTCGCCTGGACTTTCAGGTCGACGTCATCCCTCAGTTCAGAACGGAAATCCTCCCGCTCCAGAATCCCCGCCACCAGTTCGACCAGACGGTTCCGATGGGCGCGGAGCTCCATCCGGAACTTGTGCTGGAGCGATTCCAGCTGTCCTTCCTGCTCCATGATCCGTACAAGAGTATGGCGGCTGCAATAGAAACGGCTCATGGCTTCCACTGTCTTTTCAAGCAGTTCGGCAAGAGAGCAGGCATCCTCTTTCCCGTATCCTTCCAGAAATCCGCACAGTTTTTCATGTCCGTTGGTGGCAAGATGGCAAACCAGATCCTCCTTGTTTTTGAAATAGCGGTAGATCGTCCCTTTGCCGACCCCGGCCGTACGGGCGACCGCGTCCAACTTCAGTTCGTGGTAGCGTCTGTCCTTGAACTCCCGTTCCGCGGCCTCCAGAATTTTCGTCCTGATATCTTTGATTCTTGGCATTCCTCACCTCAAAATAGAACTGACCAGTCAGTTTTATCCATATAATATAAATCCGCAATTCAAAAATACAAGAGGAACGCGGGAAAGGCATAATCTGCAGAAGAGTGCCTGGAGGGAATCCATGCTTTCAGTTACCGCATATATGTCCGCGGAGTCATGGAGACGAAAAGGGAAGATGACAGACAGACGCGCCGCAGGAATGCGGGCTTTTAAAAAGAAGAATGATCCGCTTGTCCTTTCGTTCCAGAACAAACAGACTTCGATTCGTGGCTCTCCATCCCTCCCGGCTGCGGAGAGCCGGAATGGAACGGAAAAAGTTCAGTCCCGCAATCGGGGTTCGAGCGTGCTGAACACCAGTTCAGCCAGCAGACGGTTGCCCGCTTCGTTCAGATGAACACCATCCGGCAGGATATAAAGATTCGGATCGCCGGCAGCCAGCTGCACTTTGAGCGTGGCGGCAAGGTCCACCAGCGGAAAACCGTTTTCCGCCGCAAAGCCCCGGGAAACAATCCGGAACCGTTCCGCCGCGGCATCGATACCGCCGAACCGGCGGCACCATTCGCTGCCGCAATAAACGTGCTGTTCGTCGATGATCGGCGGAAAAGTGATGACGATCACTCCGGTTCCCGCAGGAATCCGCGCCCGGAACTCTTCCAGATATCCGCGGTATTCCGGCACGGAAACACGTCGTTCGGGACGGAAGGGATCATCGTTGTTGCCGCCGAATTCCAGAAGAACCCAATCCGGCCGATGTGCCAGCACATCTTTTTCCAGCCGGGCCATGGCTTCCCGCGTCGAGTTGCCGCCGACTCCGGCATTGATCACCTCGCTCTCACGTTCCGGAAAAGCTTCTCTCAAACGTCTGCGGAGAAGATTTGTCCAGCGCAGCCGTTCGTCTTCCACCTGAATGGACATGGTAATAGAATCCCCGAAAGCAACCATCGTCAACGTTTTCATCATTCCATTTCTCCCGTTATTTCGATCAAGGCGAAGTCATACGCTTTCAGTGACAAGGAAATACGGTTGTTCCTGACCGGCGGCATGATATTCCCCGAGACATCGACGGCCTTCGCCGCGACCAGTTTTTCAGGCAGGGCAATCGTGAATTCGCTGTCGGAAAATTGAAGATTGGAGACAACCAGCAGATATTTCCGGCTCCGGTCGAACGCCACGTCCGGATCGTGCTGGCGGACCTTTTCATAATACCCGACTTTCACTTTGACATCCGAGGGGAAAAAGACCCGGTTTTCCCAGTAGGGGACGAACTCTACAATCTCCATCGGAGTATCGGCCATGCCGAAGCGCTGCCGGACCTGGTCCCATTTGGCGATTTCCCGGGCATCGCACCACAACGGCCAGTAGAGAAGGTCGAATTGCAGTGTATAGGCCAGCATGGTCCGGGTCCCCCGGGTCGGGTTCGGGAAAACTTTGCGGTCGCGTCCCCGCAATTCAGGCAGAAATACCTGCGGCAGGCCCCACTGCCGGGAGAACAGCTCGGCCTTCAGGTTGTCGATGTCGCCGAAGATATGGGCGTAGTAGAAATCCCCGTTCTTGGAAGCATCGCGTTTGACCGGATCGTGATACCAGTAGAAATAATTTTCTCCCAGCAGGATGATGTCGAACAGAGAAAGAGTCGGAACCGGACGGTTGCCGCTGCTGTGGGCGATCATCAATTCGCCGGGGTTCTGCTGCTTGACCACCTGACGGACCCGCTTGTAGAGACGGCGGTAGACTTCATACGGGTACCGCGGCCGCTCGGAACCGGTGTCGTCGCGGTAGGCATACCGGTAGTTGGGCAGAGGGAAAATTCCGTCGGAATAAATCCCGCCGATACGGAAATCTGCGGCAAAACGGTTGACATTCCATACGAGGAAATCGACGAATTCGTCGTCCGGAGAAATATCCTGCGTCACGGTTCTGGCGCTGACGGCGTCGGGACCGAGTATCCGTCCGAATTCGGCCGAGTCCTTGAGATAGACGGCATCCGCCGGAATCGCGGGAGGAGGCTGGGTATTGGATGGAATGCGGGCGTTCTTTTCCGCCAGATAACGCAGGTAAGGTTCCTGCATCACATAGGTCTTGCCCTCTTTTTGAACGATCGCGGTATGGGTGGTCAGCGACGGCAGCATATAGTGCATCAGACTGCGGCCGGGCTGCGCATTGTCCATGGCAGCGAGACTCCGGAAACGGTCGGGCGAGGTTACCCAAAGATTGTTATGACACTCTTCTTTCGTGATGCGCCAGAACGACCAGTAGATGAGCTTGTCATACTGGGGAGCCGCCGGCCCGCGTCCGTACTGCGTGGTGAAATTCCATGCGCGCCAGTTGGGCGGCATCATTTTGAGAGGTGTTATGCCGAGATAAAAGCGGAATGTCAGCGGCTTGTCCGGAGTGCCGGGAATATTGAGGAAATTGAGACTGACTTCGTTTCTCTCCGGCGAGAAAATCAGTTCCCTCCCCTTCGGACCTGTCCAGCCTTCAGCGTCGGAAAAATTCCACGAAAGCCCGTAACGGGTGTTGCCCACCCAGAAATTGGGGCAGAAACCGGGCGCGACTTCTCTGCCGTCCCTGACATTGAGGAACACGCGGCGTTTCTCCGCTTCGATTCCCGCCTCCGGCCGCCTGGGGCCTTCCTTGAGATAGGCGCAAAGCTTGTCATCGGGCAGATTGAGTTTGAAAACCACCCCCGCACGGGTCATGGCTGCATGTTTTTTCGGGAGAAGCGTAATCTCGTATTGAAAGACATAATCATAATCGACCGTGAATTTGATTTCCGCGTCAAACAGTTCATGGCGGAGTGTTGTGACGCCGGTGATGGAATTCTTTCCGTTCCATGCCAACCGGAGCGGATCGTTGCGGAAATGCAGAACTCCGGCGGAGGTTTCCAGACGGAATTCAGCGGCCGACGCCAGAATATTTTCGTCCCGGACAAAGATTTCCGCGGGCAATCCGGACGGTCCGACTACAATCCGCTTGAAGTCTGCAAGGATGGTCCTGCCTTCCAGCTGAAGAGACGGCAATCCCTTTTCAGGCTCCCGGTAATCCGGCGACAGTGCTTCCTTTCCGAGCGGATTTCCGACCCACTGCGGTTTTGGCGGAATTTCGGCGGCGGTTGCGGCAAGAATAATCGACATGAAAAGAAAAACAACGCTTTTTTTGTGGATGAACATTTCGGCTCCCCTTTATGGAAACTGGTTGCAGGAATCGGACAGATCTTTTATAAACGGTCCCAATAAGTCTTCTTGACGGGATTGTTGATATTTCCGGCGCCCAGCTCCTTATACGGATTGAGCGGGTCGGTACAGCGCAGCGGCGACACATGGCCGTCAGCCCACAGGATATTGATGCTGCCAAGATGGCGCGCGTAGGCGCCCCCGCCGACTCCGGCGAACACCGCCGAATAATAGGAATTGACCACGTAGTTGCCGCGGTCCATGTAATTCAGATGACGGGTATCGACATGGGTAAGGGTGGAGGACGGGTTCCGCAGCTGGGTCTCTTTTGCGGACGGCACGGTCTTTCCTCCGTAATAGTAGGAGGTGGCAATATGGTAATAATTGTAGCCGTAGGAAATATAGGACCCGGTGGAGAAGAAGGTGACCGCCGGACATCGGAAAACGCCCATTTTCCCCTGCCCCATATAGTTGTTCGACATATAGACGGACCAGGGATCGCTCCCGATTCCGGCCGGCATGTACATTCCCCCGAAATCATTGCGGTAAGCGGTCAGGCCGATCCCGATCTGCCGCAGGTTCCCGAAGCACTGGACCGATTGCGCCTTTAACTTTGCCGTATTCAACGCCGGCAGAAGCAGCGAGGCAAGAATGGCGATGATCGCAATCACGACGAGGAGTTCCACCAGAGTAAAATCCGGTTGTGCCGTTCTCTTGCCGACAACATGGCATCTACCTCTGAAGGGCGATCCTGACGGGAAGGGAAAGCAATGAAATCTTTTCTTCATATTCCTGTTTCCTTATGGTGAATATTCCGTTGCACCTTCCGGATATTGAAGCGGAAAACATCGGATCTTGCCATTCCGCCGCAGCCGCCCGGCGTCAAATGGTGTTTTTTCATGGGGTTTCATCCTTGCTGTTGATTGCTTGTTATGGTATATTATAACTCTGACAATTTTTTCTTACAAGTAAAATTCATGGTATTGTTGCACCATATTATGGTATAAAACAGCTATTTCGGAGAAAAAAGATGGAGCCGAAAGATATCCTGCATTTCGATTATCTGTTGTCACCGGAATCTCCCTTTCGCCTCGTCCATGTCCGGATCAGGGCGGCAACCGGTTCCGCTCAGGACATCGACGTCCATCATGCCGCTCATCTGGGAATCCTGCTCGAAGGCGAGGTCGAATTCTGGATCAACGGCGAGCAGGGAACCGTTCATCCCGGACAGGTATGGCTGACGGCTCCGATGGAACCCCATGGCACCGTCCGGCGTTCCGCGGACTACGAATTTGTTCTGGTGTCGTTCCGCTGGGAAGAGGTCGACCGGATTTTCGGGGAGAAATTTCCCGGCCGGAACCGGCTTTTATACGCATCCCCTGCCCTGCGGATGGAAAGCATCAACCGGAATATTTCCGACCGGGTTCAGACGCTGGGACGCGAACTGGCCGGATTATGCAACTGCGACGACGATTACGGGCAGATGCGGCAATGGCTGCTCTTCCTCTCTGTTCTGACGGAAATTTTCCGCCGCAGCGGAGAACTCGACGATCCGAGCGGATCTTTCCTGCATTATGAACGGATCCGTCCGGCGCTGGAACTTCTCAAACAGCGTCGCGACAGCGGCATCGTGTCCCTGACGGACGCCGCCGCGGCGTGTTCCTTGGGCACAGGCCGTTTCAACCACCTTTTCAAGCTGTATTACCACATGCCCTTCGGTAAGTTCGAAATGAAATGCCGCCTTAATTCGGCTGCCGCGGCAATCCGTCAGGGACAGCTGACCTTGACCGACATCGCCATCCGCTGGGGATTTACCGACAACAGTCATTTCAGCCGCTGTTTCCGCCAGGCGTACGGCTGTTCGCCCGGCACTTTCCGGAAACGCCTCGAAGGGGCGGGCTAAACGGCGACTTTCATTTTTCTTTCGGCCCCCCCCCGGGACCTTTGGCCCATCCGCCGAAGACTTCCTTATCCTTCAGGAACATTCCCGATGCGCACAAAATTCAGTCTCACAACACTTTTTTCATCGTTTTTATTGATTTTTTCCTTATGAGGGGATTGACATTTGCATTCTTAATTGTATAATTTATATATACAAATAAAAGAAGCGGCAATTCATGAAGACAATCAACAGCCAGTTGAACGAACAGCTCCGGACCCGGATATCCATGATGTCCGACGGCGAAAAGTTCCCCACCGAAGCGGAATTATGCGAGGAATTCGCTGTCTCGCGGATGACGGTCAACAAGGTCATTCACGAAATCGCACGGGACGGACTGCTGGTAAGGCGTCCGAGAAGGGGAACATTCGTCCGCAAATCTCTGGACGAAAACCTGAGCCACGCGGAAGAATGGCTGAGCGACAGTCATTCGGGAGGCCTGATCTCCAATATGGTCTCGAAAACATTGCACTTCAATATTTACGAATACCGCCACGATTTCGTCAGATCGATGTGGGACAATCTTATCGCGGAATTCAAAGCGGCTTTTCCGGGAATCGAAGTGGAGATTTCCGCCGAACCGGCCGAAGCCGCCGAAGCCGACGTTATCTGGGGGCCGAACCGCCGCGACCTGAAAACACCTCACGTGGGCACTTTCAGCACTTCGGCGGCGGCAGTCGATGCTATTGCGCGTCTCTGTCCGGAAAAAGAATACTTTGCTTCAGCCTGGAAGGACCTGGAGCGAAACGGAAGCGCCGGGTGTCCTTTCGCATTCAGCGCCAGCTTATGTCTTTGGAACGGCACCATGCTGTCCGCACTCTCCCCCGCCCTGAAAGGCAGAATCCCCGAGCGGCTGTATGATTTCTGTCTCGAGCAATCCAAATCCTCCTCTGCGGACATCCCGCTGGTATTCTGCTACATCTTCGTTCCCTTCCTCCTGATGCAGCTGGCATCCGCCAATGTTCTGGATTACGACAGGAAAAACGGCCTCCGCGGCTTCGATACCCCCCAAGTGGCGGACTTCCTGAAATACAACCGGAAAATATTCTGCTCTGCCGCGATCCTCAATGACGGACAGCCGGTCACTGACATCAAAGGTGCCATGAACCTGTTTCTCTCCGGCAAGGCGCTGGCAGTGAATACATTTTCTCCGACACTGAAGGTGATTCCGGAAAAACGCTTCCGCGATTTTTCCGTAAGTTCTTCCCCGATTGGAACCTACGCCCCCGCAATTCCCGTCTACCTTGGAATCGGTCCGAACTGCCGCGATCCGAAAACCGCTGCGGAAGCAATCGCGTTCTTCTGCGGCGCCGGGTCTCAACGAATTCTCGGACAGTACCACAACAACATCCCGGCTCACAGGAAAACGGCGTATTCCAGAGAATTCCTCGAGAAAAGCCCGCTCAATATGAAACAGGTGATCGATATACTCGATTCCGCAGAAGATGTCATCGATATGGATCACTTCGTTTCGGAGCGCACGGATTACTGCGGAAAAATCGGACGCTACATTCTCGGAAATTCCAATATGCCGCTCGAACCGATACGAAAACAATAAAAAAATGAGGCGGGTTCCCCCAGACAGGGAAAACGTCTGAAACGGTCCGTCAG
>CAZORN010000072.1:0-6613 GCA_964581935.1 uncultured Victivallales bacterium
TCCGCCAGACGGTCCATCGCGCGGACGGTTTCCTTCAGCGGGATTTCTTCGTTGACCTGATGGATCAGGTAAAGGTCCAGATAGTCCGTGCCGAGACGGTTCAGGGAGCCTTCCGCCGCACGGAGAACGCCGTCGTACGTCAGGTTGGTCTTCCATACTTTCGAGGTAAGGAACAGCATATCGCGCTTGCGTCCCTGAATGGCCCGGCCGGTCAGGACTTCGGCATATCCGGCGGCATAGCTTTCGGCGGTATCGATGCGCGTGAATCTGGCGTCGAGACCTTCCTTCAAAGCGTTGAGATGCTTTTCGTCGTCATTGCGGAGATCATGTTCGAGACCGCCGCCGAAACGCCATGTGCCCATGCCGACCGCGGGGATGGAAAACCCGCACTGCAATTTTTTTTCAATCATGTGGGAGCGACTCCGTTCTGGAGGGATTTCAACTGGTCGCGCAATTGTGCGGCGCGCTCGAATTCGAGGTTTTCGGCGGCGGAAAGCATCTCCTGCTCCAAGGCGGCGACCAGCTCATTGAAGTCCAGACCTTCGAGCGAAGGAGTGTTGCCGCGCGCGACCTTGCCGCGTTTGGCGCCCTTCCCGGCGCGATAGGCGGAACGGTCCTCCTGAACGAGGGAGGCGGCGGACTTCAATTCATCCACGCTGTAGGTGACTTTCGACGCGGATTTTTCGGACGAGAGTCCAAGAACGTCCGTGATGGTTTCGCGGGCCGCCTTGAGAATGGTTTTCGGAGTGATGCGATGCTCCTTGTTGTAAGCCGCCTGTTTGGCGCGGCGCGCTTCGGTGGTGTCGATCAGGGCCTTCATGCTGTCGGTGACGCGGTCGCCGTAGAGGATGACTTTGCCTTCGACGTTTCGGGCGGCGCGTCCGGCCACCTGAATGAGGGAGCGGGAAGAGCGGAGGAATCCCTCCTTGTCGGCGTCGAGAATGGCGACCAGCTTCAGTTCGGGCAAATCGATGCCCTCGCGCAGAAGATTGATGCCGACGATGCAGTCGAAGTCGCCGCGGCGAAGTTCTGTCAGGAGCTTGACGCGTTCGATCACGTCGATCTCGGAGTGGAGATATTTGACCCGGAGCCCGAGTTCGGAAAGGTAGTCGGCCAGACGTTCCGCGCTCTTCTTGGTCAGGGTGGCAACGAGGGAGCGTCCGCCGCTCTCGGTGCATTTGCGGATCTCCTCCATCACATTGTCGACCTGCCCTTCGAGGGGGCGCACCTCCACGGGAGGATCGAGAAGTCCGGTCGGTCGCACGACCTGCTCGACGACCGCGCCGCCGCAGAGCTTCAGCTCGTATTCGGCGGGGGTGGCGGAAACGAAAATCACATCGCCGAGGAGCGACTCGAACTCCTCGAATTTGAGGGGACGGTTGTCCAGCGCGGAAGGAAGGCGGAAGCCGTGATCGACCAGCGTCTGCTTGCGGCTGCGGTCGGCCTTGTACATCGCCATGAGCTGGGGAATGGTCGCATGGGATTCGTCGATGATCGTGATGTAATCCTTCGGGAAAAAGTCGAGAAGACAGAAGGGACGCGATCCGGGAGGACGTCCGCCGAGATGTCGCGAATAGTTTTCGATCCCGGAGCAGTAGCCGATCTCGCGCATCATTTCCACATCGTATGTGACGCGCTGGTAGAGACGCTGGGCTTCGACGAGTTTCCCCTGCGTTTCAAAGAGCGAGACCTGCCCCCGCATCTCTTCCAGAATGCCTTCCATGGCGTTGTTGATCCGTTCCTGAGGAAGCACGAAGTGGCGGGCGGGAAAAACCATGACCTTGTCGGGACGCGAGCGGGCGCGTCCGGTGGTGGGATCGCAGCGGGTGAGCGATTCGATCGCGTCGCCCCAGAATTCCACGCGGACGTATTCCTCCTTCTGCGCCAGGAAAATATCGACGCTGTCGCCGCGGACGCGGAACTGTCCGCGTTCCGGGGCCGTGTCGTTGCGCGCGAACTGGACGTCCACGAGACGGCGCAGAAGCTCGTTGCGTCCGATCTCCATGCCGATGGAAAGGGGGATGCACATGCCCTCGTAATCCTCGCGCGCGGTCAAGCCGTAGATGCACGAGACGCTGGCGACGCTGAGGACGTCGCGGCTTTCCAGCAGGGAGGCGGTCGCGGAAAGACGCAGCCGTTCGATGTTCTCATTGATGCTGGCGTCTTTTGCGATATAGGTGTCGGTCTGCGGGATGTAGGATTCCGGCAGATAATAATCGTAGTAGCTGACGAAGAACTCCACTGAATTTTCGGGCAGAAACGATTTGAATTCGCTGTAGAGCTGGGCCGCGAGGGTCTTGTTGTGGGAAAGCATGAGGGCCGGACGGTTGACCTGCGCGAGGACGTTGGCAAGGGAGAAGGTCTTGCCGGAGCCGGTCACGCCGAGAAGGGTCTGGAAACGGCGTCCTTCCTTGAGGCCGCGGACCAGCTCGGCGATCGCCTTCGGCTGGTCGCCCGCGGGAGCATATTCCGAAACGAGACGAAACACTGAGTCACCTCATAAATCGGGAGTTTCGAGAGTGATGAGACGCTTGTCGCCGCGGTCGATCCGCTCGATCCGGACGCGGACCGTATGGGGAGGAAAAAGTCCTTCGATGCGCTCCGGCCATTCGACCAGGGTGAAGCCGTCGGCGGCATAGAGGAACTCATCGATTCCGAAAGCCAGCGCGGCGTCCGGATTGTCGATGCGGTAAAGGTCCAGATGGAAGAAAACTCCTCGTCCGCACGGATATTCCTGAACGATGGTGAAGGTCGGACTGGAGACCGGTTCGGTGATGTCGAGTCCGCGGGCGAAGCCGGAGGCGAAAACGGTCTTGCCCGCGCCGAGGTCGCCGTCGAGGGCGAACACCGCGCCCGGTTTCGTTTCCGAAGCGATCCGCCGGGCCAAATCCCGCGTTTCCTCCGCGGAAGAAGTCTGAAAGGTCTTTTTCATTGGAAGTGATCGTATCCTGTCGTTTTTTGTGAAAGGTTCAATTCTTCGATTCCGGCCGCCTGCCCCGGAGTTCCCTCGACAAACTTGCCGATCCGCGTCAGTGCGGTCGGGAAGGACCATGCGCGCTCCAGCCGGAAGGCCAGAGACGGCGGAACGGCAATCAGCAGTTCATAGTCTTCACCATTCGTCAGGGCGGCTTCCACGGACGCTCCTCGCCGCAGGGGGATTTTCTCCGGTTCCAGCTTCAGCGCAAGACCCGAGGCCTCCGCCATCCGCGCGGCGTCCTTGAGCAGACCGTCGCTGACGTCCTGCATCGCATGGGTGAAATCGCCCGCGAGGAAACGTCCCTCCTCCAGACGCGGCGTGAAATCGAGGTGATGCCCGCTGTAGAAGGAGTTGCCGAACGAGCCGGTGACATAGAGGAGATCGTTCTTTTTCGCGCCGGAGCGGAGACAGAGTTTTTCGCGTTCCACCTTCCCCAGAATCGTAAGGGAAAGCACCTCGCCCGGGACGAAGAGACGCGCCATGTCGCCGCCGATCACGGAAACACCGTAGACCTTCGCGAACTTCGACATGGCCTCGTGAAACATCGTCAGCCATTCCTCGTCCATGGGGTTGACCGCGAGCGAAAGGAGGGCGTGGGTGGGAAGTCCGCCCATCGCCGCAATGTCGCTGATGTTGCGCTTCAGAAGTTTTCCGGCGACATACGAAGGAGGACATCCTTCCAGATAATGCACTTTGGAAATCACCTGATCGACGGCGGCCAGAATCAGGTCTTTCGCGCCGAGGTCCAGCACGGCGCAATCGTCACCCGGCCCGACCCTCACGTCGGGCCCCTGCGGAAACATCGCCGCGAGTTTTTTTGTGAAGCTCTCTTCGTTCATGTCGCCGTCGGGTTACTCCTCCGGAGTGAGTTTGAATGCCGCCTTGAGTTTCTCCGCCACTTCTTCGGCCGCGGCAGGAGTCTCGTATTTGAGCTGACGCCAGTTCCAGTGGAACAAGTCGTCCGCGCTGCGGGGAACCACGTGAAGATGCGCGTGCATGACCACCTGCCCGGCGCAGGAGCCGTCTGCGAGATGGAGGTTGAAGGCGTCGGCGTCGAGGGCGCGCTTCTGGGCCACGCCGATCCGCGCACCGACCCGGAACATGCGCCCGGCGGTCGTTTCGGGAATCGTCGAGGAACTGACATGGTGCTCCTTCGGAACCACCAGCGTGTGTCCGTAGTTGATGGGACCGATGTCCATGAATGCGTAAACCAGGTCGTCTTCATAGATTTTCCGGGAGGGAATCTCTCCGGCAATGATCTTGCAGAAAATACAGTCTTTCATAGGGACTCTCTCAAATTGTTTCAGGATCTATATATTATGAGGAAAAAGCAAATCATCAGTCGCGCCGGCTCATCCCGACCGCCCGGAGGATGTAGTAGAGCAGCATCAGAAGCGCGCTCAGGACCGCGGCCAGATACGTGAGGAAAGCTGCGTTGAGAACTTTTCCGGCGTCATCCCGTTCGGCCTCGGAGACGATTCCGGCGGACACCATCATCTTCTTGGCCCGCGCACTGGCGTCCCATTCCACCGGCAGAGTCACAATGGAAAACAAAACGACCAGACTGAAGACGATCGCGCCGACCATGATCATTCCCCCCGCGTGAAGGATGAAGCCGAGGAAAATAAGGATATAGGAAAAATAGGAAGCGAAGTTCGTGACGGGCACCAGCGCGCTGCGGAACTGGAGCGGCGCATATCCGGCGGCGTCCTGAAGAGCGTGTCCGGCTTCGTGACACGCCACGCCGATTGCGGAAAGACTGTCCTCGTCATAGACCTTCGGGGAAAGGCGCAGGGTGCGGGAAAGCGGATCGTAGTGGTCGGAAAGGAACCCCTGAGTCCGTTCGACGGCGACGTCGGTCAGTCCCGAACGGCGGAGCATGCGTTCGGCGGCCTGGGCTCCGGTCATGCCGGACGAGGCGCGTTTTCTGGAATATTCCATGAAGGTCGAATGCGTGTAGAAAGAGGCGATTCCGGCGATGATCAGGCCGGGAATGGCAAAGAGAAGATAAAACGGATCGAAAAACATGAACACACTCCTTTTTCAGATTTCGTTCCACACAATTACAATGTAATCTTTTTTTCAGACAAGACAAGAAGGAATTTGTTTCTTTTTCAAAAAAAACATCAGGCATTTTTCCACCGGAGGACGTCCAAAAAGGAAAGCGGCATGGAAACATCCGATGAAGATTTTCCAAAAAAAAAGGGGAAGATTCCGGAATTTTATTGAAAAAAAAGAAATGAATACTATATTATATGCGCTTCCGCTCCGTCGAGGAAAGGAAGAGTCATCATAAACATCCCACACAACCAACAGAATCGGAGCTGGCTGAAAACATGGGAAGAGCCAAGAGTATCGCAGTGGTAGGCGCCACGGGCGCCGTCGGTCTTGAAATGATGGAAACGCTGGAAAAGAGAAATTTCCCGGTGTCCTCCATAAAACTTCTCGCATCCGCGCGGTCCGCCGGAAAAAAACTGAAGTTCAAAGGCGAAGAAATCACTGTCGAAGAGCTCACTAAAGATTCCTTCAAAGGCATCGACATCGCGCTGTTCAGCGCGGGCGGCTCCACCTCCGAAGCATACGCGAAAATCTGCGTGGACAGCGGTGCGGTGATGATCGACAACTCCAGCGCGTTCCGCATGCTCGACAACGTTCCGCTGGTGATCCCGGAAATCAACGCCGAGGATGTGTTCAAGCATCAGGGCATCATCGCCAACCCGAATTGCACGACCGCGATCATGGCCGTGGCGGTCTATCCGCTCCACAAGGCGAAAAAGGTCAAACGTCTGGTCGCGGCCACCTATCAGGCGGCGAGCGGCGGCGGAGCGAAGGCGATGCAGGAACTCATCGACCAGACCCGCGCCATTCTGGAAGGACGTCCCGCCGAAGTCAAAGTCATGGCACAGCGGATCGCGTTCAACCTCTTCCCGCACATCGACGTCTTCAAGGACAACGGGTATACGAAGGAAGAAATGAAGATGGTCTGGGAAACCCGCAAGATCATGCACGCCCCGGAAATCCAGATCAGCTGCACCTCGGTGCGCGTCCCGGTTCTCCGCGCCCATTCCGAATCGCTGAATCTCGAATTTGAAAACGAGATCACTCCGGAAGAAGCCCGCGCGATCATCGCCAAGGCGCCCGGCGTGGAACTCTGCGACAACCCCGCGGAAAAGATCTATCCGATGCCCATCAACGCCACCAACAAATACGACGTTCTGGTCGGACGCATCCGTCAGGACATCTCCCGCACCGACAAGCGCGGACTCGAGATGTTCGTCAGTGGCGACCAGCTGCTCAAGGGCGCGGCCCTGAACGCGGTCCAGATCGCCGAAGTTCTGAATCGCTGATTGACACCGTCAACGCTCCGGATTCCCTCCGGAGCGTTTTTTTATTCTCAGCAAACAACCGTTTCAGGAGAAAAATCATGACCCCGGACGCCTCCTCTTCCCTTCTCTGCATCGTGGACATTCAGGAAAAGCTGATCGGCGCGATGGGTGCTCCCCAGGAAACCCTGAAACGCTCGAAAATCGTGCTGGAAGCCGCACGCGCCCTCGGCATCCCGATGATCGCCACGGAACAATACCCGCGCGGCCTCGGCACGACCCTTCCCGAAATCACGGAACTCTTTTCCGAAGG
>CAZORN010000072.1:6713-13978 GCA_964581935.1 uncultured Victivallales bacterium
AACATTGACAAAACAGGGAAAGAGTGCTATTTTACTCTATAATACTGTTTTTCATAAATCATTCAATGCAAAAGAAAGGCTTGTTTTATGTCTGGTCATAGCAAATGGGCGAACATTAAACACAAGAAAGAGGCTTCCGACAAGAAGAAGGGGAAGGTCTTCTCCAAACTCGCAAAAGAGATCATGGTCTGCGTGAAGCAGAGCGGGAAAGACCCGAACTCGAATCCGCGCCTGAGAATGGCCCTCATCGAGGCCCGTTCCGCCAATATGCCGCGCGACAATATCGACCGCGCCATCAAGAAGGGCAGCGGCGAACTCGGAAACGTCGTCTACGAGGAAATCGTCTATGAAGGCTACGGCCCGCAGGGAACCGCCATCATCGTCGAATGCCTGACGGACAACAAGAACCGGACCATCGGCGACGTCCGCGTGACGTTCGACCGCAACAACGGCAACCTCGCCGCCACCGGCGCGGTCGGCTGGATGTTCCAGCGCAAAGCCCACTTCGTCATCACGGACGAGAAGAACGCCAATGAGGAAAAACTCATGGACATCGTTCTCGACGCGGGCGCGGAAGACATCAACGCGGAGGAAGGCGTGGCCGAAATCTGGGGTCCGCCGGAAAGTTTCACGGACATCGCGAAGGCGCTGGAAGACGCCGGAATCGCCACCTCAGAGGCGGGCATCATCCGCCGTCCGGACAACACCGTCGAGATCACCGACTCCCATGTGGCGTCGCAGATTCTCCGTCTGGTGGACCGTCTGGAAGAGTTCGACGACGTTCAGGCCGTGCACCACAACGCCAATATTTCCGATGAAGCCATGGAATCCATCGAGGAGTAATCCCGGGAAGGATCGGAGCCCGATGGTTGTCCTCGGAATAGACACGGCATTGCGGACAACCGGCTACGGGTTGATCCGGCTGGAGGCGGGAAAGTTCACGGCGCTGGATTGCGGCGTGATCCGCAACGCACCCTCGCTGAAACACAGCGAATGCCTCCGGAGAATCCATAAGGGAGTCGACGAGCTGATCGGAATGTTTCATCCGGATGCGGTGGCGATCGAAACCGCTTTCGCCAACAAAAACATCCGGACGACCATGCTTCTGAGCATGGCGCGCGGAGTGGCGGTGAATTCGGCGACTTTGAACGGCATTGCCGTTTTCGAATATTCGCCCAAGACGGCGAAACGGGCGGCGGTCGGCAGCGGCAACGCGGCAAAGGATCAGGTGGCGTCGGTGCTGGCGGCGATCTGTTCGCTGGATGTTTCCCGGATTCCCGACGATGCCACGGACGCGCTGGCGCTGGCGGTCTGCCATGCGAACATCGCCTCCAGGCCCGAGCTGTCCGGACTGTCCGGACAGGCTCTCTGAATCAATAAACAAGGATTTTGACAATGACACTTACCAAATACGGAAAAACCGAATGGATGAGGGCTTCGGTTGCGGCGGGCCTGCTTTTGATCCTCTGCCTGCTTGCCGCCTTTTTCATCAACACCATGGCCGGGATCGGTTTCGCCGGTCTCGTGGTCCTGCTCTGGGCGGCCTTCGTCGCCTTCTTCCGCGACCCGGTCCGCAGAACTCCCTCGGATGAAATCGTCCTCACAGCCCCCGCCGACGGAGTGGTCCGCGACTGCGAACTGATCCCGAACGGCAACTGCGGCAACGAGGAACTGTCCAAGCTTTTCGACGGACAGGACATGCTGCGGATCGGCATTTTCCTTTCGGTCTTCGACGTTCATGTCAACCGCGCGCCCTGCCATCTGAAAGTGCTCTTCACCGCCCACAAGGAAGGGGAATACCATGACGCCCGCGACCTGAGGGCGGTCCGCGAAAACGAGTCCCTGATCCTCGGCGGCAAGGGACGCATCAAGGATACGGAGTTTCCCGTGGCCGTCAAACAGATCTCCGGAGCCATCGCGCGCCGCATCGTCTGCGACGTCTTCCCCGGCTCCGAACTGGATAAAGGCGAACGCTACGGCATGATCAAGTTCGGTTCCAGAACGGAACTCTATCTTCCCGCCGGAAGCAATTTCATTCCGGCCGTCAGCGTCGGCGACAGGGTCTTCGGGGGCGTTACCGTCCTCGCCCGTCTTCGAGAAAAACAATGACCGCCCGCCGGGCGGCAAGAGGATAATATGAAACAACATTTTCGTGATCTTCTGGCTCGGAACCGCTGGCTGAAGTGGGTTCCCAACGCCCTGACGCTCGGAAACTCCCTCTGCGGGTTCGCCGCCATTCTCTACACCCTTCAGGTCTATGAGAAAATGATGTACCGGGACGGCTCCGCGGGAATCGAAAAGATTTTCGCCATCAGCGCCCTGATGATCCTCTGCGCGATGATCTTCGACGCCTTCGACGGCTATGCCGCGCGTCTCCTCAACGCCGCCAGCATCCACGGAATCCAGATGGACTCCCTCGCGGACATGGTCACGTTCGGCGTCGCGCCGGCCGCCGTGGTCGCGGTCATGGCCCACGCGCTCAATTCTCTCCGCCCCTCGCAGTTCATCGTCGTCTGGTGCCTCTGCGCGGTCTATCTCGGCTGCGCCGCTCTCCGCCTCGCCAAATACAACGTCCACGCCATGCTCGAAAAAAAGAGCAGCGAGAAGTTCTCCGGACTGCCCTCCCCCGGCGCTGCCGCGGCCATCTGCAGCGTCATCATCTTCTACGCCGTCGAAGGCGAGAAGCATTCCATGAACCGCCTTGTCTCCTTCCTTCCTTACTATGCGGCGGTCCTCGGACTCCTGATGGTCAGCGAGATCCCCTACCAGCATTTCGGCAAATGGATCTTCTCCATTCCCCGTCACAAGAAACGTCTGCTGATCGTGTGCGTCGTGCTGATCGCGGCCTGTTATGAAACCGCCTGGACCGCCCTGATCCTGATCAACGGTTATGTGATCTGGGCTCCGCTGGCGACCATCGCCGCAAAAATCGGACTTCTGAAATCCCCTTCGGACGCCAATATCTGAGAGGATGAAACATGCCCGCATCCGTTCCACGCTCCACACCGGCCCGGAAAAAAAAACTTTCCGAAATCTATGGCCGTCTCCTCGCCGCTTACGGTCCGCAGAAGTGTTTCCTTTCGCACGGTTCGCCGTTCCAGCTTCTGATCGCCACCATCCTTTCCGCGCAATGTACGGATAAAATGGTCAACCGCGTCACGGAACCGCTTTTCGAGAAATACTCCACGCCGGAGGACTTCGCCGCGCTGAAACAGGAACAGCTCGAACCGCTGATCCATGCCTGCGGGTATTACCGCGCCAAGGCGAAAAACATCCTCGGCGCCTCGAAGGCGCTGGTGGAACGCTTCGGCTCCGAAGTTCCGCACACAATGGAGGAACTGACCTCGCTGCCCGGCGTCGGGCGCAAGACCGCGAACGTGGTTCTTTCCGATGCGCTGGACCATCCCGGCCTGCCGGTCGACACCCATGTAAAACGCATTTCCAACCTGCTGGGAATCGCGCATTCCCCCGATCCGGAAAAGATCGAAGCGGAACTCTGCGCGAACCTCGCGCCGGAACTCTGGGGCGAATTCTCCCACCTTCTGATCATCCACGGACGCAGACAATGTCCGGCGGGCCGCCCGAAATGCGCCGGATGCCCTCTGGAGGACCTCTGCGAATACGCCCGGAAAACCTCCGGAAAGAGAGTGAAAACATGTCGCTGAAACAACGCTTCCGCCAGATCAAGAAATTCCCGGACTGGCTCTTCTGGCTCCCGGCGAAAATCCTGCTTCTTTTCCGTCACATCATGCGCACGGAAATCATTGACGACGGCGGCTCGATCGCCGGAAAAAATCCGCCCGCGATCACCGTGCTCTGGCACAACCGCCTGCTTTTCTTCCCCGCCATGTTCGACCGCTGGGAGCGCGAACACACCGTGGCCGTCATCAGCGCCTCGCGCGACGGCGAATACATCGCCGACCTCTGCAAGCAGTTCGGAATCGAAAGCGTGCGCGGATCGACTTCGCGCAAGGCGGTGCAGGTACTCGTCGGCGCCATGAAGAGCATCCTCCAGAAACGCAAATACGTGAGCTTCACACCGGACGGCCCGCGCGGTCCGAAATACATCATGAGCCGCGGCCCCATCCATCTCGCCAGCGAAACCGGCGTGCGGATCATCCCGATCGCCGTCAACTATTCATCCTACTGGGAACTGAAAAGCTGGGACGGCTTTCAGATTCCCAAGCCCTGGGCTAAAATCACCATGCACATGGGAGAACCCGTCATGATTCCCCCGAACCTGACCGAGGAGGAACTGGAACGCTGGCGCTTCGAGGTCCAGAACCGTCTCAACGCCATTACCGTGGACCGTAAAAAGGAGGTTTCCGCATCATGAAAGTTGCCGTTCTCTGCATCGGCGACGAACTTCTCAAGGGCGCCGTCGTCAACACCAACCTGACCTATATGGGCCAGCATCTTCTCGCCATGGGAATCATGCCGGTCCTCTCCCTCGAAGTCCCCGACCAGCCGGCCGACGTCACCGACGCCCTCCAGTATGCGATGGACCACGCGGATTTCATCATCACCTCCGGCGGACTCGGCCCTACCGCCGACGACCTCACCAAACAGGCCATCGCGGACTATCTTCAGTGTCCTCTGGAACTCGATCCCGGAGCCGAACAGGCCGTCCGCGACCGCTGGTATTCCCTGAGACGCGGCGAACTTCCTCTCCATTTCCTGAATCAGGCGCTCGTCCCCCGCGGCGCGGAAGCCCTCCTCAACGCCTGCGGTTCCGCTCCGGGCATCCATATCCGCACCAACACCGTTCCCGAAAAACACATCGTGATGCTTCCCGGACCGCCGTCCGAACTCCATCCAATGTTCGACAACCAGCTCCTGCCCATTCTCAAAGCGCATCTCGACACACGGGTCTACACGCGGCTCTTCTTCCTCTCCGGCGTGCCTGAATCCCGGGTCGAGGAACGGACCATTCCGATCATCGAATCCCATCCCGGACTCTCCGTCGCCTATTGCGCCTCCCCCGAATTCGTGAAACTCTTCCTCACCTCGGAAGACAGCTCCTGCGTGGAGTCCGCCGAACGGGCCGTCCGGAAGGAATTCGCCATGGAAATGCTCTCCGACGGAGCGACCACCGTCGCCGCCGAAATCCTCCATCTGCTGAAGGAACGGAAAGCGAAGCTCGCCCTCGCCGAATCCTGTTCGGGCGGCCTCATCTCCGAACTCATCACGGACGTGCCGGGCTCCACCGCCGGGTATCTGGGCGGAGTCGTCTCCTATGCGAACGAAGTCAAACAGAATCTGCTGGGCGTTTCGGAAGACACCCTGGAAAAATATGGAGCGGTCAGCGCCGAATGCGCCCGGGAAATGCTTTCCGGCGTCGCGGAACGATTCCGGTGCGAATGCGCAATCTCGGTCACGGGAATCGCCGGACCGGACGGCGGCACGCCCGAAAAACCGGTCGGGCTGGTCTATATCGGCGTCCGCTGCTTCGATCAGTCGATGGTCACGGAATACCGTTTCCGGGGCAGCCGCGAACAAATCCGCGCCCGCTGCGCCGCCACCGCCCTCAACACGCTCCGGCGTATGCTCCGCGGGGAAAAATTATGAATGAGGAATCGCTGTTCTCGCCTCTGGCGGGCGGCCAGCCCCTCGCCGACAAACTGAGGCCTTCCTCCCTCGATGAAATCGTGGGACAGGACCACTTGCTCGGTCCGGACGGCCCCCTGCGGAGGATGATCGACAGCAAACACCTTTCCAGCTTCATTCTCTGGGGTCCTCCGGGGTGCGGGAAAACCACCGCCGCGCGCCTCATGGCCAGCAACACCTCGCTTCATTTCACCGCCCTGTCCGCGGTCTTTTCCGGCATCGCCGATCTCCGCAAAGCTTTTGAAGACGCCGCCCGCCGTCGCGAAACCGGAATCGGCACGCTGCTGTTCGTGGACGAAATCCACCGTTTCAACCGCGCACAGCAGGACGGCTTCCTTCCGTATGTCGAGAACGGAACCGTGATTCTGGTCGGCGCCACCACGGAAAATCCTTCGTTCGAGCTCAACGGCGCGCTTCTCTCCCGCTGCAAAGTATTCGTCATGAAACAACTGGACGACGAAGCGCTCGAAAAAATCCTGGTCCGCGCGGAAAAGGTGGTCGGACGTCCCCTGCCACTCGATTCCGACGCCCGCGCCACGCTCCGGGAACTGGCCGACGGCGACGGACGCTACATCATCAACCTGATCGAAAGCGTCTACAACCTTTCCGCCGAGGGGGAAATGCTCAACCGCGAAAGACTCCTCAAGTTCGTCCAGCAGAAAGCCCCCGGCTACGACAAGGACCGCGACGGTCACTACAACCTCATCAGCGCACTCCACAAGTCCCTCCGGGGCTCCGACACCGACGCCGCGCTCTACTGGGCCGCACGCATGATCGAAGGAGGCGAGGACCCGCTTTATCTGCTCCGGCGTCTGACCCGGTTCGCCATGGAGGACGTCAGCATGGCCGATCCCAACGCACTGAACATCGCCATCGCCGCGTGGGACACTTACGAGCGGCTCGGCTCGCCGGAAGGCGATCTTGCCATCGCGGAACTCGTCGTATACCTCGGAACCGCGCCAAAATCCAACAGTATCGACAAAGCCTGGGGCGCCGCCCGCCGCGCCGCCAAGGAATACGGTACGCTCACGCCGCCCGCCCATATTCTGAACGCCCCCACCAAGCTCATGAAGGAGCTCGGTTACGGCAGCGGATACCAGTATGACCAGGACCTCCCGGACGCCTTTTCCGGTCAGAATTACTTCCCGGACAAGATGCAGCGTCAGAAATTCTACAATCCGCCCGAACGCGGCTTCGAGCGCGAAATCGTCAAGCGCCTCGCCTACTGGGAGCGTCTCCGCCGCGAAAAACAGGGGAAGAAATAATTCCTCCTCGCCCGGTTGCAAAATGAATTTCCGCGGATTATATTATTGTCAAACCAAGGCTTGAGACACGGCATGAAGCCTGTCGACAAAGCCGGAGAATCTGGATGATTGCGTAAGGAAATGGAGTGATGCAACATCGCTCCCTATATTGCCGGACCCCACTGGTGTCCGGAAGGTTTTTTATTGTCTTTACACAAATTTTTCAGGATTCATCATGAAACAGAATACATGGAAGCAGTTCTACGATTTCAACGCACCCCGTTATGAAGAAGAAACGTTCACCTCCAACACGGAATTTGAGGCGGATTTCCTGATGAAGGAACTTGCGCTTGCGCCCGGAATGAAGCTTCTGGACCTCGGATGCGGAACCGGACGCCATTCCGTCGCATTGGC
>CAZORN010000073.1:0-13934 GCA_964581935.1 uncultured Victivallales bacterium
CCGAAGCCCTTCCGAAGGATGCCATCATCCTGACGGCGGGCTGTGCGAAATACCGTTACAACAAGCTCAACCTGGGCGACATCGGCGGTATCCCGCGCGTGCTGGACGCCGGTCAGTGCAACGACTCCTACAGTCTGGCGGTGATCGCCCTGAAGCTCAAGGAAGCCTTCGGCCTGAAGGATGTCAATGAACTGCCCATCTCCTTCGATATCGCGTGGTATGAACAGAAGGCGGTAGCCGTCCTTCTCGCCCTGCTGTCGCTCGGAGTCAAGGGAATCCGGCTCGGCCCGACGCTTCCCGCGTTCCTCTCTCCCGGAGTCGCCAAGGTTCTGGTCGAGAACTTCAACATCAAACCGACGGGCGAAGTTGCCGCCGACGTCGCCGCGATGATGGCCGGACGCTGAGTTCAGAAGCCGCCGGACCGTCCGATGGATGAGTTCGGCGGTTTCCTTTCCGCAAGGTGCGGAAAAGAGGAATTTCTTTAAAAAGGATGACCTCTTTTCCGTCCTTTTCTTATCCGGGAAAAATCCCGGATTTTTTTTGATTGCATGGATTGACATCCTTTTTTCCATTACTATATTACGATTACACGAGCAATCATAAATGTGCGTATGCGAGGAGTCTGTTTATGCCCGTCACTATGAAAGATATTGCAACTCTGATTGGAGTATCCCGTCAGGCGGTGGCCGCGGCGCTGGAAGGCAACGGCGGCAGCCGTGTTTCGCCTGAAACGCGTGAAAAAGTTTTAAAACTGGCGCGCGAATTGAATTATATCCCGAATCTGGCTGCGCGGAGCCTGAAGGGAGGACGGACAAAGACGATTGGAATTCTGGCGTCGCCCGGGAATCCATATTCAGATGCTCTTTTTGCCGAAATATGTCAGATGTTGAGGACGCATGGATACAATTTTCTGGCATCGGATCTGATTTTCCAGATTTCAGAACTGTCGCAGGCCTGTCATTCGCTTTCTTCCCGCGGAGTGGAGGGAATCATTGTTCTTGGAGCTCCGATGTCTCCGCCAAAAGCTTTGATGCCCGATATTCCGATTGTGTTCTGCCGCACGATATCCGGTTTTTCAGACATTGACATCGATAAGGAGGCGAGCGGGTTTTTGGGAACCTCGCATCTGCTGGAGCATGGTCATTCCTCGGTTTCATTTCTCGGGATTCATCTGCAACCCAACAATCTTCGGGAAAAAGGCTGGAGAAGGGCGCTGAAAACCCACGGGGCCGGAGGCGTCCGTATTGATCTTCATTCCTTGAAAGGATCCGCGGAACAGCTGGAAAATATCCTCCGGAAGGAAAAAGTCACAGCTGTTTTTTGTTCCAACGATTTTCTGGCGGCAAAAGTTACCCGTTATCTGACCCGGCAAGGCTGGAAAGTACCGGACGACATCGCTCTCGTGGGATGCGATGGACACAGTTTCATTGAATATACGACTCCCTCCATCGCGACGGTCATCCAGCCACTGCACCAGATTGCGGAAAAATGTGTGGAAATGATGCTCGACCGGATTAAAAAAAACCTGTGCGGCGTAGTTCTGGAGAAGGTCAACATCGCACCGAAATTCAGGGCGGGCGGGAGCTGCGGGTGTCCGGAAAATCCGTTCGACCTTCTTTTCCGTCTCAACTGTACGGGAATGTTGGAAAAAGACTATCGCCTGAATTTCAACATCAGCCCGTGGGATGACCGGAATCAAAATGCTCAAATCTGAAACAATATTTTTGAAACGTCTGCAAATGCTGACAAGGAGGGAGACGCATAAAACCTGATTACGGCTTTCAACGGGAAAAGTCCAGCGCTTGCTTTCAGCTGTTTCGATTCGCGAGAAAACGAATGATGAACAGAGAAAAACCAATCATTTTGAATGGGTTCACAAGTCCTTGAAAAACAGTCATACAAACTAGTCATTGGGAGGTATTGCATGGAACACAGAAAAAATCCAAGGTCCAGCTCGGCCCGCATGGGGGGAAACAGATTTACAATGATTGAGCTTCTTATTGTCGTTGCGATCATCGCCATTCTGGCGGCGCTTCTGCTCCCTTCTCTTCAAAAAGCAAGAGATGTCGCAAGAACAATTGCATGCACAAACAACCTGAAACAGCTGGGGCTCGTCTGCGGTATGTACCAGAGCGACTGGAAAAATTATTACCCGGAACCCTCTCCTTATGTCAATAACAGTGTAAGTACCTGGAACAACTACAATGCTCCCTTGCGTGTGAATTATTTTTCTTCAACGTCTCTGGCGAAATGGAATGCAGGGAAAGCTCCGAACGGATGTCCCGGACGCAGTGACGAAATGCAGAATATCAACCAGACTTACCGATATTACAGTTTCTGCATCTGCGAGACGACCTGGTCGCAGGGAAAAGCTCAATTCAGCATTCCCAATACGCAGATTAAACGCCCCAGCGCCTTGATATGGGTCGCGGAAGTCGCCCCTTATCAGACGCATACTCTTTATACGACCGGCAACTATACGCTCCGCCTCGGCTATCAGCATCCCGGGAAAAGTTCCAACTTCCTCTGGGCGGATGCGCATGTAAACTCGATGCACCGCAATGATTTGAAGATCAACTTTCTCACAAACGACTGAGCATCCATGGAAAAAGAATGTTTTTTTACACTGCGAATGGGGCCGAACGATCCCGATGTCCTCAAGATGCTGATGCGCGCTGCCGCAAGAAGCGGATATGGCAGACTTATTCTCGAACTGGAAAAAGGCATTGTCTACCGATCCGTTCCGGAAGCGTCCGCATCGTGGGCATGGACGCGGGAAACACTGAAGGAAATCATTCTGCTTGCCGGGAAACTGCAACTGGAAATTATCCCGCTGATTCCGACATTTTCACATTGTGAATATCTTCTGAAAGCTCATGATGAATATCGTGAATCCGGTTCCAAAGTATATTGCCCTGCTTCGGGGATACTGGAGAAGCTGGTGTTTCCCCTTCTGGACGAAGTGATTGATCTCTTTCAGCCGAAGCAAGTCCATATCGGACACGACGAGATCATCAGCGACTATTCCGCGTCTTCGCGCAAAAGTGTCTTCGGGTGTCCGGTCTGCAGGAACAGGAACCCGCATGAAATCCTTCTTCAGGAGATCAAGGCCTTGCGCGGTCATTTGAAAAAGCGGAACCTCCGCTGTCTCATGTGGGCGGATTCCCTTCTTGTTCCGGAGAATTTTTACCGTCGCAGTTTCTGTATTTCCGGATGTTACGGAGGGGCTCCGGATCATTTTGAACGCCTTCTCGCTGAACTGCCGAAGGATATTCTTCTCTATGACTGGCATTATGAGCCTGCCCGGGAGTTTCCCACCGCTGAATATCTCCGGAAGGCAGGATTTGAAGTCGTCGGGGCCGCCGCTCATTTTCTCAACGCTCTTACCTTCCGGCACTATGCGCAACCGTGCGGAGTTTCCCGTTTTCTGGCGACCTTCTGGCATACGCTGAGTCCTGAAAACTGCACGATTCTGAAACGCAAGCTCCATGAGATTTCACGCGCTTTCTCCGGCGGCGCCGGTCAAGATGCATTTCTGCGAGAAATCGAAAATCCCAGCAAAAATGCCATTCTCCTGGTGAAAGGCAGATCCCGTGAAGTTTTTCTCTTCGGTAAAAATGGAAGCGGGATATTCCGCAGCGAAGGCTGGAGCGATCTGCGGTTCGTGGAATACCCGGAATCGACGGAACGTCACATCGTCCTGCCGAAGTATCCCCGTGCGCTGGAGATCAAAGGAAACAGGCGCGGCTGGATACGTTATCATTTTCAGGTGCCTTCCGGAACCGTGTGCTGTGCTTCGCTGAAACTGTGGATGGAAAATCCGGGACGGAATGCCGTCATTCTCGAACATGACGGCGGAGAGCAGATCATTCTTCAAGACCGTTTCTGCCGAGGCACGGCCATAAAACTTCCGAAGCTCTCAGGAGAGTTCTCTTTAGTCATGAAAGCGGAAAATATCGGCTCTGCAAAATGTGTATTCCTGCGTCGTTTTGAACTTGGCTGCAATTGCAAAAAAAATAAGGATTCCGAACAATGAAAAAAAATGCACTTTTCTGTCTGTTGATCTTTTCTTTCGCATGGTCCTGCCGGGGCGCCTGGGAGTGGGAAAATGAATTGCCGGCCGTTCCGAGAAAACGCGTATTGCCGCAGATTCTGTTTTTCGCGCAAGCCCAGCTGAAATATCCGCTGAATACCAGAACGACCAATTACAGTTATTATGAGAGATGGACGGACTGGCCTCTTTTTCTCAATGCGGCTCCGGATGGAACAGCGTCTTATGGCGTGCTGTCGGATGCCGACTACGTTTTCAGCGCAAATATTCTGAAAAACTATGGCATGAACGGTTTTTCCGTTTTTCTTCCCTCGAATAAAAAGATCGACAGGTCCAGTGTCCTGTGGTCCGATTTCGCCTCCCGCAAGCCGGACAATACGCTCTTGGCCGCCTGGGATGGAAATTCACAGCCGGACGCGGTTGCGCTTGCGGTGAACAGCCGCGCCTCCCTCAAAATCGGAGATAAAACCGCTCTGCTCTTTTATGCGGCCTATCCTGCTCCGAAAAGGAAGCCGCTGATCGCGGAACTGCGGAAGAAATATCCGGACAAAGTGTTGCTTCTGCTGACGGATGAAATATACGACAGTTCATTTGAGAACAAGCTCAACAATGGAACACTGACCCTGAAGGATATTGAATCGATCCGGCAGAAATTGCGTGAAACACTGCGGGACGGAGACGGTTTTTATCTGTCGCGGCGTCCGCGCAATTCTTCACAGAACGGAATCCTGAATCTCCGGCTTTATGAGCTGCTGGTCCGAATTGTTTCCGGGGTCATGGCTGAACCGGAATTTCAAAAGAAACTGCTGGTTCTGACCGCCGGGATCGAACATAACAACAGTTATAATATCGGCTTTTCTCTGGTGAGCGACGGGACTGCGACATTGCGGGGGTTCCTGGATGTCGCGCTCAAATACAATCCGGACATCATCAATATCCCGGAATGGGACGAACAGAATGAAAACACCTCGCTCCGTCCTACGGTTTTCAAAGGTCTTTCAATGATGCGGATCATGCGCTATTATACGGAAAAAGCCAAAGGGACCCACGATTTTTCTCTCCCCGGCGATGATCTGAATATTCCCAATCTGATTGTAAGCACGCGAAAAATGCTGGTTCTGGGAGAAAAATTCAAGCTGGAACTTCTGCATCTGCCTGACGGGAAGGAAAACAAAACTTATATGGCGACGGTCATGCTGAAAAACGAAAAAGGGGAGACGGTCCACACATTCCCCCCGGTCTCTTTCTCCGCCGACACTTTCACGGCGGACAATCTGGTCCTGCCATCTGAAAAGTTTGCCGCGGAACAGGTTTTGATTCCTGAACTGCAAATTGCGACTGCTTCCGGGCGTACCCTTCAGTTTTCCGGATTCGGAGCCACTGCGCTTGTTCCGACCGCAATCAATGACTATGAGGAGTTTCATCAGGGACTTAGGGATATGATTATTCCAAGAGAATGTGCACTGAAGCTTTCTCCGCTCCCCGATGGTGATTCCGTAATTACAGGGAAACTGGAATTCAAAGAAAACGTCCGCAATCTTGAACTCCTGGAAAATGGCCGCTGCGTATACAGCTTTTCAGACAACGGTTCTCCTTCCTGGCGCGACGATCAGAAATATGCGGTCCTCGATGTAAGCCTCATGTCGGCATTGCTTCCCATGAAAGTTTCAGGAGAGATCACTGTCTCTTCTCCGCAAGCGGCATGGAAGGTCCTCGGAGTCGTGAATCCCGGACTCAATGTCAGGAAAGAGAGACTCTTTTTCAGCAGCATGAACCTTTCCAACTGGGAGGCGCGCGCTCTTGTTTCCATTCCCGGAACGGAATTGCAGACGGCGAAAATCCATGTCAACATCCCCGGATTCTGCGAAAAGACTTTCTCTTTTGCTGATCTGGCGGCCCGGGATCATTATGCCATTTACGGAGAAAAAGGATTCGTAATCTCGTTCAACCGGCAGTACCGTCAGGCAGGGCATGCACTCCCGCAGGACAGGAAATCTTTTGACATGCTTCTGACGTTACGCCCTGAACGGCGTGACTCGGTGTTTCAGTTTCAGGCAGTCACCCCGGAAGGCAGGCAGTGGAGAAGTGTTCCCCTTCTTGCTCTTTCCGGACAGAAAAGTCAGATGCGCAAGATACAAGTCTTTTCCGACACGGAAAATCGTCCGGTTACGCTTCAGGTCGGAGCGAATCGCGTAGAAGATATCCGTTATGAACTCACAGACAGATATGGCACATCGCTTCCCGTTTCGGCCGGGCGATGCTACTGGGCCAGCCGCGGAGGGTATCTTCTTCATTCCACCTATAAAGGCGGAGGTGCCACTTCGTTGTATGCGATCGGGAATCTGCCCGCGAACAGCAATTATCCGGCGGATGCCGTGTGCGGCGTCCCTGAATTGAAGGGGGAAGACGGAACCGCTGTTCTGAACTTTGATGGTAAAGGAAATTTCATCACTTTGCCGCAGGGCGTTTTGCCTCGCAGAACCGCATACAGCATGACGATGGAAATTGCTCCGGACAAAGATTTTTCCGGGAACTGCCTGCTCATCGGTTCCTCAACCTGCCGCGGAGCTCATGGCGGATTGCGTATCTTTGTCAGGAATGGAAAACTGGCGTTTGAATTCATGAATAAAGAACTCAAATGCACCTTCCGCGATACCGGAATCGTACTCCCGACAGGCGTCTGGAGCAAACTCCGGATCAGCAGGGATCTGGAGAAACTGACATTTGAGCTTGATGGAAAAATCGCCGGGGAATTTGCCTGTCCGGGAATCGGAGTTAACGATACGTTGTCCATCGTGGGAGGAAGCGGTCAAAAGCACGATTATTTTAAAGGAAAGATCAAGGCTCTGTCAATACAACATTATATTGAAAGATGAAAAAGGAAAGATGAAAACACGTATTGCCCTTGTCGGCGCAAGCATTCGGGCCACCGCATTTGTCAAAGCCCTGCTGAGAGATTATTCGGAGAACTGGGAGATTGCCGGGATTATGGATACAGATGCCGACAAAATCCGGGGTTTTCAGGAATATTTGGGTCTGAATGTCCCTGCTTTCACCGACTTTGACGCTCTGTGCGACAGCACCGGACCCGATAGAATACTCATTTCAACGGTCGATGTTTTTCACGAAAGGTATATTGTCAGAGCCATGGATCGCAAGATCGGCATCATCTCCGAAAAGCCGCTTTGCATCAATGCGGAACAATGCCGGAGCATACTTTCAGCCCGCCGCCGCAATCCGGAAATCTTCGCCGTTACCAGTCATAATGCCCGTTACGATGCTTTGACTCAGACCTTGAAAAAGCTTGTCGATGCCGGAACCATCGGAAAAGTTCTCAGCATGGAGTACCACGAAATGCTTGACCGTGTGCACGGAACCAGTTATTTCCGCCGCTGGAACTCCCGGAGAAAATATTCCAATGGGCTGGAGCTTCACAAGGCATCGCATCATTTCGACAAGATCAATTACCTGCTGAATTCACGGGCGGCAATGGTCAGCGCCTCGGGAAGACTGACCCGGTACGGAGCAAATGCGCCTCATAGATTTTCCGGGGAACGTTGCTCCACATGTCCTCATCTTGATGAATGCGAATATACCGTCCGTTACCACGAAGGCAAAGGAAATGCCGCCACATATACGGCGTTTTACAAATACCGCACCGATCCGGATGCGTATACGCCTGACCTTTGTGTTTTCTCTCCTGAAATTGATATCGAAGATAATTTTTCCGCCGCTGTTGAATATGAGAACGGAACCTTTTGCAGTTATTCACTTTGCGCACACGCTAACCACGAAGGCGAACAGATCATTCTGGAAGGTGAAACCGGACGTCTGGAGGCAAAATCCATCTTTTACCGCAAACTGGATTCAGGTGACCTTCATGATACTTCGATCAGTATGGAAAAAACGATCCGCCTCATCCGTTTCGGTCATGGCGGTCCGGAAGATATTCCGGTTCCTGAATTCGAAGGGTCCCACGGCGGAGCCGATGCGGTGATCTTCCGCAAATTCTTTGGAGGAGGAAATGATCCTTTGCCTACTCTGGAGGATGGAATTCAGGCGGTACTGACGGGAAGCGCTGTTGTGGAATCTATTCGAACTGGGCGCAAGGTCGATGTCCAGCAACTCCTCGTTTCCGATCCTGAAGACAACTGCCAGGCATAGACGTTTATCATGGCAAAGAGGGCTCCGCACCCTCAAACTCCGCTGCCGGGAAATTTTTTCTGAACCTCGGCAAACTACTTCGCCGTCTTTGAAAACTTCGATTGACGCAATCCTCGTCGTCTGAAAAATACATTTTTTTTATTGTCCCCCTTGACAATTCGTAAAAATAAAGTATAATCAAGTATAATGAAAGTAAAACCTTTATATTACACAGGTGAAGTCCATGAGTTTAGTGATAACAATCGACAAGAACAGACCGCTGCCGGTGTATCAGCAGATCAAGGAACAGCTTGTGAGTCAGATACGTCACTCAAAACTGCCTCCGGGGACGCTGATGCCCAGCATTAAGCTGGTGGCTGAAGCGGCGGGGGTCAGTCTGCGTACGGCTGATCTTGCCATGCAGGCGCTTGTCGAGGACGGGATCTGCTTCCGCCGTCCGAAAAAAGGAACATTCGTTGCAGATTCCGATTTCTTCGAAGTCAAACCCATCTGCGGCATCTGGTGTTCCCACGACCCGCAGAATACGCATCGTGACATGGTTGTTTCGAGGCTTTATCATGGGATATCAGCCGCCGCCGTCGAAAAGCCGCTGGACGCCTCCCTGATCTTCGACGAACCCGAAAAACAGATTCGGCTCTACAACCGGATCGACTCTTTCGATTTCCGGGGAATTCTGGTGCTGGAATCCAACAAGTTCCGCCGCACACTGGAGCTTGCGCATCTTTTTCCGGAAAAGAAGTTCGTTTTCCTGAACTATCGGATGCGCGGAATTGAAAGCGCTCCGGAAAATGTCTATGCCGTGGTCAATGATGACTATTCAGGCGCATATCGTCTGGCTGAACGATTCATCACGGAAGGCTGTCGGCGCATTGCGGTGGTCAGCTTCCGGATTCCGGATCCGGACGACCTGACCTATCAGGAACGTCTGCGCGGATTCCGGCAGGCGGCCGCGGATTATTCTCTGGATTTCGATCCTGCGGTCGATCTCATGGAGTGTTCCGTCCCGCTGTCGAACCATCAGAGGATGAGCTATCTGGCCACCAAAAAATACCTTTACTCCGGCCATACGCCCGATGTTATTTTCTCCACCAACGACTTTCTTGCGGACGGAGCCAGACGCTGCATCGAAGACGAAGGTCTCTCCGCCAAAATCCAGTCGGTCGGATACGACTGCCTGGATCCTGAATTGGTCCTTCAGAACGGTCTGTCCTCCGTTCAGGTCGAATATGCCGAAATGGGACGCACCGGAATCGATATCCTCGCTTCCGACCGTACCGACTTTCCGAGGGTGATAAAAATCGAACCGAAACTCAAAATCACGATGCGCCAGGGAGGCGCTGTCCATGCTTGAAATCAAACGTTATTCAGGGAATCCCATTCTGGGGCCCGATCCGTCGCTGCCGTGGGGCGGACACGAGGCCCGCAACCCCGGGGTCGTCTTCGACGGCCGGACTTTCCACATGGTCTTTACCGCCACCCCCGAACCCGGCAACGGCGAAATCTATCTCGGTTACGCCTCCAGTTCGGACGGCATCCGTTTCGAGTGCGCCCCGGAACCGCTTTTGAGTCCGTCTCCCGATCCTGACGACTTCGACCACGCCAGCGTCGAGGATGCCCGCGTCACCGAACTCGACGGAAAATACTATATCGCATACGCCGGGCGTTCCTTCAATATGAAAAAGTTTGCGGAAGGAGAACGGCGGGTCGGTCCCGGAGATTCCCGCAATCCCGTGTGGACGGAGAATTTCCGTCGCGGCGGTTTTGCCGTCACGTCCGACTGGAAAGAATGCAGTCGGCTCGGCCCTCTCACCAGCGAACATCTCAGCGACGCCAATATCGTTCTTTTTCCGGAAAAGATCAACGGAAAATACCTGATTCTACATCGTCCGACTTCCGCGATTCCATGGACTCTTCCCATGTTCTACAATCCGGGGGCCGTCTGGCTTGCGTTTTCCGATTCCCTAGAACGCTGGAGCAGCAACCGCCGCGAAATGCCGTGGGACATGGTCGACGGCGAAGACATTCCCGACGATCATCTGCTGATCCAGCCCGAATACGAGTGGGAGCGTCTCAAAATCGGGGCTTCCGGCGTTCCCATTCCGACCGATGACGGCTGGCTCATGTTCTATCACGGGGTGGACCGCTCCGGCAAATACCGTGTCGGGCTGATGCTTCTCGAGCGTCATGACCCACTGAAAGTTCTCGCCCGCTCTCCGTTCCCGATCATGGAGCCGCTCGGAGAATTCGAGTCTTCCGGCGCCTATCCGAATTGCATCTTCCCCTGCGCCAACGTGCTGGTCGGCGACGAGATTTTCCTTTACTACGGCGCGGCCGACCTCTACTGCTGTCTTGCCGTGATCAAGCTTCAGGACGCCTTGAATCATATCAAACAATATAGAACCATAAGGAGAAAATCATGAAAAAACGCGGTTTTACACTTATAGAGCTCCTTGTCGTGATTGCGATCATCGCAATTCTGGCAGCCATGCTTCTTCCGGCCCTGAACAGCGCCCGGAAAAAAGCACAGGCCATCAGCTGTCTCGGAAACCTGAAATCGACCGGCGCCCTGTTCTATATTTATGCCAACGACTACCGCAGCTATTTTCCCGCGGCCAAGCAGGGAACCCGCATGTGGGCACAGACTCTGTATTATGCGGGCACCATAAAAATCGACATTGACAAGGGCCGGAACAAATCGATGAACATCATGGTCTGCCCCTCGGCCAATCCCTATTACTATTCAGACCAGTCGTATACTTACGCGATCCGGTCCATGACAGGCCCCGGAGCCAGCATTATCGAATTTCAGGCATACCGGATCGACAGCCTGTTTTCCGACGTCGATCAGGCCGGAACCGCATACCGTTTTCCGCCCTCCACTTTCATCATGCTCATGGACAGCGTGCTGAACCGTCCCGGCAACGCGAGCGACGGCATTCAGGTTAACAACGTGCCTCTGCTGGGGAACGGCACCTACGGCAATAAATATCAGGTTCACACCCGTCACAGCGATCGGGCGAACATCTGGTGCGCCGACGGCAGCGCCCGGGCCGTTTCCAGAAACGAACTGACTTCCACATACAAAGTCAACGACGCAACCGTCTGCAACCGTCAATTCTTCGGAGCTCCATGATGAAATCCTTCTATCTCCTTCTGCTTTCTCTCCTCTCGCTGTCCGCACTTTCCGCCGATCCGGTCACGGTCTTCAACGCCGGCATCGGCGGGCACAATTCCCGTCAGGGCAATGAACGCCTGACGTCACTTCTTCAGAATATCCATCCTCAAATTCTGATTATCGGCTATGGCGGAAACGACGCCTTGAATTCAGGAAACCTGGTTTCTACGGAGGAGTTCCGGCGCAATTTCGACGCCATGATTTCCTCCGCCCGGAAACTGGGCGTGAAAGTGATCATGCTGAACACCATCAGTCCCGCCATCGACTCCTATCTGCTTGAACGTCATCACTATCCTGACAGTGCGACTCCGGGACAGCGAGTGAAACAGTATAATGACATCATCCGTGACATTGCGACGCAACAGCAGCTGATCCTCAACGACATTTATCTGGCGGTGGAACAGCGCGGCGGCGCCACGGAAGCCGCGTCAAGCCTCGTCCGCAACCCGGCCAACAGCCGTTCGAAAGACGGTCTCCACCTGACTGCCGCCGGAGCCCGTCTCCTCGGAGAGCTTGCCGCGGAGAAACTCAAGGGAAAAGTCAATCCCGGAAATCGTGTCCTTTGTCTCGGAGACAGCATCACCTGGGGCGCCGGTCTTTCCGGAGCAGGAACCTCCACAGGGGAAACCTACCCCGCGTGGCTTCAGACTTCCCTCAATTATCAACTCGGACTCAGCAAGGAGAAAACCCCTCCCGCCTATCAGCCGCCGTCTCCCATGCGGATTCCGAACAAAAACTTCAAGCAGGATCGTCCGCAATCTCCTCCCGCGGGCTGGGCTGTCGATAAGAAAACGGCTTCCGCGGAAGTCCGCCGCGACACTGACGGCGCACAATATCTTCATTTGACTGCGTTGAATCCGAATGTACCGGCTTTCCTCCGCACCGATCTGTTTCAGGCTCAGGCCGGAACATGGCTCCTGACTTTCCGCTCACGGGGCTCGGGTGAATTTCAGGTCGCGTTTTCCTGCTTCCGAAACGGCGGCGTTCCGGAACCGCTCAAGCCCCTTTCCAAAGACTGGATCCAGCAGACTCCCGAATGGAAAACGCAATCCATCCGCCTCGAAGTTCCAGCCGGAATCCGTCAAATTTCACTGGTCGTTCGACAGCGCGGAAGCGGCGACTTCGATCAGTGGGAGCTTGCACCGGTCTCGTCCGAAATTCCTTCAATGACTCCCGCCGCTGCCCTGAAAGGGGATGGCGTTTCTGTACAATTTCTTGCTCCAGAGCAGGGAGGTGGCATCTCCTCCATCCGCAACGCAGACGGTGTCGAATTCATCAATCGGCGCACAAGCGGTTCTCTCTGGTCGATGAAACTGAAAAAAATTCATACGGATGTTCAAAAACTTCCGCCCGTAACGTTCCTTTCCATTGATCCGGAGCAGGACGACGGTACCGGCGGCAGGGATGCCGACGCTTCCGCGGGAGATTTGAACATTTCTTCCGCGGAAGTCGTTCAGCTCGGCGGACGTCCCCGGATCAAGATTCAGGACAAAAGTGTTTCCTTTTTCTGGGACGGCCTGAAAGTGGGGAGCCAGCCAAACGCGCTCGACGTCTGGGCCAAAGCAGAACTGTCTCCCGACGGCGCCTTCTGCATGATCGATGGCGGATTCACCAACCGTTCCGAAGAATATACGGTGTTTTACTTCAGCCTCCCTCAGATCGACGGTCTGGGCGCGATTCACGGCGATCCGTCCGGAGACTTTCTCGCGACCCCGTTCTTCAACGGACGCCTGATTGCGAATCCGGTGGAAAAAGGGCTCCTTGGCAAGCCGCGTCTCTTTCAGCCGAACCGTTCAGGACACAGCATGCAGTTCGATGTTCTTTACAACCGCGGCTCCGGGCTTTATCTCGCCAGTTTCGACCCTCTTCAGAATGCGAAACGGTATCAGATCAATGTTTCGCGGGAAAACGGCCTCGGATGGGCTCTTGTCAACATCCCCGACAACATGCGACGGGTCCCTCAAAACTGGAACGTTCCCTACCGTTCCGGATTCCGCACGTTTCAGGGGAACTGGTATGACGGCTGCATGATTTACCGCGATTGGGCGCTCCGTCAGTACTGGTGTGCCGAAGGCCCTGTTGTTACGCGCAAAAGCACGCCCCGCTGGTTCAAGGAAATTGATGAATGGTTCCAGCTCGGAGTCGACCAGGCGCAGGGACAGAGGAAAGAACTCCAGCAGTTCATCGACGACACCGCCGGCGGCGAAATCGGCGCTTGGATCTCTTACTGGGGACTGGACAATAAAAGTTTTCATAAACTTAACCCGGACCGTTTCCCTTTCACTCAGGCGGACCGGAATGCAATGGGTTTCCTGAAGGAAAAAAAGGTCAGGACGATGGGATATCTCCAGTGCACCGCGTGGAGCAACGGCAGCCCGAGCTTCCGGAAGCAGGCGGATGAGGCGAATCGGAATCTCGTCCGCAATTACTTCGGACAAGCCATCAAATGGCACGCGCCCGCAACCCAGAAGACCGAAGACCTCATCGCGTATCCCGGGCAGCTCTGGCGCAAAGCCCTGGGCGACGTCGTCGTCCAGATGGCGG
>CAZORN010000074.1:0-13751 GCA_964581935.1 uncultured Victivallales bacterium
CAATGTGGCCGGAAACAAACTTGACGCGACAAAGATTTTTGTGACGGCAGGCTTCAATCAGGAGACCGGAACGATTGCTCTTCGGAAGGCATGGGACAATCCCGCGGCGGCCGTGGATGCCGGAGGAACAACCCCCGGTTATACGGTGGACCAGAGAGGCGTTTCCCGTTACAATCCGAATATGAACGGCAAATTCAGTGTCGGCGCTTATACATTGATTGCTGCGCCCGCGAGTCCGTGGGTCGTGACGATTTCCGGCGATATCGTGGATACCGATGACGGGGAAACCAGTTTGCGTGAAGCGGTCGAGTATCTCAATGCCAACGGAATCAAAGAACAGATTGTCTTTGACTATGACCGCATCTATTCCAGCATGACGCCGGAACAGAAAGCGGTTTACGGAACAAATCTGGTTCTTGTGCTGGATGCGGCTCTTGGCAGTTTGAATATCAAAGTGAACGGCATGGTGCTTGACGGCAAAAACATCATAGGCTCCAGGCCGGATGCCGTGATCACGGTAGATGGAAGCAAACTGACGGCATCCGTCTTTACCGTCACCGGTTTGAACAATACGTTCATGAACCTGACGGTCAAGGGCGGCAGTGCGGCCAACGGCGGTGTGTTCAATATTACCGGACCGGCGGAAGGTTCCTCCACGACAACACTGGATCATATGACAATCACGCAGGGCAGTGCGGCCAACGGCGGTTTGATCTATGCCAACGGCGGAATTCTTGCAATTACCGGCGGCACCTATCAGAACGGAAAGGCAACCGGCAGTGGCGGACTGATTTATCAGAGCGGAGGAAGCCTCTTGATTACCGATGCGGTTCTCGGGAACGGGAAAGCCGGCGGTGACGGCGGTGCGATTTCCTTCCTCGGCACAACGTTTGATGTCAAGAATACTGTCATCAGCGGCAATAAGGCAACGGGCAACGGCGGCGCGATCCATGCCGTTCTCGGCGCTGAAACAAACTTTACGTTGGCGGTCAATGATATGTCCGGCAACAGCGCTGCGAACGGCGGCGCGTTGTATCTTGATACCACCGCGATGGGAGAAGAGGCAAAACTGAGCATTACCGGAACCATCGGCGGGAATACCGCCAGCGGCAACGGCGGAGCTATTTATGCGGTCGGCGCACTGAAACTCAACGGCGTGAATTTCGACGGCAATGCTTCGACAAAAGGCAACGGCGGCGCGGTTTATGCAACCGGAGCCCTGACGGTGGAAAACGGCGGCTTCACCGGGAACAGCGCGGCGAAGGGAGACGGCGGCGCGATTTACTCGACCGGAGCTTTGACAATCAAATCCGGAACGTATACGGGCAACAGTGCCGGGAACGGCGGTGCTCTGTATGCGGCGGCCGGCCTGAGCGTCAGCATGGCTTCCTTCTCTTCCAACACGGCGACGGGGAACGGCGGCGCGATCTACATCGCGGTCGATACCTCTGCTTCGATCGCCACGGGAGAAAGCGACAGTGTTCAGATCAACAACAACAGCGCACTCAACGGCGGCGGTATCTACAACGCCGGCACGCTCACCATTGGAAAAGGTTTGACCGATCTCAGCAATAACGAGGCTCTCTATAACGCCAAGAACAAGATCGGCGGCAAGGGCGGCGCGATTTACAACTCCGGCACTCTGACCTTCACCAGCGGCGGCGAATATACCACGTCCTACTGGTCAGCGGCCGGAAACGGGACCCAGCCGATTTCCGGCGGGCTCGATGCGAGCGGAAATACCGCGAATTCCGGGTTGAAGGACAGTTTGGCGGCGGGCGGATTCCTCTACAACTCCGGAACCGCGACGCTCTCCAACTTCACCATCAGCAACAGCAGCGTGACGCTCGGAAACGGCGGCGCGATCGCGTCGACCGACGGCTCCGTAACGTTGAACGGCATGATCCTGAATAACAACCAGGCCGTGACCGGCGACGGCGGCGCGGTGCATGTGTCCGGTGGAAACCTGACGGTCAACAGCAGCCAGTTCAAAAACAACAGTGCGATCAACCTGAGCCAAGAGGGGTATTACATTGACAAGGGCGGCGCACTCTACTTCGCCGGAACCGGCGATCTGACGATTTCAAGCACCATTAAACTGAAAAATGATGCATTTGAAATCATCACGACGGTGTTCGATGGCAACGAAGCCGCCCACGGCGGCGCGGCTTACATTTCCACTACGGGCAGTGTCAACATCAGCAATGTGACCGTCCAGAACAACATCGGGCGCTACTCCAATTCCGACGGGATCGGGGACAGTCAGGAAAGCAAGGTCTCCAAGGGCGCCGGATTCTGGATCGGAGGCACTTCCTCCAACCGTGTCACGATCGAGAATGCCACGTTCTTCAATAACTATCAGGGAGTGAACCCCGGCAGTTCAACGATCAATACCTGGGGCGGTGGCCTGTATGTGGAGAGTGTCGGACTGAATCTGATCAACACGACATTTGCTGGGAACTACGCCAACCACGGCGCGGCCATCTTCATGAACAATGCGGATGTGAGCATCGTGAATTCAACGATCGGGTACAACTACGCGACGGACTCCAATTCCTCCGGTCTGGGCGGCGGCGCCATCCTGGTGACCGGCATGAGTTACAAGCTGAACATGCTCAATACGATTGTGGTCGGCAACTATGACGTGAACCCGGATTATTCCAATGCGACCGAAGCCGATTTCAATGACTGGTATGAAATCACCGGGAAGTATTGCGATCCGAACAGCCCCGACTACGATCCCACAAACTTGAAGTATGAGTCGCAGTATGACTCGTCCAGTCCCAGCTATGATCCGTCCCTGATCTACAGCCGGTGGATGTACAATGATCAGATGAGCGACTACAAATACAACGACATCGTGTTCAAGACGGGAATCGACAACGCGACCATTCTGTACAGCGCGATCGGATACGGCTGGAAGAGCAACGACTATGAAACTTATGTCCCGGTCGATTCCACTGACTTCGGCACCACCAACAGCTATAAATTGCTGGCAGGAGATGTTTATCAGAACAATCTTTCGGGGCAGCCTGCTTTCGAACGCTTTGCCGAGTGGGATCGTTATTACTCTCAGAGCGGCGTCTATTTCAATCCCGTTTTCGCTACCACGGCTACCCTGATGATCCGTCCGGACAGCGTCGTCGCCTACAAGGGAGTCTACTCCGCCATCGACCGGACCACCGGCAATCTGTATTACAATACCATCAACTCCCAGAGCATGAACGCGGTGTCGGACATCTCCCCCTACTGGGTGAACTTCTCCGATGGCACGGCCGCCACGGTGGCGGATACCCAGATCATCAGCAAGGGGCAGAACGGATGGACCCGGCGCGACCAGCTTTCCTACAACGTCTACAACATGGGAGCCCATGCCCTGACGGTGCTGGATGCCGACTATTACGCCGGCCAGTATTATCAGTACAACGTTTCCAGGACCTACAACGTCCAGCCGCGCATCACGAAGACCTTCACGACCGATACGCAAGGCAATGTTCTGCCGTATGACGCGTTCAACCCGTATGACGGCGCGATTACCCTTCGGGAAGCGCTTTATCTGGCGGGCACCACGCAGAGCCGTATCTTCGTTTCCTCGAGCCCGGACGTCCAGAACCTGCATGAGACTTTTGTGTTCAGCTCGAACATCACGTTCAACTCGAATCCCAACTACGTCGGAAACGTGTACGGGACGAGGCAGGACTCTCCCGCTTCCGAATATTACACCCCGACCACCAACCTGATTACGCAGGGCGCGACCATCCAGCTGTCCGACTATTACTCCGGACTGACGCTGAACCGCACTGCGACGATCACACTGGCCGGAACGGACCAGGACGGCGTCGATTATCACCTGACCCTTTCCGCAGCGGGAACGGCGGACAGCCTCTTCCGGATCCTTTCCGGGAACCTGACGGTCACCGGATTCGACAACCTGATCGGCGGAACGGCGGCCAACGGCGGCGGGCTGGTCTATCAGACCGGCGGACGTCTGGTGATCGGTTCCCTCGATGCGGGCGACAGCGTGAGAATCATCGGAAGCAACGCTGCGAACGGCGTCGGTTCGGTCGTCTATCAGACCGGCGGCGATCTGGTGATGTTCAAGGTCACTGTCACCGGTAATAACGACACGGCCCTTGAGAACGCTTCCCTCATCGATGTTTCCGGCGGCACTTTCACGATGGTCAACTCGACCGTCTACGACAACCTCGGAAAAGGGCTGGTGCTCCTGAACCAGACTGGCGGCACCATGAACGTGGCGTCCAGCACGCTGGCGTTCAACGGAACGTATGTCGATTTCGGAAACGTCACCTATACGGCGGTCATCAACGCCACGGCGGGAACGCTGAATGTCATCAACAGCATCGTGGATATTCTGCCGACTTCCGTCGGGGCGACCGCTCACGTTCTTTACAGCCTGGTCGGACCTTCAGCCCGGAATGCGTTCATCATGAACGGCTTCCTGCCGCTGATCGGCACGAACGATACACTGGTGATCAAGAACAACGGCAGCGCGGCCGTCGGCGGAGCAATGGCCGGTTATTACTATGATTCCACGAACAACGCAACCGTGATTGCCTACAAGACCTCCGCAACCGGCGCATGGAAACTGGCGGACGGTTCCTCCGTTGCCAACACCGTGACCGTCTCTGCGGTCGCTTATGCGCAGAACGAGGTTATCCGCGACTATGCGGGCTATGATTACCTGAGCATCGGCGCCTATTCGACCCGGACCGGCAAATACGCCAGTCTCATCGTGACGATCTCTGCAGACACTACGGATCCCTACGACTACCAGACCAGTCTCCGGGAAGCGCTTACCTTCGCCAAGGAACTCTATGAATTCGGCGGCGAAAGCTGGACGATCCAGTTCGCCGAGTCGACCCACGGCTTCGTGGATGCCGACCGCAGTTTCGTTGTCGATGGCTTCAAGGCCAACATCGATGGAAATATCGTGGACGCCAGCGGCGTTCATACCGGAACCCGGATTACGATTGAACCGAGCGGAATTTTTGCGGGGGGATCGCTTTTCACTCTCGTCAACGGTTCGGCGCTGAGCATCTCCGACGCGAACATCACCGGTGCATCCGGAGTTCTCACGCAGGGCGGTGCGTTCAATGTGGCGGATTCCACGCTGAATCTGACGGATGTATCCATCACGGCCGGAAACGTTCTGTCCGGCGGCGCGATCTATGCGAAAGGGTCGACCGTGAAGATCACGGACGGCTCCATCCTCGGAGGTGTCGCAACCGGAAACGGCGGTTCGATTTACGGAGACAGCTCGAGCTTCACCCTGAATAATGTGCGCATTACCGGCGGCAAAGCCAACGAAGGCGCGGCCATTTATCTCGCCGGCGGCGCCCTGAACGCCGCGGGGGCCGCGTTCAGCAACAATATCGCGGAAACCAACGGCGGCGCGATTGCGGGAACGGGTGCGGCCATCACGCTCCGGAATTCTTCCTTCACGAACAATGCGGCGACGGCCGGCAGCGGCGGCGCGATCTACAACGTGGGCGGAAAGCTCACCGTGGCTGAGAATTCCTTTACCAGCAACTCTGCGCTCGGCAACGGCGGCGCGATTTACAGCAATGCGGCCGGAGTTTCCTCTGTTGTGAACGGCACGTTCAACCAAAACGGAGCCACTGACGGCGGTGCGGTCTACAATGCGGCCGGCAACATGGCGGTTTCCGGTTCCTTCACGGCAAACGCCGCATTCAACAACGGCGGCGCGGTCTACAGTGCGGCCGACAGCATGACGGTTTCCGGTTCCTTTACCGGCAACACCGCCGGGCTCGGCAGCGGCGGCGCGGTCTACAATGCCGGCGGCAACTTGTCCCTGAACGGCACTTTCACCGACAACTCGGCAGGCAAAAGCGGCGGCGCGGTTTACAATGCGTCCGGCAACTTGTCCGTGAAGAACGGGTCCTTCACCGGGAACGATGCGGCCGACGGCGACGGCGGCGCGATTTACAGCGCGGGCGGCACGGCTTCCATCACGGGCGTCTCCTTCTCGGGGAACACGGCGGCCCACGGCGACGGCGGCGCGGTCTACAACACGGCTCAGACCCTGTCGGTGTCCGGTTCGTCGTTCAGCGGAAACAGCGCGGCAAACGGCGGTGCGGTCTACAATGTCGGAACCATGGTCGTCAACTCGGGTTCCTTCACCGGAAATACGGCGCAGGACGGCGCGGCGATTTACAGCACCGGTTCGGCGGACATCATGAACTTCTCCTTCGTGTCCAATACGGCCTCCAACGGGTCGGTCATCAAGATGGACGGAGTCGGGTCCAGCCTCTATATGAACAGCGGTTCCCTGCGCAGCAACACCGGAAAACATCTGGTCGATACGGTCGGAAAAACGGCGCTGCTGACGGTCACGACCGCCTTCAATTCAACGGCTTCCTCGGTGTTGAACACGGTCTCGCTGGATCTGGTGAACTCCACCATTACCGGCAGCACGACAGACAGTTCGGCCCTGATCCGGGCGACAAACGCCCTCCAGATCGCCAACTCGATTGTGGTCGGGAATACGGCGGACGTCCAGGCGGTGGAGAAGACGGGAACCGGAAAGTTCTACACGGCCTACTCCATCTTCAGCGGCAACGCGGCCCAGCTGGCCAAAGCATCGGTGAACGTGGAGAACCTGACGGGGTACAGCTTCGGCGCGGTCTTCGGAAACGGTCAGGTCAATTCCTTCGGACAGCTCGTGATCCCGAGCAATTCTCCGGCCGCGATGGGCGTGTGGACCACCTACAACCGAACCACCGGCAACATCTATTATTCCACCCGTCCGGAAGGCGTCTGGACGGTCGGATACAATGTGAACAATGTCGCATGGAACTACCTCGGCCCGGGCAACCTGATGGGCGGCTTCAGCCTCTCCAATCTGGTGGTCAGCGACGGGAATCCGAGCGTCGGCGCTTACTGGCTCAATAATTCCACCACCAGTCTGCCGGACTTCGGTCCCGGCATCAACACCGACTTCTCGGATCCGTCCTACAACTCCGATATTCAGGACTGGGGCTACAATTCGGTTGTCAACGCCTTCATGGCCGGCACCAATTTGTATCTGACTCTGGGCACAGAGCTCCCGATGGGCTGGGTGGGAAATCTTTCCAGACAGCTGTTCGGAGCCCCGTATGCGGAGATGGATTCCTTCTCGGTGATCGGCGGACGCGGCGACCTCGGAGACGTTCCGAGCGGCGAAAACGACATCGGCATCAGCATCAACGGAGCTCCCTCCGACGACTTTACGCGGTTTGAAGAAACCCCGTATCATTCGGACGGCACTCCTTTGACCGGAGAAGAGATCGAACTGATTCGCAGTTCGGCGCTCAGGGGCTCCGTGGAAGAGGAAGCGATTCCGGCACTGAGCGAAACTCTTGGCGAAAAAGTCCTTTCCGCGCTCCGCAGCGCGGACATCTTCAAGGACAGCTTCGACAAGGCCCTGGATCAGCTTCTCGGCGCGGACGCATAATTCGGAGACAAGATTGCAATGATCAAAAAACATATAAAATCGGAGGGTGTGATGTTGAAGCCGCAAATTTCGCTGATACTGACATTCGGCATGGCTTCGGCGCTTTTCCTGAGCAGCTGCAAAACGGAAGACGATTTCAGGAAAGAGCGCGTTCAGCGGGCGACCGAACATTTCGATCAGGCCAAGAAAGCCCAGCTGCCGAGCGACAAGATACTGTCCCTGCAGGACTGCCTCAAGCTTGCCATGCAGAACAACCTGGAGGTCAAAGTCCAGAACATGGAAAAGGATGCCGCGAAGAACATGATGATCGCGGAAATCCTCGGTATGCTGCCTGACCTGACCATCACGGACGGTTTCACCGCGCGAAACAACCAGCCCGGTTCCAGCAGCAAGGCGATCGCTTCGGACGGCGAAACCTACGGATACAGCACCAGCGCGAACAAGAACATCAACAATCTGAACGTCGACCTGGCGTTCAGTCTGCTTGACTTCGGTCTCGCGTTCTTCAATTCGCAGCAGAGCCACGACCGCCTCCTCCTGAAGGACAAGCAGATCGAACGGATCCGGCAGAACCTGATTCTGGATGTGGTTCGCGCCTACTACAAGGTCGCCGCCACCCAGCGCGCCATCGACGTCAGCACCACGCTCCTGAATGAATGCAAGAACCGCTATGTGCTGATCGAACAGCTCCGCAAGGAAAACAAGATCACCCCGTTCCGCGCGTTCGAAGAAGTCAACCGTTTCCTCGACATGGAAAAACGCCTGACCAACTACACCCGCAGCTACGAAACCTCCTGCATGGAACTCCGTTCCCAGCTGGGCGTCTATCCTTCCATGAACATCATCGTGGACGACTCCGTCCTCGACAAGATGCCCGAGTTCGATTTCCCGGACATCGAGCTCCTCGAGCAGATCGCCATCCTCAAGCGTCCCGAGCTGTATGAGATCGATATTCAGCGTCACATCAACATTCTGGAGTGCCGCAAGACCATCCTCATGATGCTCCCGAACGTGAACCTCTACATGGACTTCATCAATAACAACAACTCCTTCCTCTACAACCAGTCCTGGTGGGAACTCGCGGTCCGCGCGGCCTACAACGCCCTGAAGACGCCGCAGCAGATTGCCCGTTACATGGCTTACAGCAAGCAGGCCGACATCGAGGAACTCCGGGGCTTTGCCCAGGCGATCACCGTCATGTCCCAGGTGCGGATCGCCAAGGCGGACATCGTTTCCACCCGCGAGCGCTATGAAATCAACCTCAAGGAACACCGCAACTTCAGCGAACACCTGAAAAAAGCGCAGGCCATCAAGATCGTCCAGGGCTCGCTTACCCAGCTGGAAGTGGACCACCTCCGCCTGACCACCGCCGAGACTGAAATCGAACGCCTGATGTCTCTCGGCGCTTACCACATCGCCCATTACCGTCTCCTGAACGCCATCGGCATGGAAAAAATGGACGCCTCCACCCAGAAAGAGCTGAAAAATGAGCTGGATCTGGCTTCCGCACGGGCCGCGGTGGAACTGGAGAAGGCACGCGTGGAATACGCTCAGAAACAGGCGGCCGCCGAAGATGCGCGCATCGCCCGGATTCTCTTCGACGACGGCGTAAAGTATTACAACCAGCAGAAACCGGAAACCGCCCTGGAATATTTCAAGCGCTCCGCAGAAAAGGGCAACGCCTCCGCAATGTTCTGCACCGGCAAGCTCTATTGGACCGGAAAAGGAGTTCCGCAGAATCGTCTTGCCGCCGTCAAATATTTCCAGGATGCGGCGGATCACGGCAACGTGGAAGCGATGGTCACCACGGCGTGGCTCAATTATAAAGGCGATGTGATTCCCAGAAATCTCAGTCAGTCCAGGAAGTATTACCGTCTGGCCGCGGAAAACGGCGACGACCGTTCCTACTACTGGCTCGGCTCCATCAGCTACGACGAGGGCGATTTCAAGGAAGCGATGGATTACTTCAAGAAATCGGCGCGAATGGGCGATCTGGCCTCGATGGTCCGCGTCGGCTGTCTCTACCGCGACGGCAAGGGCGACGAACAGAACTTCTCCAAGGCCCTGGAGTGGTTCAAGCGCGCCGCGGACAAGGGGGATGCCGACGCCATGAACAACATCTCCATGATGTATGCGATCGGGGAGGGGGTCGGCAAGGATTCCAAGCTGGCCGAGGAATGGTTCAAGAAATTCGAGGCCGCTTCCGTCAAGCGCTGAACGGATTCCGAAGGGGGCCGCTTCTGGCAGAAGAGGTCTCCTGACCGTCCGTTCCGGTTCCGGAAAATCATGAGATCCGATCCTTCCGTGATAAAACGGAAAAACGGGAGAAGGAAAAGCCGTGACAAAAGGTTTTTTCTTCTCCCGAAGTATTTTTGATTCCCATCTTGCTTTTTCGCGGGAGCGGGGGTATAGTCTTACAAAAATTTGAGGATGCGATCTATGCGGAATTGGAAAATGCCGGTGTTCCCGGTTTTATTTTTGTGTATGGCGTTTTTTTCTCTGTCGGCGGCGGAACCGGACTACGGCGCCCTGCCGGTGAAAGTGGTTCTTTTTCCGTTCCGCGAAGCCACCCTTTCCACCCAGATCGACGGCGTCATCGCCAAATACAATTTCAGGGGAGGCGAACGTTTCAAAAAATCGGACGTGCTGCTTACTCTTGACGACCAGAAGAACCGGAACGAGCTCAGGCGTGCGGAATCCCTGCTGCGGGAAGCCGGTCTGAATGTGGATTTCATGAAGCAGAAGCTGGCGGACAACGAACGTCTTTACAAAAACGATCTTCAGAGCGAGATCGAGGTGCTCCGTTCCAAGTTTGAATTCACGGTGGCAGTGGAGCGGCAGCAGACCGCCATGATCAACCGGGACGATGCGGCGCTTCATCTGCTGTTCTGCACGATTCGGGCTCCGTTCGACGGTTCGGTCGAAAAACTCCTCACCCGCGAGTTTGAGACGGTCCGCAGCGCACAGCCGGTCCTTTCGATCATCGACGACAACCAGCTTCTGGCCGTGATGAATCTGCCTTCCCGCCAGCTGCCCTCGGTTTTCATCGGAATGCCCGTCACGGTCAAAATCATGGAAAACGGCAAGACCGTCACCGGCGACGTCTATGAAATTGCCTCCCGCGCCGATCACCGCAGCGAAACCTTTGAGGTCAAGGTCCGCATCGACAACCGCAACCACCTGTTCAAGGCCGGAATGTCCGGGGTCCTCGTAAAAATAGGGGCAGGGAATGGATAACGGCAATCCCCAGCAGGAAAATACCGAGCTGAAAGCCCGTCTGAGGGCTCTTGCCGCCATTGTGCGGCTCGGTCGCGACGCCTTCGCCCAGCCCGACCTGACGGCGGCCGGCGTGCATGTCGTCAACAACTCGCGCTCCCTTCTGGTGTATGAAAGGTCCTCCCTGCTGGACATGCGCGGGCATCCCCGCATGGTTGCCGAATTCGCGCAGGTGGAAGTAAAGCCGCAGACAGAGTATGCCCAGTCGCTGCGGACCCTTTGCACCGAGCTTGAAATCGGAGAAAACGCGCTCGAGGTGACGTCGGACAATCCGCCCGCCGGAAAACTTTCCGCGAAAGCGGAGGCGGCGCGCGAATTTCTGACTTCCTCCGGAATCCATCTGCTGATCGCTCCTCTGCGGTCGCCCCGGAACAAAGTTTCCGTCAAGGAGCCCTTTCTCTGGGTGCTGGAATACAAGGACGCCGTGCCTTCGCACGTGGGGGCGTCCCTGACGCTTCTTTCGGCCGACTACGGAAACGCCCTGTGGATGCACGTCCCCCAGAATGGTTTCCGCCACTTTTTCCGCTGGCTTCGGAAAATCACTTTCATGCGGGTGTTCCTGCTTCTCCTCCTGGCTTTTTTCATCGCGCTGTTCACGGTGAACGTGGAACATACGGTTTCCGCGGAGTTCGTGGTGAAGCCGAAATCCATGTTCAGCGCCTTTGCATGGTTCGACGGCGTGGTGAAAACCTGCTTCTTCAATGACGGCGACAAAGTGAAGGAAGGGGATGCGATTCTGGAATACAACACGGACCGCATGCGTTTCCAGCTGGCGACCGCCGAAGCCTCCTTCAAGGAAAGCGACGCCGAATATGTTCAGGAATCCATGGCCTCCTTCACCGAAAAGGAACGTCTGGGACGCCTCAAGATCCTGATCCACAAGCGGGAACAGGCGCAGGTCGCCATCGCCGAGGCAAAGTGGTATCTGGCCCACAGCGTGGTGCGGGCTCCCGTTCCGGGGATCCTTGCCATCACGGACGGAAGCGCGGACAAGCTGGCCGGGCGCGCCGTGCGTCTCGGAGAGCGTCTTTTCGATATTTTCTCCGATACCGGGATGATTGCGGAAATCATGGTCAACGAGAAAGACGCGTCCGTGCTGGAAGGACATCCGCGCATTACGCTGTTTCTGCATACGCGTCCGGAACTTCCGATTCCCGTCAAAATTCTTTCCTCCCGCTACTATCCCGAACTGACCGAGCAGAACATCTACAGCTATAACCTGAAGGTGGAGATGGGAAACAATGTTCCGGGACTCCGCTACGGCATGAGAGGCGTCGCCCGGGTGACGGGCGAGAAAGTCAAGCTCGGCTATTATCTCTTCCGGAGCCTGGTGCTCTGGTACCGCGGGTTGTAAGAAATGGAAAGAGCGGAAGCCAGCGAGCGGACCGTCACCGGACGGGAAGGCGGACAGCCTTCTCCGCCTCCGGCCTCCGATCCCGCGAAAGAGGCGCAGACGGGAACCATCCGTTCGGACATCCAGTTCATTCCGCCGGGGGAACAGGGCGAACACGCCATGATTTACGATCCGCTGGCGGAAAGCTATTACAAGCTGTCCGACCGTTCCTGCCGCATTCTCCGGCTTCTCGACCGCAACTATCCGCTGGATGAGTTCGTTGCGCGCGTGAATGGCGCGGGAATCGATGCCGACCGCGAGGAAGTCCTGGAAATCCTCAGTTTCATGCACACCAGCGGCCTGATGGTTCCGGAATACGGCGTGATGGGGAACCGCGTGGAAAAATACCGCCAGATGAAAGAACAGACTTTCTTCAACAGAATCATGTCCATGTATCTTTTCTTCCGTCTGCCCCCGATCCATCCGGACCGTTTCTTCACCGCGACCATGCCGTTTGTGCGGCTGGTTTTCAACCGCTACACCCTCTGGCTCCTGGCTCTGGGCGCCCTGACCGGATATATCCTGATGGTCCGCCAGTGGAACGAGGCCTATACGATGTTCCTGAACTCCCTGTCGTGGTCGAATCTGGTGAATTACTTCTGGGCGCTTCTGGTGACCAAGACGGTGCATGAGCTTTCCCACGGCTACACGGCGAAAAGCTATGGGACCCGGATCCGTTCCATGGGGGTTAGTTTCATCGTGTTTTATCCGAGGCTGTTCGTGGACTTGACCGATACGTGGCGGCTCTCGCGGGCCAAGCGGATCGCCTGCGACGGCGCCGGCATCGCCAGCGAACTGATCTTCGGAGGTCTGGCCGCGATCGTGTGGGTATATGCGCAGCCCGGCCCCCTCCGTTCGACCATGTTCTATCTGGTCACGGTCAGTGCGCTCGGAACCATCCTCGTAAACGGAAACCCGTTCATCCGTTACGACGGCTATTATCTACTCTGCGATCTGCTGAATATAGAGAACCTGATGTCGCGCTCCACCGAATTCCTGAAAAGCTGGAACCGGAGGTTTTTCCTTGGACTCGGCTTCTGGCCCGACAGCGGCGACACATCGCCTCTGACACTCTATTTCTTCGGCCTAGGCTCGTTCATTTACCGTCTGTTCCTCTATACTTCCATCATTCTGCTGATCTATTTCCAGTTTACGAAAGCGGTGGCCGTGGTGCTGATGGCGCTCGAGGCCTATCTCATGCTGATCCTGCCGCTTTTCATGGAATTGAAAATTCTTTTCAAATATCACAAAAATCTGAATCTGGCGAAAACGGCTTTCGTTCTCCTTTCGATTGCGGCTCTGCTGTCCCTGCTTTTCATTCCTCTTCCGTGGTCGTTTTCCCTGCCCTGCGAAATCGTTCCGGAGTCCAGCCGGATCGTGACCGTCCCAGAATCCGCCTTTGCGGCGGCAAGGCTGGACGATGATCCCGTCCGGGTCAAAAAAGGGGAACTGATCCTGCCTTTCTCCAATGTCTTTCTGGATTTCAGCATTTTGCGCTACAATTCCCTCGTCCGGCAGAATGAAGCCGAACTGGAGCTGATGCGCGCCGATACCAAGACATTCGGTCTCAGCCCGATCGTCTTCGAGAAACTCCGCGTCAACCAGCTT
>CAZORN010000075.1:0-13642 GCA_964581935.1 uncultured Victivallales bacterium
CCTTTTGATTATATTCCATGTTTTCAGAAATGTCAAGGGAAAAATAAAAAAAAATAGTATTTCCTTTTTCCCCGCTTCGCGCTGTCGGCAAAGGCCGGAGATGCCAATTTCAATAAGATTTCTTCACGGAGGGTTGAAAAAGAGCCGGAGACGATTCATTATATATCCGTGTTCATTCGGCGGTGAGACGGCGCGGCTGGAGGACGGATGCCCCCGCGTGAAAATCTGTTTTCAATGCTGTCGATAAGGAAAACGGGGAGTGGCTTTTGCATTTGCCGGACCCCTTATTCGGAAAGAGAAAAATGATGATCAGATTCTTTGTCGCGACCTGTTTGGTGCTGACGATGGCCGCCGTTTTGCAGGTCGCCGGTGATGACGCCGAGCGCGGGCGGAAAATCTGGCCGCGGCTGACCGACGGCATTTACAATCACGCGGGGAAGCTGACCATGAACTGCGTCGTCGCAGAAGACGGTCTGACCGTGACCGACCGTGTCTGGGACAGCTATCAGGTTCCGGGGTGCGCGAAGCGATGGAACGTCAATATGGGGCCGTGGCGCGAAGGACCGCTGACAAAATACCGTTTTCCGGAAGCTTTTTCCGGGCTCCCGCTCTGCATCACCGTGGAGTTCTACAATCCTAAAGTTCCCTGGGAAGTGAAGGAAACCTATCAGGAGATCGTCCTTCTCGGCGGAAAGCAGAGGATCGGTTTGCCGGAGTGGTTCCATTTTCCGGCAGACCGTCTGGGATATGATTTTGACGAAGGTCGGTGGTTTCCTTCCGGCTGGTCGCTGCCCGCCGGAAAATTCGCGCTCTGGCAGGGAGCGGCCAAGGCCCGTCAGAAAGACCGCAACGGACACAATCCGATGCTCGACTTCGGATTCACCCACATTTCTCCGATCGCGTTTACCCGGAACGGGGCTTCCGTTCCCAGGGACAAACGGGCGCATCTGTTCACCGACAACGAATGGATCCTCAATTACGAAACCGCCGGCTCCGACCCGAAGAACTGGATGATCGAGCCGTTCTTTCGTCATGCGGAGGAGAACGCGATCATCCTCGCCGATTTTGAGTTTCCCAACAGCTGGACTTGGAAGGATCATCAGTTTCAGGCGTTTTCCGAGATGATCCGCCGCGTGCGGGAAAAGTATCCCGAAGTGAAAGTCGGCTGCTGGGGCGTGGGGACGATTCCGTCCAGTTTCCGGATCTTTGACTTCAACACCTGCGGCGTGGTCGACCTGGCCGGGGCGGCACAATGGAGAGAACGTTATGGCAATCCCTCTGCGAACATTCATCCGGTCATGGCGCGCTGCCGTCTGAATTTCGGCAGTCCCGCGGTTTACTGGATCAACAATACCAAACCGTCGCAGCTTTACGCGTTTCTTCAGGAATGGGAGGAGGGCAGGCTCGCCCTGCCGGAACAGCCGAATGTGCTCTCCACATGGATCCAGGTGGAGGTTGTGGACGGTTATCCGCTCAGCCAATACCGTTTTCCGGATCCTGCCGGAAAGCCGCAGACCGAATTCCTGAAACCGCAGGTTCCGGCTTCGAGCACCTACGCTCTGTCGCTTTTCGGACATTGCGTGATGGACGGCCTTCAGTGCTGGGACATCGGAACCCGCTATACCGAGGATCTGTCCGAATATCGCAATACCCGTGACAACCCGACCGTCATGGCGCGGCCCGTGATCAACGGCGAGGAAGTGCCGGTCTATTATTACATCAAATATTTCGGCTTCTATAATTTCCATGTGCTCGGCATGTGGCAGGCTTCCGTCAACAAAGACATCATCGAAGCGCCCTCTCCGTGGATCATGCCTGAACTCTGGAGCACCCCGAACCGCATCTGGCGGACCGGCGACTCCCGCTATCCGAGCTATGCCAACTACTATCATGAACCTCTGGTTCGGGTCAAGACCAGCGCCGACGGCAAGACTTTGCTGGCGGTCGCGGCCAACCCTTACAACATCGATGTGCAGAAGGTCAAGATCCGGTTGCCGGGGACCTCTGCAGAATATGAATTCGAGCTGGTCGGCGATTTTCCCGTCATCAAACGCTTTCCCGTGCCCTGATCCCGGAAATCATGACCGTCCGTTTTCATTGGGCCGTCCGCCGGACGGCCGCGTCCGGAATCTTCTTGCCGACAGCCCCGGCAATCTCCCGTCCTTCTGAAAAAAATCCGTTTTTTTTTACCGGATGTCCTTGACAAACTCATGCAGATCATATATAATGTTATCAGAATGAAAACAAAAACATAATCTGATAATACATCTGGTATAGAATGAAAAATGAGACGCCAAAATATCTGATGATCGGAAGTGAGCTGAAGGAAAAGATTCTTTCGGGAGAAATCACCGGGACGCTGCCGTCGATGAGGGAACTGATGAAGCAATACGGAGTCAGTCATCTGACGGTGCTGCGCGCGTTCAGGGATTTGTCGGAGGCCGGGATCATCGAAGGGAAACACAAATCGGCGTATTGCGTGAGGAATGCGCGAACCCCCGAGCGGAATCTGCTGGTGTGCCTGATACGTCCCCCGAAAGCGGTGAACGAGGATGACAATTTCGCCGCCGACCTTGCGGGCGGGATTTTCCAGGCGGCTTCCACACAGCGGCTGAACGTGTTTCTCCCGCTTCAGGATGCCGGAGTCCGCTTTGTCGGAGTCCCTGATTCGGCTCTGGAGGAACTGGCGCTGGAACTCTGTCCCTACCGTCAGAAAATCTGCGGACTGATTCTGGACGCCGGCATCACCGACGAACAGATCGCGAAATACATCCTTCCCCTTGCCGGGGAGCTTCCCGTTGTGATCGCCGGACGCCTGAGCAAGCTGCCGGTCAAGACGCTGGTCATTCCGACGAAGGCCGGATGCTGCGAACTGGCCCGGGTCATCAGCGGGAAATACGAACGTTACATCCTGTGCGAAAAATCCATGAATACGGATTACCGCACGGATCACTGCGAACTGATTGCGGAAGAACTCAAAAAGGCCGGACACTCTCCGAAGGATATTGAAATCATCCCGGACATTTTTTCTTCGATCGAAGGCAATGACGATCTGATTGCAACCCTTTTCTCCGAATTGAAGAAAAGAAAAAAAACGCTGATCTTCGCCTCATCCTCCTTTGCCGCACGGTATATTTCCGACCATCTGGCAAAGAAAGGGTTTCTCTCCGGAAAAGACTATTCCCTGGCGTCGTTCGACGGAAAGCATTCCGCCTATTTCCGCACTCCGAAAATTGCGTCGGTCCGTGTTTCCGGATTCGAACTGGGGAGCCGTGCGGTGGAACTCCTTCGCGAAGGCGACGCAGTCGGCAGGACCTACACCATCGGTTACCGTGTGGATACAAACGAAACTCTGATCTGAAGGAGATCCCATGAATTATACGAAAATTCTGTTGCGTTCGAGCTGGCAGACCCGGAACATCGGGGACATCGCCCATACCCCGGGCATTCTGCAAATTCTGGAAAAATACCGCCCGGAGGCGGAAATCACTCTCTGGCCGTGCGAGGTCAACCGGGGCGTAAAGGAAATGCTCATGGCCCTCTTCCCGAAACTGAAGATCGTGGAAGGTGCGTCCTCCTCGGACGCGGTGCAGGAGGCATTTTGCGTCAATCAGCTTTTTCTCCACGGGTCCGGCCCCGGCATCGACGTCGCAGGGATCGAAGCATGGCGCAGGCAGGAGCCTTCCAAGTCTTACGGAATGTTCGGGGTTTCCGCCGGAGGACTCTGGAGTCCGGAAAAACGCGAGGCCTTCGACGGCGCTTCCTTCATCTACTGCCGCGACTCCATTTCCCGTGATTTTCTCCGGGACCAGAAGCTTCGTTGTCCGGTCATCGAATTCGCCCCGGATGCCACTTTCGGGCTCCGCCTCCGCAACGAAGCTCCGGCGGTTCGGTTCCTGAAGGAAAATCGACTGGAGGACGCCAAGTTCATCTGCGTGATTCCGCGTCTCCGCTATACGCCCGCAACGGAAGAGAACGGCCAATATATCTATGCCACGGAGGAACGCAGACGCGGCAGCGAAGAGAATGTGGACTCCGACATGGAGAAGATGAATTACGTGATCGGCCGGATTCTCCGGGAGACCTCCCTGAAGATTCTGATCTGCCCTGAAATGACTTACGAGGTGTCGATGGGCAGAAAATACCTTTATGAGAAAGTCCCGGCGGAGTATCGTGACCGCGTGGTCTGGCGGGACAGCTACTGGCTGACGGACGAGGCCCAATCCGTTTATTCGAGAGCCCATAGTCTGGTCAGCATGGAAATGCACTCTCCGATCATTTTCGTGTCGGAAGGACTGCCCGCCGTTCTTCTGCGTCAGTCTCAGGACACCTGGAAGGGGCAGATGTGGCGCGACGTGGGGCTGGGACGCTGGATTCTGGAGCTGGACAATGTTTCAGGAGAGGAAATCGCCGATACGGTTCTGGAAATCGTCCCCGACTATGCGGGAGCGAAGGCGAAAGCCGCCAGGGCGTTGGAATATGCTCTGGGTGTGGAGAAATATGCCATTCATAAATTGGGAGAAACACAATGAAAAAGACGTGGCGGACAGTTCGCGGGACAAGGATCGTCAAGGAAGGTTCAAGATTTACATTGATAGAGCTTCTGGTTGTAATAGCAATCATCGCGATTTTGGCGGGAATGCTGCTGCCTTCGCTGAATGCCGCCCGTTTGAGAGCTCAGTCGGTTCAATGCGCGGGCAATTTCAAGTCAATCGGACTGGGAGCCCTCATGTATATTCAGGACTGGAACAATCAGTTTCCCGGGCGCTTAGTTTCGAGCGGCAAGCTCGTTGAAAATCTTTCTCCCTACACGAATACGTCTCCGGCAAACATTTCAGCCGGAAAGAGAACGATTTACCTATGTCCGGGGGATGCCGTCCGGATCGCCCGGAATCTGCTGAATCTGCCGAACAGCTACGGCATCAACAATGTGATGACATGGGAAACCATCAGGAACACCACGCCCGTTGTCCCCATCAAATACACCGAGGTGAAAAATCCCGGACAGAAGCTCTACATGACCGATCATACCTTCCGGGAGACGGACGGTTCCGCGGGACAGCTGGCCAATACCAGTTATCCGTATTCGCCTCTGGCGACTCTTCCGGCAAACACCACCGCCTTCACAGATTTCCGGCATCAGGGGAAAGCCAACGGCCTCTGGGCGGACGGACATGTCACGTCCTTTGCCCTGAGAGAGTATGCGGGGAAGAATATCATCGTCAAGCCGACCGAGTAATATAGCCACAAAGCACAAGAGGTTCCTTACATGAAGAACGCACTCCTCCTGGCGCTCTGCTGCGCCTCCGTCTCCCTTCCGGCCGACTGGCCGTCTCCCCTCGGAGAACGCCCGGCAAGAAAAATAGAAATCGGAAAAACGCCTGTCCTGACTCTTACCGCCGACAACGTCCAGATTGTCGGGGATGCGGACCAGCCGTATACGAAGGAGATGGCGCGCGTCCTCTCGAAAGTCTTCGGAAAAAATATTCCGGTCGCCGCGGGGCCTTCGGAGGGCAAAATATCTCTGGTCCTCGGGATCGGAAAAGCTTCCGCCGCCGTGAAAATCGACGATTCGACTCTTTGCCGCGACGCCTTTATCATCCGCACGGTCGGAAAGAACGTCTACATCCTTGGGCGCGACGAAAAATTCACAGGTGCGGACGGGGAACGCGGAACACTTTTCGGCGTTTACGATTTCCTCGAACGCTTCGCCGGAGTCCGTTTCTATTTTCCGGGCGAACTGGGGGAGATCATCCCGGTCCGCAAGGAACTCAATATTCCGGAAATCAATCTATATGACCGCCCGGACTATACCGCGCGCAACCTTTATTTCAGCGGAGGCGTCCACATGGACAGCCGGAATCAGCTCCGCCTTGAAACGGAGAAGATTCCCAACAACCACGGACTGGCCCGGCTCGGCTACATCGAACGTTTCGGGAAGGCCCATCCCGAATATTTTGCCATGCAGTCCAGCGGACAGCGTTTCAACGATCCCGGAGTCGGACATCATCCCGGACATCTCTGTTTCCAGAGCGGAATCCGCGAGGAAATTTATCAGGACGCCAAGGCATTTCTCTCGGGGAAAACCGCGAAAGAGCGGGGCGTTTATCTGGAGCGTCACAAGGATTTCAGGTGGGACCGTTCCGCATTCCGTCCCGGCTACTTCAACATCATGCCGCAGGACGGACTCCAGATGTGTCAGTGTCCCGCGTGCAAAGCGAAATTCGGAAATGACACCGCCCTGATGAATGAATACATCTGGGAGATGATTGCCGAAATCGCCAACCGCCTCAGGAAAGAGAATATCCCCGGCAAGATTACGACCATGTCCTACGGGTATCACAATCAGGTTCCGAAGGCGGACATCCCGGACAATGTCATGGTGATGGTCGCGTTGAGGGGGCCGTGGTCGACTCCCGTGCGGGAAGCGGCGGACCTCCGGCGAGTGGACGACTGGAACCGGAAAATCAATCAGAAAGTCTGGCTCTGGACCTATACATGCAAGAGCGGAAAACTGCTGATTCCCGGCATTCCGTTTTCCACGCCCCGTGCCTTCGGCGAATACTACGGAAAGCTCAAGGACCGCGTTTTCGGCGTTTTCACGCAGGTCGGCGGCGTGCCCGAAGAATGGCTGACCGGATTCCTGAATTACTATGTCTTTTCCAGAGTCATGTGGGACAACAATGCCGACACGGAGACGCTCCTCAAGGAGCATTTCGATCTCATGTATGGGAAAGCCGCGCACGAAATGAGGAAAATATTCGACACCTTCGAAAAAATCTGGATCGAGAAAATCACGGCCAACACCGTCGAAACCAACATCGGGCCCGTCACCACTCCGCCTTCCGACCAGGAGATATGGAGCTCCATCTATTCGGAAGAGGTCATGGCGTCTTTGGAAAAAGGATTTGAAAAGGCGATATCCCTCGCAAATCCCGTCGAACGCAAGCGGATCGAACTCATGCGAGAAACTTTTCTGGTTCCGCTTCAGGAGGGCAGGGCGCTTTACTTGTCCAGAGGTGACGGCCTGAAATGTCTTGGCATGTATTCGGACATCCCCTTCGTTCTGCCTCCGTTCCGGCCGAAGCCCGACAAAAAATCGCTGATTACGAAAGTGACGGTGTCGAAAACCGCTTCCGAACTGGTCGTGTCCTTCGACTGCGAGGAGCCTTCCCCCGGAAAAATGGCCGCCTCCGAGTGTCCGCCGGACAACCCGAATCTATTCAAGGAGAACTGCGTCGAAATCTTTCTGAACCCGAATGGAGACCGTAAGGAATACTACCAGATCGTGATCAATTCCAGAGGATCGCTCGCCGACCAGAAAATGAAACGGGTCGGCCGCAGTATCGTCAGCGACTGGAAATGGAATTCCGAGGCGAAAGTGGAGATCAAAATTCTCAAGGACCGCTGGACCGTCCGTGCTTCCATCCCTCTCTCGAAATTTCCCGATATGAGGGATGTGTTTCCCGCGAATTTCGGGCGTGAACGCGCCGTCGTCGGCTCCGATGGATTCAATCCGCTTTATCAGCAGGCGATTCTCGGACAGGGATTCGCCGACGTCTCTCAATACGCCAGTCTGGATTTTTCAGGGACAAAACCCGCACCGAACCTGATCACCAACGGAACCTTTACCGCGAAAAACAACCGTAACAACTATGGCGGCTGGAATTTTCCGAAGAAGGCCGAGGAGGGAACTTCCGCCGCTCTCGACCGGAATATATTCGCCGCGGACGGCGTTTCTCTGTGCCTGAGTTCGACGGGAAATCCCGTTCATGTGCAGCAGAGCCTTCCGCTGAAGCCGGGCGGGAAATATGTCCTTTCCTGTTTCCTGCGCTTTGAGGACGTACAGCCTCTCAAGCCCGGAGGCGGAGTTTCCCTGAATATCATGGCGGGACAGAACCACTGGTTTCCGGACCGACGTCCTTTCACTGGAAGCGAGGAGTGGATCTACCGTGAATTTGAATTCACCGTGCCCGCCGATTTCAGAAAAAAGGCAACTTATCTGCGCCTTTCCCTCCGCAACGCTTCCGGGAAAGTCTGGTTCGACGATGTCCGCCTGACGGAAAGAAACTGAACCGGCGCGAAACTTTTCCGCAGGGGGCTTCCGCCAAGCTTGAAAATCGATTTTCGGATGATATTGTTCTGAAAATCAATTCAAGCAAAACGGGGAAGCCGGATATGAGAAAAGTCCTCTCGGAAAAGTTGCGTAAAGTCGTTTCTTATTCTTCGAAACGGTACAAGGCGGTTGCCGTCTCGGCCCGCAAAGCGGTTGTCGTCAAGGATATTCTTCAGTTCAGCACGGAGAAGACGCCTGTCGGGAGAACGGAGTTCCGGCTCCGGCGCGATGCGGAGAATCTGTATCTGGAAGTCTCCTGTTTCGAGCCCGATCCGTCGCTGATCCGGGCGGAAAACTCGCAGAACGGCATGGGAATCTGGAAGGGCGACATGATCGAAATATTTTTCGGGGCAGTCGAACCGGTTCCGTGGCTTCTCCAGCTGGGCGTCGGCGCGGGCGGCGGACGTTTCGACGGTCGCGGGGATTATGATCTGTGGGAGGCTTCCACTTCGCGCGATTCCGTCGGCTGGTATGCGGATATCCGGATTCCGCTGGTCCTCCTCCGCCTCCACAATCTTTCTCTCGGCTTCAATCTATGCCGTCAGGCCGTTGTCCGGCAGGAATTTTCTTCCTGGTCGGAGCTGGAACACAAATTCCATGAGCCCGAAAACTTCGGCGATCTTCTCTTCTGTGACTATGACACGGCTTTTTTTGCAAAAACCGGAATCCCGTGCACCGGAAAATTGTCGAGAAATGAGTTTGAAAAGAAAATCACGGAATTCTTCATTCCTGCGGAAAAAGTCCTGCACGGTCCGTTCCTCTCCAATCCTTCCTCGAATTCCATGACCGTTTCGTGGGAGACCGCAGGGATGTCCGGCGCCATCCTCGAATACAGGAAAAAGGGACGCGGGGAATGGCTTTCCCTGCCGGTGTCCCACAAAAACGGCGTTCTGCGGAGAAATGAGCGGTTTCATTCCATCCATCTCTGCGGACTGGAAAACGGGACCGACTATGAATACCGTCTGGCCAACTGGTCGCCTCTTCTGGACAAAAGGGAAACTTTCCCCGCCGGAAAGCCCTTCTCCTTCCGCACGCTGGACACGAAGAAAAAGGAATTCACTTTCGCTCTTTGCTCGGACATCCACTCCGACACCCATGTCCTGAAAAAATTCATGCGGATGCCCTTTGTGAAGGAGACGGATTTCTTCGTCAATCTCGGCGACATGCTCTCGTGCATGTGCGGCCCGGATTCGTTTTATGAAGGGTTCCTGGATATTCAGACGGAGCTTTACGCAAGGAAAAAACCGCTGGTTTTCGTGCGTGGAAACCATGAGCAGATCGGGATTTTCTCCGCGGACTTCACCCGGATGATGAACCATCCCTCCGGAAAAACCTATTACGCCTTCCGTCACGGAGATATCTGCTTTCTTGTACTCGACGCGGGAAACGACCATGCCGATGACGCCGACGGCATTTACCGGAACGCCGACATGATCATGGAGGAACGCAACTGGCTTGAGACGGTCGTGAAAAGCGAAATTTTCCAGACGGCTGTTTTCCGGGTCGCCTTGCTCCACATGCCGCCCTATAACGATCAATACGATTCCCGTGCCGGGATGCTGCTCCTCGAAGGCGTTTTCGAAAAAGTTCCTCTCCATCTGCTGATCGGCGGACACGTTCACCGTTATTTCCGGATGAACCCCTTCTCGGGAGAGTGCACGGCGGAAAATAAGACGGCGCGCATGAAAAATACGCCCGTTCTTCCATTTACGGTGGCGGCGAACGATACGGATACCGTCCTCCTTGTGAAGGCTTCTCCGGATTCTCTGAAAATACGTGTCGTCAAAGCAGATGGAAAGCCGGCGGACGAATTCACAATTCTTCCCGACGCCAGCCTCGCCGGATCCGGAAAGAAAACGAAGTAATCTTTCAAGCATGACGGGCGTAAACGAACCCTGTCAATTATTGAAAAGCGGAGGACTGAAGCGAATGAAGAAATCATTGACTGCCCTTATGCGGCTGTCGGTTGCGGCCGGACTCGCGGCAATATGCTCGGCGGGCGCGGCGGAATCGTCCAGATGGCATGTGAACGCTTCGGCGCAATCCCCGCAGGACGGCCTTGGCTGGAAGACGGCGTACAGCTCCTTGCAGTCGGCGCTGGAAAAAGCGAAGGACGGCGATGAAATCTGGGTGGCGGGCGGAACCTACACTCCCCATGCGACGGATCGGACTGTTTCCTTCCAACTGAAGAAGAACGTCTCTGTCTACGGCGGATTCGCGGGAACTGAAACCGATCTGGCGCAGCGCGACTTCAGGAAAAATCCGACCGTCCTCAGCGGCAATATCGGCAGGGGCGACAAAACGAAAAACACCGCGACCATCCTCAAGGGCGCGGACGGCGCCGTTCTCGACGGCTTTACCGTCAGCGACGCCTATGCCACCGACAAGCCCCGAATGCACCTCCTGCCTTCCGACATCCAGAAAAATGACATGGAAGTCGGCGGCGGAATGCGCAATTTCAAGGTCAGTCCGGTTGTCCGCAACTGTATCTTCAAAAATAATTTTTCCCCGAAAGGCGGGGCGGTCTATAACGTTCAGGACGCGCACGCGTCGCAGGCGCAATTCATCAATGTCGAGTTCACTGGCAACACCGCGCAGATTCGGGGCGGAGCCGTCAGCAACGACCTCGGCGCCATGCCGATCTTCATCAACTGCCGGTTCACCGGAAACCGCTGCGGCGACAAGGGCGGGGCGGTCTATAACGACTTTGCCGCATCGCCCGTCCTGTTGAACTGTCTGATTCAGTCCAACGGCGCCGTGAGCGCGGGCGGAATCGGAAACGACGGCGGGTCCTCGCCGCTTCTGGTCAATGTCACCATCACCGACAACGAGGCGTCCGCCGGTTTCGGCGGCGGACTCTATCAGGGAACCGGCGCCAACAACAATACGATTCTGATCAACTCGAAGACGGACAATATCTACAACTGGCACGAGGACATCGTTGCCGTGCTCAATTCAAGCGCACCCGCGGAACACTCCATTCCGCTTGCCGACTTCATTCCGATCAGCACCCTGAAGGGGAGCCTGACTTCCTCCGACCTCAGGGAACTTCCTTCCACGGGGCAGGGGTATCAGGAAAATCTCGACGGCGCTGCTCTTCTGAAACAGCCACTTGTCGCAAAGCTGCTTGCGATCTACCGGACGTCCGGCGGCGCAATCGGCTATCGCGGCGAATACATCCGTCCGGCCGCGGGCAAGGACGCTGCCTCCGCTGTTCCGGCGGTCGTATATGCCGCCGAATCGGGTTCGGGAACCGGGGACGGTTCTTCCTGGGAGAACGCGATGACCGGTCTTCAGCAGGCAATCGACAGGGCCGCGGCCGGGCAGTCTGCCGTGTGGATCAAGGCGGGAACGTATGCGCCGTCCGCGAAAACCGCCCGCATCGCCGCTTTCATCCTTTATGACGGAGTCAAGCTCTACGGCGGGTTCGCCGGGACGGAAAAGAAGCTTTCCGACCGAGTCCCGGGTGCGGCGACCATTCTGAGTGCCAAAGTGAAGGGCGGAACTTATGCTTATCCGCATGTGCTTTATGGCGCGGACAATGTCGTTCTGGAAGGATTGACGATTCGGGACGGCAAGGCCGACGGTTTTACCTATAACGGCAAGGGCGGCGGACTGCTTGCCTATCGTGCCGGCAAGACCTATGCCCCGCTCGGGAACTATCCCGCCACAGGATTCGTCATGCGGATCGACAACTGCCGTTTCATTGACAACCAGGCGCTGGAGGGCGGCGCGATCTACGCCTTTTCCAAAGGAAAGCTGACCATCACCGGCACGACCTTTGAAAACAACCGGGCTCTCTACGGAGGCGCGGTCCTTTCCCGTGAAGGCAACACGTTCACGTATGAGAAATGCGTTTTCCAATCGAATCAGGCATTGATCGACGGCGGAGCCACTTACGAGGACTACGGCGCCCATGCGGATTTCAGGAACTGCACCTTCATCGGCAATACGGCAAAGGCACACGGCGGCGCGGTTTACGTCATCAGCCGCGCCTCCCAGCTGGAGGCCACCGCGGTCAAGGTCGAGGAATGCTCCTTCGCACGCAATCAGGCGTCGGAAGGAGACGATCTCTTCTGTCTGGACGACAGCAAGGTGACACTCACGAAATCCAATGCGGATTTATACAGATGTATGGAAAATTACAAGCAGGCCGGCGGCAGTGTCCGTTATCGGTATCTCGGAGAATATTCCCTTGAACGCCTGAACAAAATCCTGACGTCGGAACTGGCGGAATTTTCTTCCTGTCCGGTCAAATATCCGGCGGCTGAAAACGCGGTCAAACTCTACAAAGTCCTGTACATGTCATCGGTTCCGGAAGAGAACAACCGTCCGGTCAAGGTCTCCGGACTGATCGCCGTTCCGGAAGTCGCGGCGAAGAGACAGAACATCGTTTCCTATCAGCACGGCACGGTATTTTCGCGCGATGAAGTTCCGTCCTGCATTGAGAATTCCGCAGAGACCCGGTTGGCGGTTGCGCAATTCGCCGGACGCGGTTCCGTTGTGATCGCGCCGGACTACATCGGGAAGGGAACCTCCGGCGAACCGGACGGCTGGATGGTCCGCGAAACCACGGCCCAGGCGTGCGTCGACATGCTTTCCGCCGCCCGTTCCGTGCTGGCTGACCTCGGCATTGTTCCGGGAGAACTTTTTCTCAGCGGCTGGTCGCAGGGGTCCTTCAGCACGCTGGCTTTCCTGAAGCGTCTGGAAGAAAACGGCGTTCCGGTCCGCGCCGCCGCGGTGGCGAGTTCGCCGAACGACATTTATCTGTGCGTCAACCGCTGGATTCACGTGCCTTCCAGTCTGGATGTGGACTGGCTCGTCGGCGCGGCCGCCCTGCTGATCAATTCCTATGAACACTACTACAAGCTTCCCGGACTCTCTTCCGAAGCGGTCAAACCGGAATATCTCCAGGCCGCGCGCGACCTGTATTTCAACCGGATCTCCTGGACCGATGCGCAGAAGAAACTCCCGTCCACCGTGAAGGAACTGTTTCAGGAAGAATTCATCATGCGGCTTTCCACGGGAACCAGCCGTTTTGCCGTGCAGATGCTGGAAAACAGTTCCTACAGATGGCGTTTCAAAACCCCGGTATTTTATTATTACGGCGCTCAGGACGAAGTCGTGACTCCGTATATGGTCCGTCTGCCGGTCGAATACCAGAAGACGCTGGGGGCCGCTCCGGCGACGGCGGTTTCCGCCGGTGAAAATGCGGATCACCGCGGGACTTTCGTTTTCGGGCTTTCCGACCAGAAGAAACGTTTCGGAGAACTGCTGTCCGGAGGGAAATAGGAACGGCCTGCTGAAAATAATTCGCCATCGGTATTTTCAGCAGGAACACATGGTTCTTCTATTGAGGGCGGACCTCTCTGTTCTTACTTTTTCAAGTAAGGCCGGTTGAGTTCAACCAGTTCATGGGCCAGTTCCTCCTCGCTTATGATCGACTGCACAAAACCGTTCACGGTCATCGTGACAGCCCCGCTCTGAAGAGGCGTAATCGATCCGTTTCCAGCCAGCGCCCATGTT
>CAZORN010000076.1:0-6512 GCA_964581935.1 uncultured Victivallales bacterium
AGGCTTTCTACTATCATACGGCCAACGACCGCCGCGTCCAGAAAATCGATGTCGCAAAAATCGACTTCGGCAATCTGAAGAAGCAAGTTCTCATGAAGATGGACAACGGCAGCCAGACCATTCTGGACCGCACGTCTGAAATCGCGTCGGGGAATTGAACGGACCTCTTCCGGAAAATCCTGAAAATGAAATGATTTTTTTTGGAAGAGGAACTTGAAATTTTTTGATCATCGTCTATAGTATGGCTTCCGAAATCAATGGGCGCTTAGTTCAGTTGGTTAGAACGCTACCTTCACACGGTAGAGGTCACAGGTTCGAGTCCTGTAGCGCCCACCATCTTATTTTTTCCTTCCTATCGGTCAAACAGAAAAAGCGGCAGGCGTCTTCCTGTTTTGCTGTCACTCTTCCTCTTATTTCAGAACGGTTCCATTTCTTGAAGCATCGAGATTTTTTTCCGCCGGGAAAATTTTCCGCAAAAAAAGTTTAAAAATAAAACAATTTTGATTTGATTTATAGAAATTCAGATGGTATTTTAGTCAAAATTTTTTATTTTTCGCGGTTGCGGCATCGAGTTCCCCTCAATCGTGAATCAAGGATCCGAACTCTCAATTTTTTTCATCTTTGATGAAAGAATCAGATAGACTGGCTGAGGGAATAAGTCTGTCTGATATTGGAAGGAGCTTATCATGCCGGAAGACCTTCAACAACTTCTGACGCGGATCAATGACGGATATCTGAAGCAGGCGGAAAACGAAAAAAACGGTATGCTGGAAGCCGCAAAAGCCGAAGCGGAACGGGTTCTGTCCGACTCAAAAACTGAAGCCGACAGAATTCTCGAAGAGGCAAGGACGCAAGCCGAAATCATCCACAACCGCTATTCGGAGGACATCCGGCGCGCCGCCCGCGATTGCGTGCGTGAATTGCGCGGAGAACTCCAGCGGGTCCTGAATACGGCCGTCGGGAAAAACGCAACGGAAGCCATGACGCCCCCGTTCATGGCGGACCTTATCCGGCAGATGGCGGAAGCCGCCCCGAAAGGAAGCGCCGCCGAGGCGGTCATCCTGACCAATCCCCGAAACATCGAAGCCTTGCGCAAGCTCATATCCGGGACCCTCCGTGCGGAGATCAAGGCGGGTGAATTCAAGGGCGGCCTCCAGATTTCCTTTGACCAATCGGGAGAATATTTTGACCTCAGCGACGATGCTGTCCGCAACTTCTTCTCGCAACCCCTTTCCCAGGAACTCAACAGGATTCTCGACGGGAAACCGTAAGAAGGGCGTTCCATCATGGATACCGACTTCTGTTATTTCTGCATGCAGCTTCCGCCGCTTTCGCTCGGGGAAGCTCCGGCCATTTCTCTCGAAGAGTTCGATGCCCGTCTGAGAACCGTCTCTCCGAAGGACGCCGCCTATGTGCGCTCCTGCGAGTTTCCGCTCGTGCCGGAGGTCAGGTATCCCCGTACTTCCGCCGCCTCGAAATTCCGTTCCTTCGAAGAAAACCTGCGCTATGAAATCGCCTGTTTCCGTGCGGCGAAATCGGGTCGGGTCACTCCGGACCGTCCGCGCGGCGTCGCGGCTTCGAAAGACCTCCCGCAGAAGATCGAATCGATTGCGGGGCTCAATCCGCTTGAACGGGAAAAGAAGCTGAACCAGATCCGGGGCGATTTCCTTGAGATGATCGAAAGAAACGACCCGCTCTCCCGCGAGTCCGCAGCGTGTTACCGGCTGCGTCTTTCCATGCGCTGGCGCGAGACGACCTTCGGGGATCTGGCCGGACGCGAAGTATTCCGCAATACCGTGGACGCGATCGAAAGGGAGTCGATCGGCGAATTCAGCACTCCGAACAACAGAGAAAATCCCACGAAAGCAGAGGTTTGAAAATATGTCCGAGAAGAAAGGCAAGATTGTCGGGGTCAACGGCAATATGCTGACGGTGGAATTCGACACCGGCGTATTGCAGAATGAAGTCGCTTATGTCCTCGTCGGCAGTGAAAGACTCAAATGCGAAGTGATCCGCGTCCGGGGAAACCGCGCCGACATGCAGATCTTCGAAAACGCAAACGGAATCGGGATCGGAGATGTTGTGGAGCTGACCGGGCGGCGACTGAGTGTCGAACTCGGGCCGGGTCTGCTGAAATCGATCTACGACGGACTCCAGAACCCGCTGGTCCTGCTGGGCGAACAGTCCGGATTCTTCCTCAAACGCGGCCTGTATCTCAACGCGCTCGACCGGGAAAAACTCTGGGCGTTCACTCCGAGCGCCAACCCCGGAGACAAGATTTCCGCCGGAGATCGAATCGGAAGCGTTCCGGAAGGAATTTTCAAACATTACATCATGGCTCCTTTCTCGCTCCGCGGAAAATGGACTCTGCGCACCGTCGCCCCGGCCGGAGACTATCGGGTCGCCGACACCGTGGCGGAATGTGTCAACGAGGACGGCGAAACGAAGATCATCACCATGGTTCAGGAATGGCCGGTCAAGGTTCCGATTCCGGATTACTCGGAAAAACTTCTTCCCTGCGATCCGCTCATTACGGGAACCCGTTCCATCGACACCTTCTTCCCTGTGGCCCGCGGAGGAACCTTCTGCACCCCCGGGCCGTTCGGCGCGGGAAAAACCGTTCTTCAGCACACCATCAGCCAGCACGCGGACGTCGATGTGGTCGTGATCGCGGCCTGCGGCGAACGGGCGGGCGAAGTGGTCGAGATCCTGCGCGAGTTTCCGCATCTTGAAGACCCCCGTACCGGGCGCATGCTGATGGACCGTTCGATCATCATCTGCAACACGTCCTCGATGCCGGTCGCGGCCCGCGAGGCCTCGATCTACACCGCCGTGACCGTGGCGGAATACTACCGTCAGATGGGTCTCCACACCCTGCTGCTGGCCGATTCGACTTCGCGCTGGGCCCAGGCACTCCGCGAAATGTCCGGCCGGCTCGGGGAGATTCCCGGCGAGGAAGCCTTCCCCGCGTATCTGGAATCGCGCGTGGCCGCCTTCTATGAACGCGCCGGGCTTGTCCGGCTGCGCTCCGGTGAAACGGCCAGCGTCACGATCGGCGGCGCGGTCAGCCCCGCCGGAGGCAACTTCGAGGAACCCGTGACGCAGGCGACCCTCAAGGTGGTCGGCTGTTTCCTGGGGCTTTCCCGCAAACGTTCCGACGCGCGGCGTTTCCCCGCAATCGATCCGCTGGACAGCTGGAGCAAATACGCGGGCATCGCCGATCACCGCGATCTTGAATGCGCGCGATCGGTTCTCTTGCGCGGCGACGAGATCAGCAAAATGATGCGCGTCGTCGGCGAGGACGGCACGGTGATGTCGGACTTCATCGTTTACCTCAAGAGTGAATTTCTGGATTACGTCTACCTCCAGCAGAACACCTTCGACGACGTGGACTGCGCCTCGGCCGAAGAGCGCCAGACCGTCGTATTCAGCCAGGTGCTGGAAGTTCTCAAAGCCGACTTCAGGAGCGGGGAAAAAGCGCCCGCCCACCGTTATTTCATGCAGCTCCGCCAGCTTTTCATCGACTGGAATTACATTCCGATGGACAAACCTGAGTTTGCCGCGCAGCAGGAAGCCATCCGGGAAAAAATAAGGGAAGGCCTTCGCAATGCCTAAAGTATACCATAAAATCATTCAGATCGTCGGCAACGTGATCGCGGTCGAAGCCGATCATGTCCTCTACAACGAACTGGCGGAAGTTTCCGGGTCCGCCGGAAGATCCCTCGCCCAGGTCATCCGGCTCAAGGACAGGAAGGTCTACCTTCAGGTCTTCGCCGGAAGCAGCGGCATCGGAACCGAGGACGAAGTCCGTTTTCTCGGACACGAAATGCAGGTTTCGGGTTCCTCCGATCTTCTGGGCCGCATCTTCAACGGATGCGGAGCCCCCCGCGACGGACGCTCTCCGATCACGGACGAAATGATCGACATCGGCGGGCCTTCGGTCAATCCGACCAAGCGCACCATTCCGAGGAAAATGATCCGGACGGGCATCCCGATGATCGACGTGTTCAACACGCTGGTCGAATCGCAGAAGCTCCCGATCTTCTCCGTGGCGGGTGAACCCTACAATCCGCTGCTGGCGCGTCTTGCGCTTCAGGCGGAAGTCGACGTCATCATCCTCGGCGGCATGGGGCTGAAATACGACGATTACCTCTACTTCCGCAACGCCCTCGAAAAGGCAGGAGCGCTTTCCCGCGCCGTGATGTTCATCCACACCGCCGCCGATCCCGTGGTCGAGTGTCTGATGGTGCCGGACATGTCGCTGGCCGTCGCGGAAAGCTACGCGCTCCGCGGCAAACGCGTCCTGGTGCTGCTCTCCGACATGACGAACTTCGCGGACGCCCTCAAGGAAATCGCGATCACGATGGAGCAGATTCCCGCGAACCGCGGCTATCCCGGCGACCTTTACAGCCAGCTGGCCTGCCGTTACGAGAAGGCCGTCGATTTCGAGCGCGCCGGGTCCATCACCATTCTGGCCGCCACGACCATGCCGGGCGACGACATCACACACCCGATTCCCGACAACACCGGCTACATCACGGAAGGCCAGTTCTACCTCCGTCACGGACATATCGAGCCGTTCGGATCGCTTTCCCGCCTGAAGCAGAACGTCAACGGCAGCACCCGCAAGGATCACCGCGCGATCATGGACGCCATGATCCGTCTCTATGCGGAAGCCAGAAACACCCGGGAAAAACAGTCCATGGGATTCGCCATGTCCGAATGGGACAACAAGCTTCTGGAATACGGACGGCTCTTTGAGGAAAAGCTCATGACCCTGTCCGTCAACATTCCGCTGGAAGAGGCGCTGACCTTGTGCTGGCGGATTCTCGCCGACTGCTTCCTCCCGGAGGAAGTCGGAATCAAGACGGACACCGTCAAGGAATTCTGGCCGGAAACGCGGAAGTGACATGAGCGACAAACTGAAATTCACGAAAACCGAGATGAAGCTCCAGCAGGAAATGCTGAAGCAGTTCCTCCGTTTTCTGCCTCCGCTCCAGCTCAAGAAACAGCAGCTCCAGATGGAGATCCATGCCAGCCGGGAGCGTCTGAAAAAGATCCGGAAGCAGGAGGACGAATTGCTCGACTCCCTCTCCTCGTGGGTGGGACTCTTCCGCGACGAGTCGATGGTCCGGAAGCTCCGCACGGAAATACGCCTGATCAAAATCGAACGGGGCGAAACCAATATCGCCGGAGTTCAGGTCCCGACTTTCGCCGGAGCCGAATTTTCGATGCCGTCGCTCGATCCGATGACGACGGAATGGTATTGGGACGACGCGGCGGAAGCCCTCCGCAATGCGCTGTCTCTCCGCGCCGCCGCCATCATCATCGGCAAACAGGAGCGTCTGCTTGCGAAGGAACTCAAGTCCACTTCGCAGAGGGTGAATCTTTTCGAGAAGGTCAAAATCCCCGAATGCCGGGAAAATATCCATAAGATCCGCGTCCAGCTGAGCGATCAGGAAACGTCCGCCATCGTGCGTGCGAAAATCGCCCTTGCGCTCGGCGGCGAGGAAGGGGAGGACGAACCATGATCGTTCCGATGGAAAAAGTAACATTGCTCCTGCCGAAAGACGAAAAGCGCACCGCCCTCGAAGAGCTCCGCAATCTCGGCATCATGCACATTCAGCACCAGAGGACCGATGCCGGCAAAGAACATTCCGGAGCGGTCGCCGAAGAAAATGAAATGGCCCTGCTGCGGGAACGTCTGCACGACATGGACCTGCCGCAAAAAGCGTTGCCGGGAGAATTTTCAAGCGAGGAAATTCCGGTGCTGGCCGCCAGAGCCTTCGCGGAAATCGAAACGGCTTCCATTGAACTGGAAAAGTTCGAATCCTCCATCGCGGCTCTCCGGCCTCTCGGGAACTTCGATCCGTCCCTTCTCGGAGATCTGGAGAAGCGCGGGATATATGTCCGGATTTGCACCGGCGGCGCGAACGAACTCGAAGCCATTTCGGGACTGGGCTATCAATGCGTACCGCTTGCGGAACCCGTGACGAAAAACATGTCGGGAGGCCGTTTCGCGATTGTTTCCGACCAGCCGATCACCGAAAAGAACCTGCCTGTAACGGAAGTCCCGCTGGACCGTCCGCTGTCCGCTTACGAAGCCGATGCCGCCGCCATGCGTAAACGGATGGAACGCGCGCGGGAGACTCTCGCCGGACTCAAGGCGTCGATGCCGCGTCTGGAAGAACTTCTGATGCTCAAACGCGAAAAAGTGGAATATTTTGCGGCACACGACGCGATGCTTTCCTGCGGGAACATCGCCGGCATTTCCGGATTCATCCCTTCGGACTGCCTCCCTGCCCTGCTGGAAACCGTTCACAGACACGGATGGGGGCTGGTCCACTCTCCGGCCGATCCGGACGATGCCGTTCCCACGCTGCTGAAAAAACCGCGCTGGGTGACGCTCCTCGACCCGATGATGGATTTCCTCTCCCTTTCCCCGGGATACAACGAAGCGGACGTCAGCATTCCGGTCCTGATTTTCCTGACCGTCTTTTTCGGCATCCTGA
>CAZORN010000076.1:6612-13556 GCA_964581935.1 uncultured Victivallales bacterium
GCGGACGTCAGCATTCCGGTCCTGATTTTCCTGACCGTCTTTTTCGGCATCCTGATCGCGGACGCGGTCTACGGCGTGTTGTTCCTCGCGATCGCCCTGATCATTCTGCTGACCAAAGGACGCACCAACCCGGCCGTCCGCAAACCCGCCGGGCTTTTCCTGCTCTTCAGTCTCTCCGCGCTGACATGGGGAATCCTCACGGGCAATTACGGCGGCGTCGAATGGCACGGACTGCCCTATCTCGCGGAGGGCCCCGAGAAGGACAACCACATGAAGCTCGTCTGTTTCGCGATCGGAATGATCCACCTTTCGATCGGGCACATCCTGCGGATTTTCCGGAAGCCCGCCCTCCGAAACATTTCCGCACAGATCGGCTGGATCATGATCCTGGTCGGCAACTTCATGCTGATCGCATTTCTGCTCTCCCTGATTCCGGGCCCGCTCCCGAAATGGGTTCTGTGGAACTACGGCATCGGTGTGACCCTGCTCTTCCTCGGAGAGATCGAGCTTCACGACATATCGACCCTGCTTTCCTGTCCGCTGGAGGTCATGAGCAGTTTTTCGGACATCCTTTCCTACATCCGTCTGTTCGCCGTTTGTCTGGCGGGATTCTATCTGGCCAAGGTTTTCGACGACATTTCCTTCGGGATGATGCACTCCGTCACGGGCTTCATCTTCGGGTCCATACTGATGCTGATCGGACACCTCATGAACATCGCGCTGGGCGGACTCGCGATTCTGGTGCACGGCGTCCGACTCAATACGCTCGAATTCTCTTCCCACAGCCAGGTCCGCTGGGCGGGATTCCCGTTCAATCCGTTCCGTAAGAAAACATCCAATAAAGCTCAATGACATAACTCAAAAAAAAATCAACTCTCAAGGAGAAACATCATGAACAACATCGTTACAGATCCGCAACTGGCCTATCACCTTTCACAATTCAGCGCCTATCTGGCCGTCGGCCTCGCCGCCATCGGCTCCCTGATCGGCTGCTGCAACGCGGGCGGCGCCGCGCTCGGCTGCTGGAAACGGTCCTATCAGACCAACCGGCCCGCCGCCTTCGCGCTGTCCATTTTCGCCGGCGCCCCGCTTTCCCAGACGATTTACGCCATGATCCTCATGATGATGCTCACGGGCAAATCGACCCCGGACAATCCGGCTCTCTTCGCGCATTTCTGCATGGGACTCTTCGGAGGAATCGTCCTGTTCGTTTCGGCCATTTATCAGGGCAAGATCGGAGCGCTTGCGTGCGACATGTTCGGTGAAACGAACAAGGGCTTCGGCAACGCGATCACGGTCGTCGGCATCGTCGAAACCGTCGCGCTCTTTGCCACGATCTTTGCGGCAATGGCGATCTGAACGGAGAACTCATGCCGGAACAGACTCTGGAAAAAGAAATCACGGTGGTCAACAAGGCCGGCCTCCATGCGAGACCGGCCTCTTCCATCGTGATGGCCGTTTCCGCCTCCGATTCCGAGGTCCGGATCAAAAACATCGAAACGGGGGCGGAGGCCGACGGAGCAAGCACCATGTCTATGCTGACCCTTTCAGCGCCGCTCGGAACGCGTCTCCGCATCACGGCCACGGGCAAGGATGCCGAACAGGTCCTTGCCTCGGTTGTACGTCTGTTTGAAACAGGCTTCGGAGAGGATTGAATCCTGATTATCCGTCCGGGATGACCGTGTGAAAGAATAAAATCGTAATTTCTTTTTGATTTTTCTTGTTTTTCTTTTTTGATCATGGTATAATACGAATACATTCAGCAGGATACAACAGATGAAAAATGTTAAAGTGACAAGGGAGCGATCAAATGAAACTGTCAAAAATCGTTGCTGAAAAACATGCGGGACCCGTCCCGTCCATCGACTACCGCGCGACCTTGCGCGAAGCCTCCAGAATGATGCAGGGCAAGCAGTGCGCGGCTCTGATGGTGACCGACTGCGAACACTTCGATCCCCTCCAGTATAAGGGACTCTTCACCGCGCTGCATTTCGTCGATGCCCTGGCGAAGGGAGCCGATCCGGACAAGGACCCGGTCGGAAATTACATGCTGACCCGCTTGATCGTCGCCGCCGGTGAAGACGATGTCGAATACCTTCGGAACGTGATGGTCCGTCACAAGCTGACCCATCTGCCCGTCATCATCAACAAGAAGGTGGCGGCGCTCATTTCCATGGCGGACATCCTTGAAATCGAGAATATCGACAAGGACATCAAGCTCCGCTGGCTCAGCGACTTCACCGGGTCTCCCGGAGGAGACATGAATCAGGTCTTCTGATTTTTTCCGAATTTTTCTCTTTTGCGCCCCGCACGGGATTGGAAAACGCTCCATCCCGTGTTTTTTTGTATTTTTTTCTTTTCTCCAGGGATGTTCCAGCCTCATTTCTTACCGGACAGCAGACGTATCCAAATAAATATCGAAAAAAATCAGAAACCGGCTTGACAACCCCGGAAGATATGTTAAAGTAACAAAAGAATACAAAAAGATACAAGGAGAATTCAAATATGCCTCTTTCAGCGGAACCGAAGAAACGTTTCAAGGTCAGAAACCGGATCCTCGAGGATATCAAAACCGGAAAGCTCCAGCCCGGCGCACGGCTGGCGACCGTACGTGAAATGTGCAACCTCTTTGACGTCAGCACCTCGGTGATCCAGAATGCGCTCCGTGAACTGACCGAACTCGGACTGGTAGAATGCCAGGGGGTGAACGGCTTCTATGTCAAGTCCCTGCCCCGCGACAACGCGTCTGCGGTTCCGGCCGCGATCCCGCAGAACGGCCGCATGCACCTCTTTGCCATGCACCATTCCGATCTGGTGTGGAGACGCACGTACGCCGGATATGCCGACGTGCGGGCGGAACAAATCCGGCATCTGCTGGCACTTGCCGAAAAACACCCTCTTTTCTGCATCGGCTTCGAGCAGGCGGAAATTCTGCGAGTGTATGTCCGGGACAATCCGCAGGACTATGAAAAACTGAAGAAACTCCATGCCGAAAAACGTCTCGGACTCTACGGCGGGCTCTGCATCCCCGACCTCAATATGGTCAACGGCGAATCGATCCTCCGGAACCTTCTCCGCGGACGCGCCGTCTACCGGGAGCTCTTCGGGCACGACGTCCGGATCGCCTGTATGAACGATGCCTTCGGAATGTGCGCCCAGCTTCCCCAGATATTGACGCTCAGCGGGTTCGACGCCCTCCTTCCCGGCCGCATGAACGCGCGTCCGCCGGAACAAGCCTCGAACTCTCCTTTCCTGTGGACCGGCCTGGACTCCAGCCGAATCCCCGTCATTCCGCCCACGGCGATCATCAGCCATCAGGGATACACGATCAATCTCCCGGTGACGCGGACTCCCGAATTCAGGATCACGGAGTGCGTGTCTCTCCTCGGCGCGCTGAAGGAAAGCCCCTCCATGGTCGTCTACTGCACGGAAGAAGGAAACATCAACGAACGGATGTTTCCGGCGATCGAACAGACCAACCGCAAATGCGGCAGCAAAATACGTTTCGGACTGGCGGAGACGTTCATCGAAGAACTGGATTTGACGGGACTGCCCGGCTACAGCGGCGAATTCAATCCGGAAATGACCGGCTGTTTCACGACCCGGATCGGTCTCAAACAGCGCATCCGCCGACTCGAAAACGCGCTGTTTGAAACCGCCGTGCTCTCCTCCTTCTCCGGAAAAGTCCGCGATCTTTCAGGCGAATGGGATGAGTTGATTCTCACCCAGTTCCACGACGCCGTCTGCGGATGTCACACCGATGAAGCGTTCGAAGACATCGAAGTCAAGCTGGATTTCGTCGAAAAAAGCGCCCTTTCTTCTTTTAAAAAGGAAAAAGGCGCTATTGCCGTCGCTTCCTTCAGCAATATCCGGACGCCCCAGATGGTCGTCTCGGACCGTGCTCCGGCCGGAGTTCCCTGTCAGGAAGAGAACGGCAGGTTCTATTTCACGGATATGCTTCCCTCCTGCGGCGTGAAGCATTACGCGGAAAGGAAGCCCCCCGCGCCGTCCGGCAAGAAAACGGCCTCCCGTTTCAGCACGAAATACTACGAAGTCGACTTCAGCGCGCCCCGGCCGCGGATTCTCAATAAGGAAGGCAGGAATGTCTTCCTTCCGGGATTCGCGGAAATCCTCATGCGGCGCGACATGGGAAGCATGTGGGAAGAACAGATATCAAGCGTCTGTATCGGCGCCGAATTGCAAAAGGAAAAAGTCGTTGAAGTCATGGAAGGCGAGGTCTTCTTCAAAGCGGTTACGGAAGGCTCCTTCCTCCCGGCCCCGTCCTCTCCCGGAAACACGGGAAATCACTGGCCCGGGTTTGAGAGTCTTTCTTTCCGCAAGGAATATCTTTTCCCGAAGGAGCTGGATTATTTCCACCTGAAGCTAACGCTCGACTTCAAGGGCACGAACACCAAGGTATTCGTGCGCTTCCCTCTGGATCTTGTGATTCCCCAGACGGTCGAGACCTACGAAGTCCCCTTCGGCTCGATTGTCCGGAAACCCTACTATGAAGTGAAATACGAAAACGCCGCCACGCTGTTCACCGAAGACATGGAATATCACCGGAAACGTTTCAAAACGGCCTCCGGCGACTGGCCCGCGCTCAACTGGGTGAACTACAGCGACAATGCCGCCGGGCTGACCGTCGCAAACACCGGAACCCCCGGACACCAGCTCGTGAACGGCGAAGTCATCGTCAGCCTTCTCCGGGCGCCGACCCTTTGCCGCGACGGCGGAATGGTTCCGCAGCCGGGTGCGCACGACAACGGAATCCATGTCTTCGACTTTGCGTTCCGCGCCCATTCCCCCGCCGAAATGGAAAAGGCCTATGAACTGGGCGTCCTGCTGAACCGTCCGTCCGGGGAATGCGATCCGGCGCTCGCGGAAGGCGCATATCTGGAATGGAACTCCCCGAACATTGCCCTTTCCTCGCTGGAAAAAGACAAAAACGGCATCATTGCGAGATTCTATGAAACGCTCGGCAGCGAGACGCTCATGAAAGCCTCTTCCCGCTTCGGCGACGTCTGGAAAACAACGGATGCCTCCGGAAACATCACCGGAACAGCCGACCCGTCCGCGCTTGCCTTCAAACCTTTTGAAATCCGCACCTTCAGGATCGACGCCCGGTGATTGAACTGACAACAAAACTGAACGATACCAAATAATCAGGAGACTGGACATGAAAAAGAGCATGAACGGCAGTGGACGGCGGGAAGGAAACGGCTTCCGGGGCAGAAATGGAAAATTCACATTAATCGAATTGCTTGTTGTCATTGCAATCATCGCCATTCTGGCAGGAATTCTCCTGCCGGCCCTCAACAAGGCAAAGGAACTTGCGAAGAATATCGATTGCGTATCGAGAATGCGCCAGATCGGCATCTTCCACGCGAACTATGTCAACGACTATAAGGATTGGCTTGTCCCCAGCTACCTCACGCTCCCGGATGGAAGTTCCGGCGAATATTATTCCAACTTCTGCTGGAACGGATATTACAAGGTTACGCGCAATTTTTGCCGCGACAAGAAAATCAGCCGGGGGAAAAGCCTTTTTCAGTGCGCAAACGACCTCCGGACCGACCTTCCCAGCAGCACTTCTCCCGGAAATGTGACCAGAACGGTCAGTTACGGAATCAACAATATGATCACACAGCCGACAGAAAACGCTTCCTACAAATGGGTCAAACTCTCCACCTTTGCCAAGATGCCGAACTATCCCCCCTCCGGAGTCCTCATTCTCGGAGAAAGCGGCGACACGGATCACGCTTCCTACAGCAAGGACGCCGACTTGTATAGTGTGAACGCCTATACTCAGGGAATTCTTGCCTTCCGTCACAACAACAACACCAACCGCGTCATGCTGGATTCCAGCATCCAGACCGGCAAAAGGAGCAACACGCCGGTCACAAGTACATTCACCCCGTGGACCAATCCTTATACGAACGTGATGTGGGGACGCTTCTGGTAAACGTGCGGCAGCGAAATTAAAGAAAACAACCCGGAAAGGAAACAGACGATGAAAACGGGAATTCTTGCAGCGGCGCTTTCGGCGACAGCTCTTTTCACATTCGGAGATGAGATATTCTTCAACAACCAGTTTGAAAAGGATAAAGACAGCAAAATCATTCATTGGCAACTCAATGAAAACAGCGAATATAAACCCTTCGGCGACGTGTCAGCCGAAAACGGGGTTCTGAAGCTCACCAGCACGGGAAAGGCAATCCATTTCTACAGCAATACGAATTTCGACATAAAAAAAGGTGATATCCTCCGGATCACTCTTCGCGCGGAAGGCAAGGGCCGTTTCGGTTTCGGGGCCTATTTCTACGGGACCCGCAAAGACAGGAAGGGCAAAGGCCATTTCAGCTACGGCGATTATCCTCAATTCCCGCTTTCCGCCGAACCGAAAACCTTTACGCGTGATTTCTCTGTCGGCGGGACAAATGCAAATCCGTCCGTCGAAATCGACAGCGGCAGAATCGTTCTCTGCGCAGACAAGGGATCCGAGGTCAAAATCAGCGATCTGAAGGCCGAAATCCTCAGCGGCGACGCCTCAAAAGCGAACAAGTAACCAAGATACCTCAAGGGAGACACACAATGCGATTCTTATCGGGACTTCTGATGATTCTGTCCATAATCAGCCTTCATGGAAAGGAAATCGTCTCGGGACTGACGGAAATAGACGCCGACCGCCGCAATATGGAATATGTGACGGCAAGCGGCCTTCAGAAATATTTCAGCCGCTCCGGAATCCGCTCCGGCTTGATTGAATACAATATGTTTTCCGACAGCACCTCTCCCGAGAAAATTCTCGGCGAACTCAAAAAATTCAATGTTGTCATACTGAAGATCAAGGATGAAACGGTCACCGTCCTGAATGAAGCGAAAAAACGGAAAGCCGCCGAAACCAGCGAAGCCCTGAAGAAATATGTGGAGGAAGGCGGAGG
>CAZORN010000077.1:0-2155 GCA_964581935.1 uncultured Victivallales bacterium
TTCAGGAGGCGGGCCAGAGGCTTCTGAGTTCACAGACCCTCTTTGCGATGTCCGGGGCCTGGGTGACTTCCGTGACCATGGCGATGATCCGGGCGCCTTCGGCGAGGAGCTCCGGGATGTGATGGGCCTTGATTCCGCCCATGACGGAGAAGGGAATGTGAAGATCCCGGCGCGTTTCACGGATGACTTCCAGACCGAGCGGATGGACGGGCGTATTTTTGGTCTGCGTGGGGAAGATCGGCCCGAGGTTGACATAGGCCGCACCGAGAGACTGTGCTTCGAGGGCCTGGGCGCGGGAATGGGTGGAGCGTCCGATCAGGAGGTCCGGGGCGAGCCTGACGGCATGTTCGAGCGGCAGGTCGTCCTGCCCGATGTGGACGCCGTCCGCGCCGCAGATCAGGGCGATGTCGATATGGTCGTTCATGATCATGAGGATGTTGTAGCGGTCGCAGATTTTGCGGAACTGTTCCGCGAGGGCGCAGAGTTCCTTTTTGGAGATGTTTTTTTCGCGGAGCTGGACGAGTCGGATTCCGGCGTCGGCGGCTTCTTCGAGAACGCGGAGGGTGCCGCGTCCGGCGGTGAATTCACGGGTGATGACCGGATAGAGGTCGGCCTTGCGGAGCCGCTCCATGCGGCTGTCTCTGATTGCGCTCATGGGGAGAGAAGTCCTTCCGAATCGAAATTGAATGTGAAAAGTTCGCCGTACTATAACAGCGGTTCTGCATGAATGCAAGAAAGCGGGGGTGAATTTCTTTGCGGGACGGTTGTAAAATTCCCGGTTGGATGCTACAGTAAAGGATGCTTTTACATCATCCGTTCCTATACTTGAAGAGGAGAGAATCGAATGCAGGTAGTGTCTGAAGAGATCAAGGGATGCCTGGCGAATTCGTCCGGAATCCGTAAGATGTTCGAGGCGGGAATCGAACTCCAGAAAAAATACGGAAAAGAGAATGTATACGATTTCAGCCTCGGCAATCCCGATCTTCCGCCGCCGTGCGAGGTGAAGGCCGCGCTCGAAAAGATTGCGGAGGAATCGCTCCGCCCGTTTTCGATCGGATACATGCCGAACGCGGGTTATCCGGGACTTCGTGAGAAGCTGGCCGGACTCCTGAGCGAGGAACAGGGAGTCTCCGTGGACGGCCGTCATATCGTGGTGACTTGCGGCGCGGCCGGAGGCATCAACGTGTTTTTCCGCACGGTCCTGACCCGCGGCGACGAGGTGATCACTCCGAGTCCGTATTTTGTGGAATACGGGTTTTATGCGGGCAATTCGGGCGGGAAGCTGGTGCCGGTTCCGTCGAAGGATTTCACATTCGAGCCGGATATCGACAAGATTGCGGGTGCGATCAACGGACGCACAAGAGCGCTGATCCTGAATTCGCCGCACAATCCGACCGGTCAGATTTACACGAAAGAGCACCTCAAAGCCCTCTCCGCCGCCGTCACGGCGGCGGAACAGCGGTTCGGACATCCCATCTACATCGTGGCCGACGAACCCTACCGCTTCCTGAATTTCGACGGACTGGAAATTCCGTCCGTGTTCGAGTTTTTCCTTCACAGCGTGGTGATCGGGTCGTTCTCGAAAAGCCTGTCGCTGGCGGGGGAACGGATCGGATATATCGCGGTGAATCCCGCCTTGGGAGCGGCCGCGGACGAGCTGGTGAACGGCCTGATTTTCTGCAACCGGATTCTCGGATTCGTCAATGCGCCGTCGATCGCGCAGAAAATCCTGCTGGAGTGCGCGGACGCGCGGGTCGATCTGGACATTTACCGGAAACGGCGCGACGCCATGGCGGAAGTCCTGACGGAAGCCGGAATCCGCTTCACGATGCCGCGCGGGGCGTTCTATTTCTTCCCGCAGTCGCCGACGCCGGACGAGCGTGTTTTCATTCAGGCCCTGCTGGAAGAACGCGTGCTGGCCGTGCCGGGGCGTTCCTTCGGCGCGCCCGGATACTTCCGCATGACCTTCTGCGTGGGCGAAGATGTGATCCGCAAGGCCGGACCCGGCATCAAGCGGGCGGCGGAAGCGGTCCGGAAACAAGCGTAATTTTTCGGGGGAGACCGTCATGAAAAGCCTGCGGACTTTTGAAATCGTCGAATACGTGGAGAAGCGGAAATTCTGTTCCATTCCGGAACTGATGGAGAAGTTCCGCGT
>CAZORN010000077.1:2255-13521 GCA_964581935.1 uncultured Victivallales bacterium
ACGTGGAGAAGCGGAAATTCTGTTCCATTCCGGAACTGATGGAGAAGTTCCGCGTTTCGCCGGCGACGATCCACCGCGATATTTCCGGGCTGGTGGAGTCCGGACAGCTCCGCAAGGTGCACGGAGGCGTGGCGTCCCTGAATTCCAGTCAGGCGGCGGGGCCGTCGAAAGACATCCTGCCCTCGCACTACCGCGAGCGGATGAATATCGACATGTCCGCGAAGAGGTCGATCGCGGAACAGGCGTTCCGCGAAATCCGCGACGGCGACACCCTTTTTCTGGACTCGTCCACTACGGTGTATTATCTTGCGAAACGGCTTCAGACGGCCTCCTTCGCGAATCTCACGATCATCACCAATTCCGTGCTGATCATTCAGGAGTTCACGAACTTTCCTCCTCACTTCTTTCTGGTGGCGCTCGGGGGCAACTACGATGTCCAGCTCAACGCGTTCCTTGGGCAGGCCGCCCTGCGGGAAGCGGAATATCTGAAGCTGGACAAAGCGTTCATCTCGGGCGTCGGCCTGACGGAGAACGGCGTGTTTTCGCGACACGAGAACCACACGTTCCTCCTGAAACGGATTTTGGAACTCTCGCAGAAGAATTTCCTGCTGATCGGCAGTTCCAAGTTCGGGCGGGCGGGGCTCTTTTCGATTGCCCCGCTGTCCTCGTTCGACAGGATCATCTCCGACAGGGAGCTTCCGCCCTTCGCCCGCTGAAACCGCCTCTCATCCGAACGGAATGAAGAAGATATGGCCGGAGGTCTGCCCTTTTTCCGTCTTGAAATCCAGAACGCGCCAGAGGAAGGCCCAGCGGCTGTCCTTGCCGTCCGTGCGTGTGGAAATGAACGGGAAAATCAGGCGTTCGCTCTTTGCGCCGTCGAACCGGCTGCTGTAGAGATAGCGCAAAATCCGGGTTTCCCCGCGGTCGCCGATTTTTTCGCCGTTTGCCAGAATCCATAAGACGTGCCATGTGCAGTCGTCTCCGCTGGAAAGGCGGGACGTGAAGAGGGTTCCGAAAGCATTTCTTTCACGGATTTCCATGCAATTCCGGTAAATAGTGTCGCGGAGTTCGATCAGGTATTTTCCGGCGACGGTTTCCGCGCCGCGTCCCAGCGGATTTCTTTTATAGGAGACAGATGCCGCGGGCTGGGCGGCCAATACGGGGGAGAAGTCTGCAATCTTTTTTGGGTCGCAGGGGATTTTCAGCTTGAAGCAGAGGGCGCGGACCGTTTCCGCGGAAGTGGCGGCCTGTTTGTCCACCCGGGCAAGGCGTTCCATCTGGACCGCAAGGGACGGGAGAACATGGCAGAGGATGTGTCCGGGCTTGAGCTTCTTGACCCGCGCGGCCAGCATGCGGCACTGTTCGGGGGTGTCGGCGCGGTCGTTCTTGAATTCGCTCGAAGCAAGAAGAGCTTTGTCTTTCGCGATGCTGTCCGTCAAATTCGCGGACTCGGAGAGGCGTTCGAGGCAGACATTGATTTCCCGGCGGAGCGCCATCAGGTTGCGGGCGTCTCCGGGTGTTTTCGAGACGAAGAAAGCATCGGTTCCGTAGCGGACCATCCCGGAGAGGATGGCGGTGAAGTCGTATTTGAGCGGGCTGTCCGCGGAGAAGATGTCTTTCGCTTCCACGATTTCCGCCTGATCGCGCTGTAGCTCCCGCTCCCTGTCAAAATAGAGGAGGATGGGCGCGGCGAGAGTTCTTTCGGTTTTGTCTTTGCTGTAGCCGCTCATGAGGGGAAGGCAGACGAATTGACTGTGGCCCTCTTGCTTTTTTCCGCCGGAGAGGAGGGGAGCGGAAATCCACCTGTAACCATCCGGCGAATCCTCGTAGAGGGAAAGGAGGCCGAGGCTGGACCAGCGGTATCCTTCGCCGGGATCGAGCTTGGACTTGAGGAGGATGGGAAGGAAACCGCCGGTGTATTCTTCCCTTGTATCGAGGCCGAAGGCGGGTTCCGTGTCCTCGATCCAGTTGCGGAAAGTGCGTCCGGAGGTCACATACGCGGGAAGGCCGAGTTTCGGGTTGACCCGCTTGATGAGGGCGTCCGTCTTTGCGCGGACATCGTCATCGGGGATGCCTTCGAAAAGCTTGTAGGCCTTGTAGAGCGCCTTGAGACGGTCGTTGTTTACGTAGAGGGTGTCTTTGCGGTAGGTCGAGAGAAGGGCGGCGGAGATGAACTCATTCCGCCGGATGTTTCCGCCGGGGGCGTCCGCGCCGCAGAGACGTCCGTGCAGGTCGGTCCCGTTTTTGTCCTCATACTGGAAGAGGAGGGGGCCGAGGAAGGAAAAGTGGAATTTCTCCGGGGAATCGAAATAATAGGGAAGGAAGAAAAGGAGTCTGAAGGAAGTTTCCTGACGGACATCCCCGGTGGCGGGGGAATGATCGTAGTGGAAGAGGGGAAAGAATCCGGAGTAGCGGTCGGTTTCCGTATGGACGTATTTGTAGAGTTCGAGTTTGGTCTGGCGGATTTCCTGATCGGTTTCGGGGATTTTGCCGTTATAGCCGAGTTTTGCGAAGTCGTAGCGGATGAGGTCCTCGTTTTTCTTGATGGAGGCGGGCGTATTCATTTCGTATTTGAAACGGACGTCCTTGTCCCATTCATAACGGACCTTTCCTCCGGCGTATCCGAGGATCCCGATCAGATTGAAGGTTTTCTCTTTTTCAGGCGCCCAGTTGAAGGCGGGATTGAAGTCGTCGCGGTAGTCCCGCTCGAAGCGGTAGCGCCAGAAGAGGGGGCCGAGGACGGTGAGGTTCTGAGCTTCCGGGAGATAGTCGTAGCAGAGAAGCGGGCTCAGGAACAGGTCGCCCTTGTTGGCAAGGAGGTAGAGGGGGAAGACAAAATGGCTGGAGGGGTTGGTATAGCGGAAGAGCGGGAAGAAGCCGAAGCTGTCGTCCGAACGGTCGAACCAAGCGGGACCGGCATTGGAGATGTTTTTGTCGGACCAGCGGAGGAAGGGGAAGGCGCCCCAGCAGTCCTGCCAGTACCAGAAGGGAGCGACATACTGGAGGGAATCGGGCGCGCCGCTGAAACGTGCGAGCGGGAAGAATCCTACGGAAGAGTGAGCCGGGCCGTTGTACCACCATGCGGGACCGGCGTAATTGATGTCCTCCTTGCCGAAACGTGCGAGGGGGAAGAATCCGCCGGACTGGAGGAAGCCGTCGTCGTTGCGGTACCACCACGCGAGGGTGGCGTAGTTCCACTGGTCGCCGAAATAAGCGATGGGGAAGAATCCGGAATAATATTTATCGGAATTTTCGCTTTTTCCCCAGAAGGCGAGGGTAGCGTAATTGATATCCTCGCTGCTGAAGCGCGCGATGGGGAAGAAACCGCCGGAACGGAGCTTGAAGGCTTCGTCGCGGTACCACCATGCGGGGCCGACGATGTTCCAGTGGCTGCCGAGGAAGGCCACCGGCATGAGCCCGCCCGAGTTGACACTGCCTTCATTATCCTTGTTCCAGTAGGCGAGGGTGGCGTAATTGAAACCGCGACCGAACCGGGCGATGGGGAAGAATCCGCCGGAACGCAGCACCCGGTTGTCGTCCTGATACCACCAGACGGGGCCGGCGTAGCTCCACTGGGGGCCGATGTGCGTGATGGGACAAAATCCGCCGGAATAGACTTTTCCGGTATCGTAGTCGGTGTTCCAATAGCCGAGGAGGACGTAGTTGAGGCCGGGCCGGAAGGCGGCGAGCGGAGCGAAACCGCAGGAGCGTCCCCAGTACCAGACGGGGCCGACCCAGTTGAGCATGTCAGGATACGGATTGTGGTGGAAGAAGGGGAACGATCCGCAGGAAACGGGATTCCAGTAGGTGTTGAAGACCCAGCCGTCGCGGAGGACCGGATTCCATGCGGCGAAGGGGAAGAGGACGGAATATTCATTGCCTTCCTGATTGAAGAAGGGGCGCACGGCGAATCCGTAGGGATCGTAGTCGATCATGGGCCAGAGGATGCTGGTGTAGACTCCGCCCCGGAAGAAGAGCGGCCAGATGTTGATCAGCGTGGCGTTGAAATCGAGTTCCGGCCGTCGGTCGGCGGGCGTGGTTTTGAACTGACGGTAGGAGGACGGCATGGGCGTGAAGCCTTCGACACGCGCCGGATTGGGAGGCGAATAAGGCTGAACGGCGGAAATGCGCATCAGACGTTCGCTGGAGGCGCAGGAAGACAGGAATATTGCGGTAAAAAGGGCCGCCGCCGTTAGAAAACAGGATTTGATGTTCATCTGCCCCAATCTCCTTTGATGTTGTTATCGGACTAATATACATGTTTTCTTTGAAATGTCACATTGATAATATCAATAGTAAAGATTTGTTTCATCAATATGATTTGCTTCATGAAGGCGTTTCCGACGGAGACGTCCTCCCGGCGGGATTCTTCCTGTATCTGCCGGGAGGCGTCCCGAAGTGTTTCCGGAAAACCGAATTGAAGTAATACACATTGCGGAACCCGGTCCGTCCGGCAATCTCCTCAAGCGTCAGCCAGTCGTTCTCCAGCAGTGTTCTGGCCTGATTCATGCGTTACTGCAGAACGAGTTCCGAAAAAGATCTTTTGAAGAGCGAAGAGACCACATGAACCGTGCGGGAAGGCGAAAGACAGAGGTGTCTGGCGAGGTCCGTGAGTCTGACGCGTCCCGACGCCTGTTTCTGAATGAATCGCGAGATGACGGTCTTCCGGTCGTATTCCATGTTCTGCCCGGATTCCTGGATGTCCCGGACAACCGACAGCATCCCCTGAAAGAAGAGGGTGATCATTGTCCGGAGACGGAGCCGTTCCTCCGGGCCTGGGAGTTCGGGAAGGCGTGCGTGCATTTCGAGGTGTTTCTTCGGGATAGTGGACGTTTCGGGGATTTCTCCTTTGAATGCGCCGACATAGATTCCCGCCATCACCCGGTTCCTGCTGACGAGCGGAATCACCAGCTCGATCACGCCCTTCCAGCAATGTTTGAGGTAGGGCTCCGGAGTTTTCAGCAGACGCGGGTCCGAATCCTTCATGCAGTCCCGGACGCAGAGATTCCGCCAGCCGGGTTCCTGAAAACGTCCCGCCACGCAGTAAGGACACTGATGATAGTTGCGGTTCGGAAACAGACGCTTTCCGTCCAGACGGTGGAGGAGTCCCGTATAGTCGTGAAGGGTGATGTTCACCCCGAGGGCTTCTTCAAAGCGTGCCAGCGCCGGCTCGAATTCCCGCAGGGCAAGGTGCTTGTCTATGGCGCAGCTGTTTTTCATAATAAAACTCTTATTCAGCATTATTTTATAAAAATATAGCATGAAACAGGATTGTCGGCAAGGGGAAATCCGTGTATAATGATGAAGACCCTGTAAAATAGTGAAATCCGACGATTCATAATAAGGAGGAATATCCATGAAGTTCAGCGAACGATCGAGGGAACTTGAATGCCTGACGGAGGGGGCGGTCATCGTCTGCGGAGGGGGTCCCGCCGGGATCGCCGCCGCCGTGGCGTCCGCCCGGAAAGGCGCCAAGACCGTGCTGCTGGAATCGGCCGGATGTCTGGGCGGAATCTGGACTTCGGGACTGCTTCCCTATATTCTGGGGGATTGCGAACAGCCGGGGCTCGTCACTGAAATCCGTGGCGGTTTTGCCGGAATCTCCGATCCGGATCCGGAATTTCCGAAAACGCTGCCTTCCCCGGAGAATGTGAAGCTGTATCTGGAAAACCTCTGTCAGGATGCAGGCGTGGACATTTTCTATCACAGCCGGATCTGCGGAACGCTGATGGACGGAAAGGACATCCGGGCGGTCTGCGTGGAAACTCCGGGCGGCCGTTTCGCCGTGCCGGGGAAGATCTTCATCGACTGCACGGGAAACGGCGACGTCGGATTTTACGCCGGGTGCGGTTTTGACGTCGGGCGCGAGACGGACGGCGCGATCCAGCCGATGTCGATGATCGCTCTGATCTGCGGAATCAATGCCGCGGAGTGCCGGGATTACGTCAACGGTTCGCCGGAAGCATACAAACGTGTGAGCGACCTGATTGCCGGATGCGGAATCCGGCCGTCTTATTCGCGGTCCTCCATTATCCGGATCAGCGACGATGTCTTCATGTTTGCGGGCAATCACCAATACGGCGTGATGCCCGACGACACGAAGGCGATCACGCGCGCCGTGATCGGGGCGCGGCGCGAAATTCACGCTCAGATCGAGGCCCTGCGGTCCCTGGGCGGGATCTGGAAGAATATCAAGATCGTGGCGACCTCGAGCCAGATCGGAATCCGTGACGGCAGAAGGCTTCACGGCCTGTATAAACTGGAACTCGGCGACCTCACGTCCGGAAGAACTTTCGGGGATGCCGTGTGCAAGGTCCGCTTCGGGGTGGACGTCCATGCACTGAGTCCGGATTCCAACCGAGGACTCACGAACATCAGCCGGGAAAACCCCGTGAAACCTTACGACATTCCCATGCGCGCCCTGATTGCACGCGACTGCGACAACCTGATGATGGCCGGACGGTGCATCAGCGGAAGTTTTTATGCCCATGCCTCCTACCGCGTCACGGGGATTGCGATCCCCTGCGGAGAAGCGGTCGGAAAACATGCCGCCGACTGCCTTGCGGACCGGGCTGACGTCAAATCCGGAATTCTTCAATAAATGTGCCGCAGCGCGCTTCGCTCCGGCGAGTCTGTATTCCTGGCGGGGGCGTCTCCCGGAGAGGCTTTTTTCGGAGACATGTTTCAGAGTGGCTTGAAAAATCTGAAAAGACGTATAGAGTAGCCTTTGCAAGAGGATTCCGGAAAGGGTCCGAAACAAACCATAACACAGGAAGGTATTCATATGAAAAAAGCCGTGCTGGCCGCGTGTCTCGCTGTTTTCGTCCTGGGGGTTTCCGCTCAGGAAAAGAATCTGCTCTCTCCGAAGTGGAATATTTACGGCGGATCGAAAACGACCGTCATCGATGACAAGACGGGAATGATCGTCTGCAGGAATACCGCTCCTGATGCGATGTCGGGAGTCGTTCAGGAACTTAAGCTGGATCAGAAGACCCCGACCCCGATTTACTTCTCCGGAGAGAGCAAGGCGGAGGATGTCAAGGGCGCGGCGGCTGCGAATTATTGTCTCTACATGGATGTGTTCTTTACGGACGGAACGAAAGTCTGGGGAAGGATCGCCCCTTTCAAGCCCGGTACCCATGACTGGGAGAAAGCGGAATTCAAGTTCATACCCGAGAAGACCGTCAAGTCGGTCAAACTCTACGTGCTTTTCCGGAAAATGACAGGCGAAGCCTCATTCAGGAACATCACTTTGTCCGAAATGAAATAATCATTCCGTTCCGGTTCCATCGGGCTCTTCCGCAAAAAAAAATGGAAGGGCCTTTTTTCTGCTCTCCGCACGGATGGAACGGAGAGACTTTTTTCACTTCAGCTGTTTCGGGGGAGTTTTTTTCGGGGACTCGCGGAGCATTCTGGACATGGCGCGTTCGGCTTCGGCGATCATTGCCTCGTCGGGCATGAGCGAGGAGGACGGTTCCGGTTCGCTGAAGAGCCGCATGATTTTATGCAGGAAAGGCATCTGTTTTTTCGACAGTTCCCGGAGTTCTTTCCGGACTTTGTGGAGACGCTGCGGGGGATCGCGGTGTTTGCCGATGGCGATGGCGGTCCGGTAATGGACCGCCGCATTTTTGTAGTCGCGCAGATGGGTGAGACAGCGGGCGTAATAGACCCGGTAGAGAATGTTGAGGGGCGCCATTGCGACGAGTTTTCCGTAGAGCCGCGAAGCGCTTTTGTATTTGCGGTTTGCGAAAAAGTTGCGGGCTTCGCGGCTGGTCATGAATACCAGCGTTTTTTCGAGGTCGCGGAAGAAGGTGAACAGAGTGGTGTTGGACGGCGGATCATTTCCTACGATCAGTTCTTCAAGCGTGTCGTCGGCATCGGTGTCCATGATCGTATCGACGCCCGGCAGGACTTCAAACGAAACGTTGATCCGCAGGGTGTCGTCATAGAATTTCCGTTTGTCCGGATCGGAGAGGGTCACGAAGGCCTCCACGAGACTCTTGAATTCCTCGGTCTTTTCCGGAGAGTTTCCGAAGAGGTCCGGATGACATTCCCGCGCGCGTCTGTAATAGGCCTTCTTCAGGGTGGAAAATTCGCAGTCGGCGGCGACGCCCAGCATCTCGTAATGGTTCATCGGTAGCGGGAACTCCTTGTGTCAGTCGGCATAATATACTCCACAAACCCTGAAAAAAACAAGCGGAGAGGATGAAAAAACGCCAAACAGAGATTATATTATAAGGATTCATTAACAGGAAGAAGTCCCGCGATATGCTGGAAGAATATTTTGATGTAGTCGTCATCGGCGGAGGACACGCCGCCTGCGAGGCCGCCCTGGCGTCCGCGCGGATCGGCGCACGAACCCTGCTCCTGACCCTGAATCTGGACCATATCGCCCAGATGAGCTGCAACCCGTGCATCGGGGGCATCGCCAAAGGACACATTGTCCGCGAGATCGACGCGCTCGGCGGGGCGATGGGACTGGTCGCGGACGCGACGACGATCCAGTTCCGGATGCTCAACCGCACGAAGGGACCGGCCGTCTGGTCCCCGCGTTCCCAATGCGATAAGGCCGCGTATCAGCGCGCGATGAAGCGGGTGCTGGAGCAGACGGACAATCTGGAAATCAAACAGGCGCAGGTCGTGCGTTTCCTTCTGGAAAAGGACGCCGTCGCGGGCGTGGAAACCGAGTTCGGCGATCTGTTCCGGTGCAAAAGCGTTGTCGTCGCGACTGGCACCTTCCTGGCCGGAAAACTTCATTTCGGGCTCCGTAATTTTCCCGGCGGCCGTGCGGGCGATCCGCCGTCGGTCCGTCTCGCGGAAGCCTTCCGCGAACAGCTCAATCTTCATGTCGGACGCCTCAAAACCGGAACTCCGCCGCGTCTGCTGGGCTCTTCGATCGACTTCAGCGTCATGAGTCCGCAGGAATCCGAGGACACGGATGAGCGTTTCAGTTTCTTTCCGGACGATTCCATCCGTCCGGCCACTTTTCAGAAAAACCTTGCCTGCTACATGACTCATACCGACCAGCGGGCCGCCGAAATCGTTCGCGCCAACCTCGACAAGGCCCCGATGTACAACGGCCTGATCAAGGGTGTCGGCACGCGCTACTGTCCGTCCTTCGAGGACAAGATCGTGCGTTTTCCGCAGCACGAACGCCATCATATCTATCTGGAACCGGAGGGCGAATTCACCGGCGAATACTATCTCAACGGCCTTTCCACCAGCCTGCCGCCGGAAGTCCAGACGGCGATCCTCCGCACGATTCCGGGACTGGAAAACGCCAAAGTCACCCGCTACGCCTACGCGATCGAATACGATTTCGTCTATCCGGAGGAACTCGACCGCACCTTGCGCGTGAAGAAGTGGCGCGGGCTGTATCACGCCGGACAGATCAACGGCACCAGCGGTTACGAAGAGGCTGCCGCCCAGGGCCTTCTGGCGGGGTTGAATGCCGCGCGACACGCCGCCTCTCTCGATCCCGTGGAGTTCGGGCGCGACTCCTCCTATCTGGGGGTTCTGGCCGACGACATCACCACCAAGGAGATCGTCGAGCCATACCGCCTTTTCACCAGCCGCGCGGAGCACCGGCTTTCACTCCGTCAGGACAATGCCGACTTCCGGCTTTCTCCCCGCGCATACGAGATGGGGCTGCTCCCGAAAACGAAATACGACCGTTTCACCGCGTATGCCGAAAAATATGAAAAGACGGAAATGCTTTGCCGTTCCATCCGGGAGGCGGGACGCTCTCTCTGGGAGGCGCTCAAGGACTGCAAGGGGGATGCCGACGATACCCCGCCTTCGTTCGCGTTGTCCGTGATCGGGCTGGACTCCGCCGATCCGGTCGATCGCCGCATTCTGCGACGTCTCGCCATCCAGTCCCACTATGAAGGATATATGCGTCAGGAACAGCAGGCGATCCGTCGTCTGCGTTCGCTGGAATCGTGGCGGATTCCCGAGTCATTCGACTATTCCACCCTTCCGGGACTCCGCAACGAATCCCGTTTGAAATTGTCGAAAATCCGTCCGGGCACTCTGGCGCAGGCCGGACGGATCGACGGAGTTACGCCTTCGGAAATCTCTCTCCTGCAAGTATATCTGGTGAGAGAGCGCCGGGCGGAAGGGAAACAGGAGGAAGCGGATGTCTGAACAGGAAATACCCGAGGCTCCCTCCTTGTTCCGCGATGTCGCGGGACGTCTCCTCTCCCGCAAATCCACGGCCGCGGCGCTGTTTGTCTGTCTGCTGTTTCTCGGAACGGCCCTGTTCGCGGAAGGATATTCCGCGTGGTGTTCCCTGCGGAAAACGGAGCCGGTCTATCAGAAACAGAACCTCTCCGAACGTTTTCAGCCGCCATCGTCGAGGCATCTTCTCGGGACCGATTATCTGGGGCGCGACGTCCTGACCCGGGCTGTATTCGCCACAAGGACCGCGGTCAAGGTCGGCGTGATCGCCTCCCTGATTTCAGTGCTGGTGGGAGTGACTCTCGGCATTCTGGCCGGATACTACGGAGGGAAGATGGACGACTTTGTGGTATGGATCTACAGCACCTTCGCCTCCATGCCGTCGCTTCTGTTCATCCTGGCCTTTGCCCTGCTGGTGTCGAAGGGCTTTTTGTATCCTCCTCTGGAGAAAGGATTTGCGGGGATGGCGAAAGTCCTGCGGACGGAGCCGGGAATGCTGGCGGTGTATCTCGGGATCGGGCTGACCGGATGGGTGGCGCTCTGCCGCGTGGTCCGGGCGGAGACCATGAAACTGCGGGAACGTCCGTATGTTCTGGCCGCCCGGTCGCTCGGGCAGAGCGATTTCCGGATTCTTGCCGGACACCTTCTTCCGAATCTGGCGCACCTGATCATCGTTTATTTCACAATGCGTTTCGCGTTTGCGGTCATGACCGAAGTGATTGTCAGCTATCTGGGACTCGGGGTGCATTTCGAGCCGAGCTGGGGCGTGATGATTGCGGACGGACAGGAGCGACTCTGGCGCGGAATATGGTGGGAGGTCGGAGCTGCCACGGCTTTCATGTTTGTCCTTGTTCTTGCGCTGAATCTGGTCGGAGACGCCCTCCGCGATGCGCTGGATCCCCGTCTGCGGACCTGACGGCCCTCTTTTTCCTGAAAATTCCCGCAAATAATTCAAAAAATGACTTTTATTTTCAACCGGAAGGATTATTGTTCTATACATAAGGGCTGCGTAAAATGCTTTCCGGTATTTTCCGCGGTATTTATATATGAATTGAAGAATCAGGCGAATCGGAACCGCACTAGGCAA
>CAZORN010000078.1:0-13469 GCA_964581935.1 uncultured Victivallales bacterium
AAGAAATGCGGGCCTTTGCCGACAGCATGATTCATGGCGCGAAAGTTCAATGCGGAATCGAGGAAGGGATCCGGGCTCTTTCATGGTGTCATAAAATGAACGATGCCAATCCCGATCTCTGCGCGGAAAATATCCGGACTGAATGAGCTTTTACGCTGATTTTCATTCTTCGGGATCGTAAAAGTCATATATGGGTTCAACACATTTTCTGCATCGCGGCAGTTCCCTGCCGGACGGAAGGGGGAAAATTCAGTTCGCGACGGAGTCACGAACCTACCTCGGACGGTGCCTGATTGAACAATCGTCCAAAAGGGCTATTGGCTGGTGTCCGGCTTCCTCCCGGGGAGGGGGGGAGGTTTGCGGGAGAAAGCCGGCGCACCATTTTCTGCGTGTTTTCATCAGGATCCCGGCGTATTTATTTTCCGGAATCGGATGGTAGAACCTGTCCGTTGTCGTCGGGATCTTCCACCCGTTTTTCAAGGTCGGTGAACAGATTGCGAGCATCGTATATGCCGCCGATCAGGAACCAGACGGTGGAAATCACGCCGACGATTCCCGGAATGACCAGCGAAGTGAGGAAGAACTTGAGGGTCCACCATTCCCGCGGCCACGGAGAAATCATGTTCCAGATGACGATTCCCACGAAGACGAGTCCCACCTGATAAACGATGGAATAGAAGAAAACCGAATAGGCGATGATTTTATCGCCTCTCGTATATTCGGGCGTGATGCCGATGATCCGACTGAAGAAGTTTCGGGCGGTCCATCTGACTTTCGGTTTCGGCGGTTCGTCGCTGTAGATCCCCCGATGAAGCAGTTTTTCAAGATTGAACGGTTTGTAGGTGAGGTAGGAGCCGATGATGTATCCTGCCACGGAAAAGATCATGGAGATGAAATAGATCTCGAAGGAGTTGATCGGGAATTTGAGGGGGTCCATTTCCCAATGGATCCAGGGATCCAGCGGTGTGGAGACGGCGACGAGGAAGCTGTTTACCCCTTCCACCCACTGCATTCTTTCGAGGAAGGGATAGATGCTCATGGCCCACGTGCGTTGGAGAACCAGTCCCAGGAAAGAGGTTCCGGAACCGAAAATGATGGCGCTCCAGGCGCCCGTCAGGTTTCCGAAACGGCTGTAGAGCCCGAAAACGAGAATGGGACCGGCGCCACCGGTCCAGAGGGCGCACATGATGGTTGTGAACATGTTGATGTAATCGAGCTGGGCGAAGAAAAGCGAAACGATCAGGAAAAAGATGGCGACGCCGATGGAAGTCAGCCGCAGATAGAGAAGGTGTTTTGCCGGGGCCAGATGCTTTTTATAAAGCGGCAGGATCATGTCCTGCATGAGGGTGGAGGACGCGTTGAAAATACGGGTGTCGTCCGTGGAGATCAGCAGCATGATCATGAGCAGACAGAAGAGTCCGAGCATGCCGACGGGGAAAATCCGGCTCAGGACGGACGGCATCATCATCTGCTGATAGAGGGAACGGTATTTCTGGAACTGGTAGCGACCTTCCGGAGTGTCCCCGAGTTCGGATCGGACCGCGTTGAAATAAGGGGTGTCGAGATTCTTCTGCTGGGAGAGCTGTTCGGCATAATCGGTCTCGGAGGGGGGCGGAATGTTCTGGACTTTCGTCAGGACGCCGGCGCGCACCGCGGGATCCGGGACCGCCTCCTCGAGGACTTTTCCGGAGAGTTCCTGGCGGATGTCGTAGTTCGAGACCTTGAAACGGTTGTTCTTGTCGGCGAAATGACTGCTGGTCATGAAGGTGATGACGAGGATGGCGACGAGCATGATCATCATGAAGGCGAAGCCGTTGCGCCAGGAACCGAGGACGCCCGCCATTTTCTGTTCATGGGGAGTTTTTCCGGCCGCGCTTGTGTCATTGCCGATCCACGCGGCGCGGTTCAGGACCGAGCCGAGGAGGGAGACGACCAGCGCGAAGATGTTGAAGTCGCGGAGCTGGGAAATGTCGTAGGGATTCATGAAACTCTGTCCGGGCGCACGGTTCCACATGACCGGGGCGATGTCGTTTCCCCACGAAAAATTGAGGATGATATATCCGACGATGACGACGAAGATCGGGTAGCAGAGCAGTCCTTGGAAACAGTCGGTGATGATCAGGGAGATTCGCCCCGCCGGCCAGATGAAGACCATTGCGAGAGCGAGGCAGCTGACCACAATGATCACATAGCAGGGCAGATTGACTCCCATGATCATGACCTTGTGGGGAAGCCCGAGATAATAGATGAAGAAGTTTGCCGCGATGGCCGGGCCGATTGCGTTCGTGACCATTTCCGCTACCGTCCTGAGACAGGCGCAGAAGATGCGGAAGAAACGGCTGCCGTAACGCAGCTCGAGAAACTGTCCCATGGAAAGACACCGCGTTTCGCGCCAGCGATACATGCAGTATCCGGTCAACGCCATGAAGATGCCGACGGGAATGACCACCATATTCCAGAAGTTGACGGCGTATCCGGTCTGGTAGTTCTGTTCGCTCCCGGCGACCAGAGTGATGACGGAGAGTCCGGCGGTCAGGTCTCCCACGGACAGCACATAGCGTCCGGCGATCCGGCCCGCGGCCAGAAAATCGACCACCCCGCGTGCGTATTTGCGGGAATATACGGACACCCAGACCAGTCCGATAATCGGAACGGCAACGATGCTCCAGTCGATCCAGGTCATTTGATTCTCCTTTCATCCCGGGTTTTCATGGATTCCGGACGGCGATTCCTCTTCCGCAGCGTATTCATTTCAAACCTCATTTCCGTTTTTCCGAAGTGACGGCTTCCCCGTAAGCGCCGGGGTCCTTTCCGTCCGCGATTCCCCCGAACCATTCCAGCCAGTGGCGTCCAACGCGGTCGCGGTCATTGACCAATATGCTCAGCCGGAGGGGCAGGCCGCTCCGCCAGCGGATGTTGAGGGTTTCCCACGGGATGGCGACCCGGTAATGAAGGGTTCCTTCTGAAACGGAGCTTTTCGAGACCAGTTCGGGGACCGGCGCCGCCAGAGGCATGCGGTTGAGGTTCATGCTCGCCCAGACCCAGGAGCGGTTGTCCGCGGCGACTCCGAACTCCGCATACGCCGTTTCCTGAATGCCGTCGTTGTTCGGACGGATCATGTCCGCCTGGGGGACGCTGATCCCGATCTGGAGGGAATCGCCGTCCCACAGGGAACGCGTTTCATTCGCGGGGAGATATTCCCTGTCGCGGACATCGCAGGAGAGGTAGAGGTATTTTTCATCGCAGGCAAGCCGGAGGAATCCTGTCGGACGGTCCGCTTCGCCTTTGAGCGCATGGCGGCTGTAGGTTCCTGTTTCGATCCGGTATATCCCGCGCCCCGGCCATTTTTCGGCGGACAGGGAGATGGCATTGTTCTGATACGGAATGACGACCGGAACCGGGTTGACGGGCAGGGGAATTTTGAACGTCTTGCCGTTTTTCGGGGTCAGCCGGGCGGAATATCGGGTCGGCTGTGCGGATATGGCCGCGCCGGAAAGCGGCAGGAGGTTGGTCGTTCCGGTTCGCGCGGTTCCGCTGCCGATCACCCGGTCCGGTTCGGCGATGACTTCGACTTTCGCCTCGTTCACGGCGGGATCGTTGGCGCGCAGACGGAAGGAAAGGACAGGTGTTCCATCCCGGTCGCAAGCCTTGACGTCGGCGAGCTCCAGAGGAGGCAGGACCTGGAAGCGTTTCTGCCAGATATACCGGGTGGCGCCGTTCCGGAGGAGCATCAGGAAAAGGTCGCATTCGCCCGGAACCGCATCCGGCGAAATTTTCAAATTCAGGGTCCATTCACTTCCCTTGCCGGTCAGCTTTCCCTCTCCGGCGGGGAACGGCTGAAGGCGGAGCGCGGCGTTGTCGGAGAAGTTGTCGGGCAGATGAATTTTCACTTCCAGGGAACCGCCTGGAACGGCGGCCAGCTTTTCGGGCGTGAAGACCGCGTTGAACTTTCCGGCGGCGAATTGCTCCATCGCTCCGCCGAGGATGAAGACCGGGCCTTCGGCAAGGTCGAGGTTCAGGATTCCGTCCTTGCATTGCACGGTGGACCGGTTTCCGCACATATCGACGATTTCCGCGGCGGAGGCATGAAGGGCCAGTTGCATCCGGACCGTTTCCGGGATCAGGGAATAGGCCACCAGCATCGGTTTTCCTTTTTTCTCGAAGAGCCATACGCGGATGGTTTTTCCGACGTCGAGTTCGCGGACGAGTTTGGCGTCATAGAGCATCCGGGAGGCGGTGGCCCATGCGGCAAAGGACGGTTTCGGCTGATAGACCTTGCTTCCTTTTTCCTGTTTTCTCAGAAGGGCGAAATCCAGTTCACGTCTGGAGGTGGCTTCGTTCCAGAGTCCGATGTGCCAGACGCACGCCTTGAGGTTTTCGATGGAAAAGTTGAGAACCATGACCCGGGCGAGGTAGGCGGCCTGCTGGTATTCGGTCACTTCGCCGCCGGGCTTGGCGGAATAGCCGATCTCGCTGATATACATCGGAACGGGGCGTCCGGCGATTGCGGAAAGCTCCCGGTTCAGGCGGTTGAGGGTGTCCACGTATCCGGCAAGGTCGGGATTCTGGGCTCCCGGAATGTAGGGATGGAGCATCACGGCGTCGATCAGGCGATCGATTCCGAAGTTGCGGTAGTAGCCGATATACTGGTTGTACTGGTTGGCGTTCATCGGGTTGATGCAGATGCCGGCGATGGCGGCTTTCGGATCGATTTTCCGGACAATTCCGCTTTCGAACCGGATAATGTCCATCACGTCTTCCATCGTCCCGTGAAAGTTTTCACCCACCATCGGTTCATTCTGGGTTTCCCAGACCTGGACCAGTCCCTTGTTCGCCAGAATGTCCTTGGACAGCCGGGACTCCAGATCCGCCCACTCGTCCGGCTTGACCGCCACCATTTTCTTGAACGGATTCAGAATGTTCATGCAGCGGATGACCTTGACCGGTTCCTTCGCGGCAAGGATTTCCTTCGAGGGTTCGACCGGCTGGAAGTCCTTTTTCTGGAAAACGGTAAAGAAAAGCTGCCGGTCCCATTTCGCCCCGCCGAGACGGCGAAGCTCCCGGTTGAGGCCGCCCCACACGCCGAATGCCGGCTGCTCCGTGGTGTAATAATCCGCGGGAAGCGGGGTGGTGACGGCGAATGTGGATTCCTCTCGCTTGACAACCTTGCCGTTGTCGCGGACTTCCGCCGTGACCGCATAATAACCCGGCGAGACAATGTCGACGGCTACTTCCGGGAAGTCTCCCTTCGATTCTTTCGAAAAAAGCTCCTTGCCGAGCTCATTGACGCCGCGGACTTTCAATATTCCGGAACCCGATCCGCGGGAAACCTTCAGCGTGAATCCTTTTTCGAAGACCCGGATGTCGCCGGGGAATCGGAAAGTGATTCCCTCATTTTTTTTTTGATCCCCGGATACGGTTTCGATCCGGAGGTTGTCAAGGAAAACCGAACCGGGTTCGGCTCCGGGCGAAACATGCCAGTAGAACATCAGGCTTTCCACCGGAGTCCCGCGCCAATTCTCCGGAAAAGGTCCGACTTCATATTCAAAACTCTTGAAATCCTTTCCGAGCTTTACCGGTTCGGCAAAATTTTTCTGATCCCCGACGGGAGTGAAGAAGGTGAGAGGAGCCTTTCCGCGGAGAAGCACTTCCAGTCTCAGGACAGGGCCTTTTTCCGGCGCGGTGGTTTTGGCGTCAAAGCGGACGACGTAACCCTGTCCAGCCTTCATCGGAACATCCTGCGCCACATCGACCCGTTTATCCTCCGGAGTGATTTTCAGGCTGTTCTTTCCATGAGTGGCGGAGATGCTGTCCAGCTCCGCATTCTTTCGGATATTAATCCAGTAAGGGGCGACCCCCTGTTCGAAGGAGCCATTTTTCAAGAGTGAGCCCGATGCTTCCTTTACCGGCGCCGGAGCCGGTTCCGCGGCCGTCTTTGCGGGTTCCGCGACGGTTTTTGTCGCGTCCTTCAACTCAAGAGTGAGGTTGTCAAGATTGATTTTTCCGGAGTCTTTCTCTCCGGTTACATTGAAGTAGATCATCAGTTTGACTACATCGTTTGCGCCGATTTTCGCGGGGAATGGCCCGATTTCCAGAACCACGCGCTTGTATTCCGCGGTGGGTTCAATCGTCTTTTTCAGCTCGGGGTCATTGAAAAACTGAAGCGGTTTCTTTCCCTGAAGCATCACCTGAAGGCGGAGCTGCGCGTCCGTCCCTTTCACATCGAATCCGATGCGGTAGACCTTGTCCGGTTCGTATGCGACGCCCTGGACGACACTGACGGTCTTACCGGGAACCACCTTGATTCCGAGACTCTGCCTGCCGTCGGTGGAGTCGCCCGGATCGATCCTTGCGGCGGACGGATTGTTGATCCAGTATCCGCCGGTTCCCTGTTCAAAAGAAGGATTGGAGAAGGAAGGCGCTCCGTTAGCGGCGATGCCGGCAAGGACCGCGATTCCCGTCAGTAATTGTTTCCGCTTCATATTCAGAGATACCTTTCAGCTTGTTGCGGGAAGCCCGCGTCTGGCGTTTTTGATTCAGTCCGTATTTCAGGGATTAAAGAGAGAAAGGCGGCAGAGCCACGATCCTGACGGCGTCATTCAGATACCACTCTTCGAACTGCGGATTGATCCGGTGCATCCTCGTTGCATCGTTCGAACGCGCACTGCCGTCGATGAATCCCAGATTGGCCTGCAGGCTGTGCCGGAGGGAGACAATTCCTTCGCCCCCGTTGTTCCAGCTGAGAATGGCGCAGGGCTGCTTCAACGCGATGGAGGTGGCGTTTTTCGTCCGGATGCTGTCGCCGACAAGCCACGTGATGGACGGAGCCTGTTTGCGGGCCGCATAAATGTTTGTGTAGAATCCACCCGGATTGTCCCGGTTGTCCCGGTCAATATTCCGGTTCAGTCCATACGTGTAAAGAGCATCGGAATTGTTCTTCCACGGACGTTTCACTTCCTGATTCGGACAGAGGTATATGTTGTTTGCGGGCAGATATCTGTAGTCGGCAAACAGGTTGGACCAGAAGTAGTTCGCCCTGAGCTGAGGCGCGGTCAGAAATCCTTTGTAGTCGTCCGCATACATGAGACAGGCCGCCGTGACCTGTTTCAGGTTGCCGACGCATTGCGTGGCTTTGGCACGTTCGCGCGCCTTATTGATCGCAGGCAGAAGCATGGAGGCCAGAATGGCAATGATGGCAATTACAATGAGGAGCTCAATCAAAGTAAACCGCATTTTCCTCTGGAGATTTTTTGTTTTCATGATAACGACTCCTTTCAATTAATACCCTTTAACGATTAGACTCTCTTATGATCAGTTTTGTTTCGATAATCACATCGCGCCGCTCGTTTTTTCCAGTATTTGAAATTTTTTCGAGCAGAAGCCCGGCTGCCGAGGCCCCGGTTTCATAGGGGAACTGATCCACGGTGGAAAGACGCGGACGGACCAGCTCGCACAGCGGCAGATTGCCGAAGCCGGTAATCGCAACCTCTTCCGGCACCGAAATTCCGAGGTCATGCGCCGCGTTGATGGCTTCCCTTGCGATATAGTCGTTGAAGCAGACCAGGGCGTCCGGGCGGTCGGTGCGTTCCAGAAGGGAGTGAGCCACGCCGTATGCGTTCCGGATGGATTCAGGGGTGTCGGACAGCAGGGTGGCGTCGATCGGCAGTTTGTGTTCAAACATGGCGTCGAGAAAGCCGCTCCGGCGTTCTTCCCCGGTGCTCACCCCCGGAAAACCGATCATGCCGAATTTCCGGTATCCGCGTCCGATCAGAAAAGAGACCAGCTCGTACATCCCTTTGCGGTTGTCGCAGCCCACATAGTCGAACTCATGTCCCGGCCAGCGCTGGTCGATCACCACGATCGGACAATGAATGCTGCGCAGTTCGGCCAGCCGTTCGCTCGGGTCCGCCGCGGCCGGAGGAAACAGCAGAATGCCGTCCACACGGCGGCGTGCAAAACGCCCCAGCAGTTCAATCTTATCCTTGACCAGCTTGTCCCACTGAATGACGAAGGAGTCATAATTGTTTTCATGGAGAACCTGCTGGATGCCTTCCATCACCTGTCCCGCGAACTGGCAGCAGAAATCATTGTAGGCAATGCCGATGCTCCGGCTCTGACCGGTCTGCATGCAATGCACCATGGCGTTCGGCTGGTACCCGTATTTGCGCGCAACTTCCATCACCCGCAGCATCGTGGAATGCCGGATGGCAGGGTTGCCTTTGAGCGCCTTGGACACGGTCGACTCCGAAAGCCCGCAGATTTTTCCTATTTCCTTCAATGAAATCATCGTGATTTTTCTCTCTTTAAAACCATCGTGATTTTGATCTCTCTGTTTATAATTATAACGAAAAATAAATAAATTTCAAGTGCTTGAAATAAAAAAATCGCATTTTTTTATTTTTAAGGCTGAAAAAGCCTCCGGAAAGACATGAAAAGGACTGGAAAGGCGTTTCCGGCAGGGAATGATGAACCTTCTCTGCGGCAAAAGGCGTTCCGGACAGAAAGGCACTGGAAAGATGGACCATGGGAGTGTATATTTCCCGTCAGGTTTCATCGTCTGGAATCCGGGAGGAGCCTCAGGACGCCTCTGCCGGTTTTCGATTTTTTGCCGCCGACAGCTTGAACAGCATCAAAATAAAGACAGTCTCCGACCGCTGAAGGCCGGAATGAGGAGAGTGAAAATGTCTAACCGGTTTCTTTTTATCGGAGCTCATCCGGATGACTCCGATCTTCTGATGGGAGGAACGGCGGTCAAACTGATCCGTGCCGGACATCAGGTGAAATTCATCTCCGTCTGCAACGGCGACTGCGGGCACTACTCGATGTCTCACAAGGAGCTTGCAAAACGCCGCTTTGCCGAAACCCAGGCTTCGGCGAAAATCGCGGACCTGGTCGAATATCAGGTTCTGAACCACTCCGATTGCGAACTGGAAAACACTCTGGCGAACCGGGAGGAGATCATCCGCATCATCCGCCGCTGCGGTCCCGATGTCGTCATTTCCCATCGGACATGCGACTATCATGCGGATCACCGCAACACCGCACAGCTTGTCATGGACGCCGCCTATCTGCTGAAGGTTCCTCTCTATTGTTCCGACACGCCGATCCCGGACAGAAATCCCGTTTTCGCCTATTCCTATGACCGTTTCCGGGATCCCCGTCCGGTCCGTGCCGATGCCGCCGTCGAGATCGATTCCGTTCTGGAAACCAAATACAGAATGCTGGACTGCCATGTTTCCCAGTTTTATGAATGGCTCCCATGGGACAAGGGATACAAAAATTTCCGGATAGACCCCGCCGACTGGAACGCAAAGAAGAAATGGCTGGACGACAACTGGGGGAAACGTTTCCGTGAGGCCGCGGACTTTGCCCGAACCACGCTTGTGGAAGAATACGGAGAAGCCGGACGAAAGGTCATACAGGCTGAAACCTTTGAGCTTTCGGAATATGGCGAACAGGTCTCCATTCCCGAATTCCGCAGGCTTTTCGGCGTGTGATCCGATCTTTTGAGGCCGCGCACCGGTTCGGAATGTTTCCGGCGGCTCCGGGCTGTTTTTTCTTTGTTTCCCTTCGGGCTCAATACCAATACGAAGGAATTTCTTCGCTTTCTATGGAGCCCCATATTTCGCGCAGCGATTTGTCTCCCGGCAAGACTTTTGCATCAAGGAGAACCTCAATGTCTTTCGGAAAACCGTATTCATGGTATTTCCCGCTTTTATCTGTATAACAAATAAAATGCCCGTCGGAAACCTGATATTCAATGCCGTCGTATTCAAAATCGATACAGTTAAAGTTCTTTTCCGTAGCGACTTTTTCGTAGAATTTTTCCAGAAAGGTTTTCATGATTTTAAGTTCTTTTCAATTTGATACAGTTCTGCTCTATCCTTATTTTTCTTTCAAACGGAATGGAAGGGAATGGATCTGCGGCGGCTGTTCCTTTTGAATGGTATCCGATGAAAAATATTTCTTCGGAATGGAAAATGTGATCTTTTGAATTTTCTTCTCCGGCGAAAACACAATCATATAGTCCAGCCTTGAACCGTGGTCCGTGATGGTGTATTCAGCATTCCAGGCGTCCATGTCATTGGAAATGTCGGCGACAATACCATCGGATTCTTTCGTAAGGAGTATATATTTTTTTGAGAAATAACTATGTAATTCAACGAAATTGTAGAGAGAATCTGAATTGAGCTTGAGATAAGCCGATGATAAGTGCGAGAAAAATGAAACCGGCCCCAGAATCATCAATTTTTCACCGCTGGCCGCATATAAAAAGGCATCTTCATGCTGATTATCGGACGAGACCGTGATGACCGCAATTCTTTCAAACCTTTTTACTTTTTCTCCGAACCATTGATCCGCAAACGGCGTCAGCGACGGGAAAAAGAAAGTGATCGGTAAGAAAAACAGGCCGGAGGCAAAAAAGAACCATCCAAAAGCGCAAAATAAAATAATTGTGACTGTAAGGATGATGACTTTCGGTCTGCACTTCATTTTGTTTTCCTCAGTTCATTTTCATTTTTTATGTTCACTTTGATTATCGAACATCAATAAAATTCCGGAAACAGTTCAAATTCGGAGTATTTTCTCCAAACTTCCCGTAACGATTTTCCGTCATGTAACACTTTAACATCCAATAGAACGTTCAGATCCTTTGGAAAAGCGAATTCGTGTTCTTTTCCTTGTTTATCGGTATAGCAAATGAGATGTCCCGATGATACCTGATAGGTAATTCCTCCATATTGAAATTCGACACAGTTGAATCCTTCCGGGGAATTGACATACTCCAGAAAATGATCCAGAAAAGTTTTTTTCATATCCAAGTCCTGTTCTTTTTGCATGCCGGTTTCATGCCAGATGTTTTACCGCCCATTTTTCAAGGTTGCAGTTGATTCTGGCATTTTCAATAATTCCCTGGTTGTGGATGCTGTCCAGAACTTCCGTATAGGTTTGCCCAATGCCCTGCTGGAAGTCGCTTCGGATATCATACTTCTCCGCCGCTTTTTCCGCAGAGTCAAACAAGTCCTGAATCATCTGCTCAATTTTTGCAGACGTGACATTTCCCGATCTGATCTTGATTCTCAGCGAGCTGTGCTTCTTCGGTATTGCATTGGACGGACACTGAAGATGATCGTCCGCCCATTGAGCAAGATCCTTGTTCCAGACTATCCCGGCTTGCGTCCCCCAGTGTTGAATGATATGCAGAACTTCATGATAAGCGCCGGAAGATCCGCGATAATATTTGTCCTGACATTCCAGTCTTTTCGCCAGCGAATTGGCATAATAGAGAATATGATTAATGAATGCCTCTGCGGCTTCGGTCGAGAGCTTTTGATTGGCAATTTTAATTTTCATTTTTCAGAACCTACCCCGGAATTCTTATCTGCATCTTTCCAGAGTCGGTAAGGAAAAACAATGACTTTTTTGTTTTCCTGCTTCCTGCCCGGGAAAGGCTTCCGAACAGGAATTCCATTCAGCCATATCTTCGCAATACGGAATTCAATCCTTGATGTATAAGGACCCCCTCCAGGATCAATCCGGTAATGAAAAAAAGCCCCTTCCTCCTCCACTTCATATTTTGCATCCATTCCTTTCATGTCGCCTTCGATGAAGTAACTCGGATACGTCATATCGCTCATGAAGATCCATTTTCCAAGGGGCAGACATTCCGTCCATGAATCGTTGAAAATGGCAACCCAGTCCGGCCCGACTTTCAATGAGCATATGCCGAAAAGAAAATCTTTTGAAACCGGAACTTTGTAAACGATCAGACACTCCTCCAGCGGGGAGTTCAAGTCACAATGCGCCCGGACACGAAATACTGAGTGTACTGTTTTCCGGGAATCGACCGTTACTCCGATTTCTCCGATTTTCACCCCCAGATCCTTGCGGTCGAAGAGGATGTCATATACCATCACGCAGGAATGAATGTGCACCAGACATAGCCCCGCAATCATCAGTAGAACCACCGCGCATCCCGTCAGCCATGATTCCTTTGTAAAGCAATTTTTCTCAAATATTTTCACTTTCTTACCTTGCCCTGAAAAATGAATCCCCCGTATTCGCTTGGTTCTTTTACGGGGAATTCGATAGTATACAATTTTATAAAATACGCTTCTCTCGTATGACCTTATATTGGACGGTTTCTCCTTCCGAGGGCTCATCCCAGCCGTCTTCAGGATGTTCGCATAATTGCGGAATGTTTCCCGGAGTGTAGTTCACCGAGAGCCATTCGCTCCAGTATGCGTTTTTCTCAATCGAAAGACATCCGCACTTTACTTAACGATTTTCCATGGAAGTCTCCTTGTTCTCCAGAATTATTCCGTAATCATCAAGTCATTTTTCGACAAATGGGTTAGGATTTTCCGTATAGTTATTCCTCTGGGAGAGGCATCCAACAATGCCTCAATCAAAGATTTTCCGGTTTCAGAAAAACAGAATTCTTCCGCTTCATGTGTTTTACTGCCTTCTACAAGAATGTATCGTCCCCAGTAGCTGATCTGATACTCATAGTCGGCAAATCGAAAAAGAATTTCATTCGTTGACTCCAAGTTGATGTTGCCAAGAAAAAAATCCAATGTCGTTTTCACTCGGAATCATCCCTTCCGATTTCCTGTTTTTCTTTCGAGTCTTGAGTCTTTTCACGCAAACGATACGGCAAAACGTGCAAGGGTTTCCGAAGTGTGGCATTCCTGATTCCGAGCATTTCCTTTGGAATCGAAAAAACAATCGTCTTTGTTCCTTTTCCCGAGGGAAAGGCAATGCTGTAATTCAGGAAAGCGCCATAGTCAACGATGGTATATTCGGCATCGAATCCTTTTATGTCGTCTTCAATCGGATACGTGGTATGAACGCCTTCTCCGGCAAGCAGTCCCCAGCGTGCCGGGAGAAAGACCGCCTCATGATCGTGCGTTCCTCCGACAAAATCACGCCCAACCTTCCAATTCACGGTTTCCGGCTTGCCGTTCTCCCGTTTTTTCAGGACAAGCCCTGTCAGAATGACGGTGCGCTCCTTGCCCGAACGGTTTCCACCCGGATAAAGGTTTGCAACATAATTACGGACCGGTTGTTCTTGTCCGTCGACTTTGACCGTCATATCGTTTTGCCTTCGTCCGAATGCCCCTTTCCCGACCAGAATGTCCAGCAGGGCCTGTCCGCCGGGAACAAAATCGTGCAGACAAAAAGGAATGGCAGCCGCGCAAATCAGAAATCCCGGAATCAGGAAAAACAGAATTCGTCTTCCGGAGAAGAATTGTCGTAGATTTTCTTGCATGAATTACTTTTTTCCTTGAAATTTTCCCTGAGGCCGTTTGTCTCGGTAGTATCTGTAATTCTCTCCTTTTCTGAACCCCCAGTCATTTTCAACCACTCCATCACTGGAGGCAGAAATTGTTTTTCCTTTGCCACTGATGATCCCAACATGTTTCCCATTGGTGCAAATGTCACCCGGAACCGGCGTTTTGACTCTT
>CAZORN010000079.1:0-13220 GCA_964581935.1 uncultured Victivallales bacterium
CGGAAGAAGTCGTCCGCAAAGATCTGGAGGTTTGCTCTTCAAAAGGGATGAAAGTTCTGCGTGTTTTTCCCCTGTGGCCTGATTTCCAGCCGATGGAGAGGATGCTCGGTGCGGGCGGACTCAAAATGGAGCTTCGTTTCCGGGGAAATCCTCTGTCGGACACGGAAGAAGGCTCCGCCGGAGTCGATCCCGTTATGCTGGAACGGTTTGCAACCCTCTGCAAAATAGCTGAAAAAAATGGAATTTCTCTCATCGTCGGAATTATAACCGGCTGGATGAGCGGACGCACTTTTGTTCCGCCTGCTCTGGAAGGTGTTGATATTCTGACCGACCCGGAGTCAATCCGCCTTCAGGTGAAGTTTGTCCGCTGCTTCGTAAAGAGAATGAAAGTTCAGAAATCCATTCTCGCCTGGGATCTCGGCAATGAATGCAACTGTCTCCAGTTCAACATGAAGCCGGAATCCGCGTGGCTCTGGACGAATTCCATCGTTTCCGCCATCCGTCTGGAAGACAATGTTCGGCCGGTGGTTTCCGGAATGCATGGTCTCAAGGTGGACGGAGATCAGTCGTGGAATATCCGGGAACATTCGGAACTTGTCGACATTCTGACCACACATCCCTATCCGCTTTTCACCTCATTCTGCAATCTTTCGGCATTGAATGAACTGCCGTCCACCCTCCACTCCACGGCGGAGTCGCTTCTTTACGGAAATGTCGGCGGAAAACCCTGTTTCATCGAGGAGGCGGGTTCTCTCGGACCCATGCAGTGCAGCGATGAACGGGCCGCGTCCAACATGCGTTCCTCCCTGTTTTCCGCCTGGGCTCACGATCTGCGCGGATACCTCTGGTGGTGCGCTTTCGATCAGACTCTTCTGAAGCACCCTCCCTACGACTGGATCGGAATGGAACGTGAACTCGGGCTTTTCACCGCGGACCGGAAGCCAAAAAAAACGGCTGAAACCATGTCGGAATTTGTCGAATACCTGAAAACTCTTCCTTTCGACAAACTTCCTCCCCGAAAAACGGATGCCGTCTGCATTCTGACTTTCGGGCAAGATCACTGGAAAACCGCCTATGCCTCATTTTATCTTGCAAAGCAGGCGGGTTTTGAAATCGAGTTTACTTTTGCCGCCGCTCCTCTGCCGGACTCGAATTTCTACCTCATGCCTGCCGTTTCCGGGTTCCGCGTGATGGACAAGCACCGTTACGATGAGCTCCTCGGAAAAGTGAAAAAGGGAGCCTCTTTGTTTGTAACATGTTCGGATGGAGTGCTTCAGCCGTTTGAGGACGTTTTCGGATGCCGGATCGATTATCGCACGATGAATCCCTCCCGCACCTCTTTCCGGCTGGAAGGAGAGTCCCGTGAATTTGTCTGCGATTCTCCCATCACGCAGAAATTGATCGCAGGCAAAGGCAAAGTCCTTGCGAGGGACGCGGAAGGCGCGCCTGTTCTCATCCAGTCCTCTTACGGCAAAGGAAAAGTTTTCTTTTTGAGCGTCCCTCCGGAAAATTCCGCTTTGGACAACCGCAATGAAGTCTGGAAGATTCATCGGAAGGTTTTTGAACTATCCGGCGGAAGGGTGTCCTTTCCCGGAAAACCCTCATCCGTAGGGATCACCGAGCATTTCGACGGAAAAAATACGATCTGCGTCATGATCAATTATTCGTCTTCCCCGGTGAAGTTCAAAATAGGACTTCCCGTTTTGAAATCTTTCCCGGAATGCCACAAAAACGGGACCATTTCCCTCCCCGGAAATGACGGAACAACCGTCATTTTCTCCGGTCACATTTCCGTCAAAAAAAAGTCCCGGACTTCCTGAAATGATCATAGAACAGTTGAATCTGAAGGACTTCCGCAATTTTGGAGCGGCTTCTTTGGATTTCGATTCCGCTTCCGTCATTTTCGAAGGATCGAACGGACAGGGGAAAACCAGTCTTCTCGAATCCATTTTTTACCTGGCGAATCTGCGTTCCTTCCGGACCTCCAGAATTCAGGAAATGAAGAGAATCGGAGCCGTGAGCTTCCGCCTTTCCCTGATGTTTTCGCGTCCCGCCGGCTGGAAATCCCTTCTGGAAATCGAGACCGGAAACGTGCGCAGTCTCCAGCTCGACCATACGCCCGTTTCCAAGGCCAGCGACTTTACCGGCAAAATCAAAACCGTCGCTTTTCTTCCGGACGACCCCCTGATCATCAACGGGCCCTCCCAGCTGCGGAGACGTTTTTTCGACATGTTCATTTCCATGCTCGACCGGGAATATTTCACCGCGCTCCAGAATTATTCCTCCGTGCTCCGCTCCAGAAATTACCTGCTGAAAAGCAAAAAAAACGACCGCGATATCCTGTATTCCTATTCTTCTGTCCTTGCGGATTCCGGGTCCCTGATTGTGCGCAAACGGAAGGCCTATTGTTCCCTGCTCTCGGACCTGATGCACGAAATGATCGGAGAAATCTCTCCTCCGCTCACCGACTTCAGCATCCGGATGCGCTGCATCAGAGAAACCGAAAATCAGGAATTTTATCTCAAGAAGGCGGAGGCGGAAATCCCGCGCGACATGGTCCGCGGATTCACTTCCTTCGGACCGCATCTGGATGATTTTGAGTTTATACATGCGACAAAAAATCTCCGGTTTTTCGGGTCTCGCGGACAATGCCGCATGGCGTCTCTCGTGCTGAAACTGGCGGAACTGGAAGCGGTCCGGCGCACTCAAGGCGCACTCAAGGACACCGTGGTTCTCGTCGACGACGCCACCGGGGATTTGGACGCCCGTACAAAAGAAGCTTTTCTCACGAAAATCGCCTCGGCGGGACAGACCTTTTTTGCTCTGACGGAGGTTTCGGAAGATTTGAATCTGAAAAAAGCCCGCCGGTTCCGGATTGTCGATGGAAGTGTCCGGAACGGGGAATAAGGGAAAGCGTTCATGACTTCCGGACGCTCATTCGATCAGGCGCCAACCGAGGTAGGTTCGTGACTCCGTCGCGAACTGAATTTTTCCCTTCAGTTCTGCAGGGGACTGCCGAACCTACCCGAAACGTCGCATTTCTGAATTTGCGTTGACCTCAATGCGGCCTATAAGCGATCCTTCAAGGTTTTTCTTTCCCCGGGTCTTCTCATTTTTTCGGGCTGAGCGAGCCTGAAATATAATCGATTCTGGCGTCCGGCGAATAGAGGTAGAAGTATCCCTGGAAATACGGCGGAATTTCGACCTCGAACGGGAACGTCCGGACTTTGTCCGAAAGAGCTCCTTTTTCGATCAGCTTGAGTTTGATTTCATGCCCGAAAGCCTTTTTATCGTCGGGCTTGCGGATGCAGCCGCTGATGTGGGAATCGAGCGTCCCTTTTCCGGAGGCCGCGATTTCTCCCCGGAGAATCTGCGGACAGTCTCTGGCCGGCGTGAGGTCCAGCCATGAAACCATGTAGTGTTTCAGTTCAACTGAATTCCGGTTGTTTTCTCCTTTGACGATCCCGACCGAATTGCCGCTCCAGCTTTTCGCGAATTCCGGCGAAGTGTAATTTTTCTTATCGTTTTCCTTGACGGGAACCACTTCGACGAAATTGCCGTTCATGAACACATTTTTCCCGATGGTGGCGCTGCGGTAGCGGGTCTGTTCATGGGGAGGCGCGGCATCCAGCCCGATTCCCTCGGTGTTGTTCGGCGGCTGGAGGTTGTGAACGTTCCGGTAGAAGTGCATTTTCCAGACTTCCCCGTTTGCGATCGAGTCGCGTCCCATCGGCTTGACCGGAATGCGCATTTCGATCACATAACGGTCCTTGAGCACGCGGGTTGTGATTTCGGCCTTTGAATCATACTGGTCTTTCTGGTGCATTTTGCCGTCCCAGAGCGTGCCGAGGGAATTGACGATGAGCTGGTAGGAATCGCCCGTGTTCGGGGGCTGGAAAAAGGTCTCGACGGAGTCGTCCTGCCAGACGTTGCCGTCACGGTCCGTGACATTCGCGACGGGCTTGCCCCAGGCGTGTTCGGTCATGCCTTCGATGCCGATATACCAGTTGTCCTTGTCGTAGAGGACCCGGATGCGCGTTTCCTCGATGGGTTCCTCTTTGGTTTTCATGTCCTTGAACCCGGTGACGAACGAAGTTCCGCGCCAGACGTCCTCGTCCAGAGAGCCGTCAATCGTGATTTTTCCGTCGGCTCTGGCCACCGGGATGAAATTCTGTCCGGAAGAGAATTTTTTCAGTTCATCGGCTCCGGCGATCCAGTATTTTTTCAGGAAATCTTCATCGTTTCCGATGCGCTTGAGGAGAATCCGGTCGCCCTTGGCCAGCTTTTTCGCTTCCTCCAGATACCCGAGGAGACGTTTTTCCGCCCCGGGCACCGCGAGACAGTAGGCGTAGCGTTTCGGACCGCCGTAGAGGGCGTGTCCGGGTGCGGTTTCCCAGAGTTCGCGCCGGTACTGCTGATATTTTTTCATGGGTTCCGCGGCCGCGCCGTAGTAGAGCGTGTACGCCTCGTCCATCAGACGGTTGATGTCGAGGTCGGCATTCCACATGAGTTTGCCCGCGGCCCAGTAGAGGGGCCAGTTGGAAAGGGGATATTGGGCGTCGGGATAGGTGCAGTCCTCGTGCCATGAGGCGAAGTTCATTTTCTTGAAGAAACGCATGTCTTTTGCAAGAATGTATTCCATCGGGGCATAGGGGGAATTTGCGGAACAGTAATACTCGAAAAATCCGATTTTCGAGCCCATATTTTTCCATTTCATGAATTCGTCGAGGAAGAACTTGTTGCAGTCGCTGTTCGCGTCGTCGAATGCGTGGACATAGCACCGCTGGTGCGGGCAATAGACGCCGAGCATCCGTGCGTCATATTTGAAGTCTTTGATGTCCGGGAGCGGGCGGAACTGGGAATACATCATATATGACAGTTTCGCATCCGGATTGCGCTTCAGGACGGCGTCGGAAACCAGTTTTGTAAACCGATGGGCCAGCGTCGAATAGGAGAATTTTCCGGTGGCGTCGCCGGTGCCCATCCTGACGCATTCCGGACACGAACACCAGCCGTCTGTTGAATCGTGGTATCCGATGTCGAATTCGCCGCCGTAGGCGGTATGGCGGGTGACGTAATCGATGACCATTTTCTGGACTTCGGGATTGGAAAGGCAGCGCTGGGAGCGTTCCTCGCAGACGCGTTTGCCGTTTTTGAGCGGGAAATATTCGGGATGCGAGGCGAAAAGCTTCTGCGGCACCGAAACTTCAAACGTGAGGTGTCCGCCTCCCCCGATGGGCTTGTTTCCGCAAGTTGCCTTGTCGAGCTGAAGACGGGTTTTATCGGAGTAGGCATGATTGATGTTCCAGGTGAACTTGTTCCGTGTGAGCCAGGTCTCATAATTTTCAAAGTCGAACGGGAGGACCGATTTCGTCCATACCCCGATGGAACGTTCCTTCATCCAGGGCTGGCGGAAATCGTCGATCTCGCTCAGCCGGATGGTTTTGTTTTGGGGGCAGTATTCGCCTTCCTCTCCGGCGTGGAACCAGCGGACGCCGAGATAATCCTCGATGAATGTGAGCGCGCCGTAAAGCACCGCCTGCGGAGTCTTTCCGGCGATGAAGACGGTCTTGCCGTTTCCGGTATCGGTTTTGATGTAGAAAGCGTCCGGATTGTCCGTGGCTTCGAGCTTCGCCTTGACCGCGGCGGGCAGGAGATGTTTGCCGTTTTCGAGCGTGACCGGCAGGATTTCAACAGCTTCCGGAGAGTCGGACCTTGTCTGCCATAATACGCCCGGATAGGTGGTCCGCTTCACGTCGGCGCCGGAGATTTTCCTGATATAGTTCTGGAGTTCCGTGACGGCGGCGAATTCGGGTGCGGCCGGATTCGGATTGGATTGAATGCGGGCATTGGGTTTTCCGTTGTCCGTCAGCATGTAATCCGCGCCCGAAACCAACACGGAGGAAACGGAGACAATGAGAGAAAATAGAATTTTTTGGACAGTCATCATGATTTTCCTTTCCTTCTGTTCAGAGACTGGATATGTTGACCATTCGGTCGGGGCATCCGTTCGCCGGCCACGAATACCAGATCGTGGAAACCCGGTAGACGCCCATCTGGCTTGAGTGCGTGTTGCGCGCGCTTCCGTCGCAGAACAGCAGATTCACCCCGCCGCGATGATAGTAGCGGAAGAACGAATCGGCATAGCCGCTGCTGCACATGACGAGCCCCAGCGCGGAGGGGAAATTGGTCGAGCCCGGTTTGAAGAAGGTGGCGGTTCCAGCGGGATTTGAGGTCGGAACCTTTTCGGCGATCCACCCGTTCCGGTATTTCTGGTAATATTGCGGAAATCCGATCGGCGTGTCCTTGCTGCCGATGAGGTGATAATTGGTTCCTGCCGAAAAATACAGGTTTCCGTTCATGTAGTTGGCGGTCTTGGTCTCCACGGCGTAATTGACCGCTTCTTCGCAGACGAAGGGCTTGTTGATGAATTTGGTCGAATCGTATTTCCAGACTCCGGCGTTGGCAAAAAGCATCACGAAACTGGCATAATAATCGTTTTTGAGGTAATATTCTCCGGGGGCCCAGTCTTTGTAGTCGCTTTCATAGATTTTGAACCCGATGTAGATCTGCTTCTGTTTGCCGAGACAATCGACGTTCCGCGCGGTTTTTTTGGCCTGGTTCAGCGCCGGCAGCAGCATCGACGCCAGAATCGCGATGATCGCAACAACGACAAGGAGCTCGATCAATGTGAAATTGCAGGAAGCTGTTTTTCTTTCTTTTGAATCGGTCATGGCATCACCTCCATTGACTGGTTTCTATTTTTGACGGACTTTCGGATAAACAATTTCGGACGGATCAGGCAATTGTTGTCTGCATCCGGTTCAATTCCGCCGGGTAGCTTGAAAAGGAGCCTGACGGCCATTTCGCCGTATTCGGTGTTCGAGAGGGAAGGGCCGACGCTGCTGAGTTCGGCGTGTGCCATAAGACAGATTAATTCGGAATTGCCGAATCCGATGACGGAAACATCGTCCGGCACTTTCAGCCCCATTTCGACGGCGACGTTTTCAACGATCATTCCGCAGGAATCGCCAATGGCGAAAACAGCGGTCGGGCGTTCCGTTTCCGGCAGGGAAAACATTCGTTTCGCGTATCCGCGGAGGTCTTCCGTGCATCCCAGCAGTTTCGGATCGGGCCTGATCCCGGCTTTTTTCAGGGAATGGATGAATCCGTTGTGCCGTTCCAGAATGTATTTACGCCCGAAATCCTGGTCCGAATGCAGATCGTGCTGGGCGCAGGCAAGGGCAATTTTCCGGTGTCCGCACCGGACCAGATAGTCCGTTGCCATTTCCGCGGCGGCGAAGTTGTCGATGTTGATGGCCGGAAATTCCCCATGCGAATATTCGGAGACGTAAACCAGGCGGATGCCGTATTTCCGGGCGAAACACGCCGCCTTTTCGCGGAGGGGATCGCAGGCGGAAAGCACGATCACGTTTTTGATCTGGTTTTCCAGAATCTTCAGAAAGGTCTTTTCCGGTTCTGAATCGGAGTAAAGTTTAACGTCAAACCCGAATTTCATAGCTTCCCGCATGATGCCCGTGAACTGCATCGCGCTGTATTCATTGTCGGAGAGGATGATGGCGATGGTTTTGGCAATGCCCGTGCGGACGGCCGCCGCCAGCTGGTTCCGGTGATACCCGAGCTCATCCGCGATCCGGCGGATCCGGAGGCGTGTTTCCTCGCGCAGACGCATCGCTTCCGGATGATTGCGCAAGGTCCGCGAGACGGAACCCACGTCCACTTTCGCCAGTTTCGCAATGTCTTTGATCGTGACCGCCATGGCTTCTTTTTCACCTTGTTTTGAGGCTGTTCATGAATTGCCCATACGTTTGGGCACAGAAAGAATATAGCACCGCCGGAGGATTTGTCAAGCTGCGGACAGAAATTTTTTTTCTTGAGCCGGATTGGTGGAATATGGAGTCGGCGAAAAATTCCCCGCACCCCGGCAAACGGGGTTGCCATCTTTAAAGATTCCGACCGGCATGAACCCCGGGGAGGTATTGCGTCAGTGAAGCATTTTCATTTCTCAAAGGAGTGTCATGCAAGGCTCTCAGCCTTGCCGCGGTCCAGCCACGAAGGCTGGTCGTGCAAAACACGAAATTCCTGCCCGGAGCGGTTCCACCGCTCAAGGACGAGAACTTGATTCATCAAGTTCGAGAGCTCCGGGCATTCTCGGAAGGCAACATTACGGGAGCGGCGGCTCTCGCTCCTTCATCGCTCGTCCGTCAGCGGGGGACACGCCGCCGCAATGACAAAGAACAGGAGGGCTTCGCGCCCTCCCACTCCGCGGCAGGGGAAGATCCCCTGCACCTCGGCAAACGGGTTTGCCCTCTTTGAGAAATCTCCATCTGACGCAATACCCGGGAACGGAATATTTTTGGTGGAAACGTTCTTTCCGGTTGACTTTCCGGGGAAAACATGCTATTTTTCAGCACATTTTTTTCAGGGAAAAGGACGGCGGAAGCGTGGAACGATCACTCAAGGAAGGACACCGGGAACGGTTGCGCGCGCGATACCTCAAGGCGGGCGGCGACGGTTTTCCGGAATACGACATGGTGGAACTGCTCCTGACCTACTGCATTCAGCGGCGGGACGTCAAGCCCATTGCGCGCGAACTCCTGAAGCGGTTCAAGGACCTCGGCGGCATCCTAGACGCCGAACTCCATGAGCTCTGCGAGGTGGACGGCATGGGCGAAAACTCCGCGCTTCTCCTCAAACTCATGCGCGACCTCTGCGTCCGGTATCTGGACGGCAGGATGAAGAACACCGATGTGATCTCCTCCCCGGACCAGCTTCAGAATTACGCGCGGATGAAGCTGGCGGAATACCCCGACGAAATGATGATGCTCATCTGCCTCAACTCCAAAAATCACGTCATCGGGTCCGAAATCCTTTCCCGCGGAACCCTGGATTATGCGGTGATCTATCCCCGGAACGTCGCGGTCAACGCCCTCCGCAAAAAGGCGGCCGGCGTCATCATCATCCACAACCACCCCAGCGGAGTCACCCTCCCCTCCAAAGCGGACAAAAAGTTTACGGAGGATGTCCGGGCGGCCCTCAAATCGCTGGAAATCAGACTGTTGGACCACATGATCGTTTCCCGTACGGATGCCTTCAGTTTCGTAGACCACGGACTTTTAAATGCGGAGTGAACCATGATCCTCGGACTCGGAACCGACATTGCCGACATGCGGCGCATCGAAGGAATCGTCCGGAAACACGCGGAGCATTTTCTGGAACGCCTTCTCACTCCCCGTGAAATCGCCGAAAGCGAGGGCTGCATTTCCTACATCGCCGGACGCTGGGCCGCCAAGGAAGCTCTGTCCAAGGCTCTCGGCTGCGGCATCGGCGCGAAATGTTCCTTTACCGACATCGAGATTCTCCGGGATCCTCTTTCCGGACGTCCCCTCCTCTCGCTGTCCGGCAATGCCCGGAACACGGCCGATTCCGTCGGCGTCAAAAACGCTTTTCTTTCCATCAGCCACGAAAAGCATTATGCGGTGGCCACCGTGGTTCTGGAAGGCTGACCTTTTTGAAAAAAAATGTTTTCCGATTTGATTTTTCGGCGTTGGAGTGTTCTATTGTCAGATAGTTTCATGGAGAATCAAACATCTAAGGACAGTCGTTCGGAAAAGTTGCGGTTATGGAAAGTTCGCGTCTGGGTATTGTCATCAAGGTAAAAAATCTGGAGTTGTGCAAGGCCTTTTACCGCGACATTCTGGATTTGGGACAGCCCGTTCTGGACAGCAGTTTCTGGGTCGAATTCAAAATCAGCCCGGACTCTTCCCTTTATCTGGAAAAGGCGGAATGGGGAGAACCCGTTCCCGATGAGGGCGGAAGAATCGCATGGCTCTACAGGACCGAGAGACTTTCCCGGATCCGGGACAAGCTGACCTCTTACGGATACAGTGCGTCCGTGGCTTGCGCCGACAAGGTCGGATTTGAAGTTTACCGTTTCGCCGATCCGGAAGGAAATCCGTTCTATATCGCGCCCAGATTATAAAAATCATTGATAATAAACAAGTTCTGGAAAAAATAAAACATGAAAATCTTTTTTCACATTTCCGTTTTTCTATGGATGACGGCTATTTTTTCCGCCGCGCTGCCGCTCCGGGCTTCGGATCTCTTTTCCTTCGTTCCCCGGAATTCCGCCTGTGCGCTTTTCCTCGATTTGACGGAACAGAACCGCCGTATGCCCGTCATTCAGGAAAAACTGGAAAAAATGTTCGGGGAACAGGACAAGGGGCTTCTCAGGAATAACAACCTGAAGGTCAAGGACATCTGTTCGTCGATGGTGATTGCCATGCCCTCTCTTTCGGAAAGTGACGGATACGTCATTGCGAAAACGGCTATGCCGGAACAGCGTCTCCGCGAACTCCTCCAGAAAAGCAAAGTTCCCGACGTCAAATATTCTCTCGGAAAACAGAACAACCGCGATATCCATCTGGTTTCCTTTTCCACCCGCCGTATTTCCAAAGGCAAGGAAAGGGTCCGGGTCCGAACTTTCGCTTTGACGTATCTGGCGCCGGACATTCTCGTCATTTCTAAGGATTCGCTCACCCCCTATTTCAGGGAGCCCCGCGGCCTTCCCCAGAATCTCCTTCCGCTCCTGAAGACGCCCGGCGCGTTTGCCTCCGGTTTTGCGGTCACCGACAATTCATTTCTGGAAGACAATCCGTTTCTTCCCCCCACGAAGCTCAATTCCTTCAACGCCTCGTTCGGCAGCCGCGACAATATTGTGCTGAAAAGCGATTTCCGGACGGCCAATCAGCAGGACGCCAACCAGACCCTGCTGATTCTCCAGCAGTATCTCCTTCTGGCGGGACTTTTCCTGAATAATGAAAATCCCGCTCTGATGCAGGAACTTACGAATTCCATCAAATTCCAGAACACCGGCTCCGTCGTCACCATGAACGGCTCGCTTTCCAAGGAATTTTTTGTCCTTCTCGGAAATTCCGCATCCAACATTCAGGAGAGGCTGGAAGAGCAGCGGACCGCGAAAAACTCCCGGAACGGCAGACAACCATAAGAGGTTTGAATGGCATATCAGGTTACAGCTCGCAAATGGCGTCCGCAGCGTTTTTCCGACATGGTCGGACAGGAACACGTCGCGCGGACGTTGAGGAATGCCATTGTCACCGGACGCATTGCCCATGCCTACCTGTTCGTCGGTCCGCGCGGCATCGGCAAGACCACTTCCGCCCGCATCTTCGCCAAGGCGCTCAACTGCAAGCATCCGATCGACGGCGAGCCCTGCTGCGAATGTTCCTCCTGCAAGGCGATTGCCGACGAGTCCAGCGTGGATGTCATCGAGATTGACGCCGCCACCCATACCCAGGTCGAAAAAGCTCGCGATATCTGCGAAGACGTCCTTCATCTTCCGATCTCTTCCAAATACAAGATCTACATCATCGACGAAGTTCACATGCTCTCCAAAAGCGCCTGGAACGCGCTTCTCAAGACCATCGAGGAACCGCCCGCGCACGCCAAATTCATCTTCGCCACCACCGAAGTCAACAAAGTGCTCCCGACCGTCATTTCGCGCTGCCAGCGTTTCGACCTTTCCCGCATTTCCTCCGAATTGATCGCCCAGCGTCTGGCTCATATCGCCGAAGAAGAGAAAATCAATATCTCACGCTCCGCCCTCGACGTCATCGCCCGGGCCGCGGACGGCGGCATGCGCGATGCGCAATCCCTTCTGGATCAGATTATTTCGTTCTTCGGCAATTCCACCGCCAATGAAACGATTTCCGAAGCCCAGGCCCTTTCCCTCTTCGGGCTGACCGCTCCCGCTGAGATGGAATCGCTCCTTTCCTCCATCCTGGCCAACGACCGTTCCGCCGCAATTCTGTCCGTCCATCAGTTCGCGGAGCAGGGGAAGAATCTGGAAACCCTTTATGAAGAGATTCTTACATGGCTTCGCGGCATCATGCTTTCCCTGATTCTTCCCGATCCGAAATCAGTGCTGGATGAAAGTCAGGAGAAAATCCAGAGTTACCGTTCCCTCGCCGCCAAGGCCAACGCCGACGTCCTCCAGATTCTTCTGGAACAGCTTTCCGCCTCTTCCTATTTCCTCCGGGAGGCCATCAATAAGCAGGTCTTCATCGAGACCATTCTTCTTCGTGCGATGCGTCATGCCCATGCCGTCCGGATTGAAGACCTCCTGACCCGACTCAACCAGATCCGCAAAAACGGAGAACTGGAAGGAATCGACAGTCTTCCGTCACTTTCCAGGATTCCGGTTGTTCCGCAGATAAAAGCTGTTGCCGCAGAACAAAATACAAAAATGACGGAACCGGTGCCGGAGAAGATTCCGTCACTTTCAAAAGTGACGGAACCGAGACCGTCTCCGTCCGTTCCGTCAACGCCTCCGCCAGTTCCGGGAAATCCGGTTCCGTCCTCTGCGTCCGTTCCTCTTGCGGTTCCCGCCGCTCCTCCGGAACCCTCCCCTGCTCCCGCCTCTCCCGTCATTTCGGAAAAAACTGTTCCGTCAGAAGAAAATAAACCGGAACCCGTTCAGGAGCAGAAAGCTGCTTCCGTCATTCCTTCGGGAAATCCGGTTCCGGAGATCCCCTCTGACGAACCGGAGACAGAGGAAGAGGAACTCCCCGAGCATGAACTCGAAGCTGCCGTCGAACCGGAAGCGGAAGAAGTCCATCCTGTCGAAAAAAAAGAATCCTCCATTCCGTTGTGTGAAAGAATATCTCCGGAACTCCTCTGGGAAAAACTGGGCGATTCCCTCCGTCCGTCGGCCTACAGCATCGCCGAACTGCTGAAGGAAGGATTCCCTGAAAAGATCGAAAACGCGACCCTCCGCGTGGCATTCGACGACAAGCTTGGAGTCGCCGCGCGGAATGCTCTGGAAAAGGAAAAGGACTTTCTTCTCCGTCATCTGAGAAGCGTCGCCGGCGATTCGCAGGCGGATCTTGTCTTCCTGATGAAGAAAAGGATGCACGAAGAAAAAGCTCCGAAAAAGAAACTCGAGCAGCTGAAGCAGGAAGCCGCTCAGAATCCCATGGTGAAGGAAACCGCGGATCTGTTTGACGGCATGATCGTGGATGTCTTCGAGTAAAAATTGTCTTTTTTCGGCCGGATCCATCTTCCGGACGCACCTCTTCTCCCTGAATTCAGGAGAAACCGCGGAAAGCTGCTTGACGCTGTTGTTTTTCACGCTTATATTATCCGGATATGACCGCTGAAAGACAAACAAAGGACAGCTT